>NZ_JABERD010000212.1 GCF_013044505.1 Streptomyces sp. S3(2020) | reverse complement strand
CTAATCTGGCGTTGATTTTTGGCACGCTGTTGAGTTCTCAAGGAACGGACGCTTCCTTTGTACTCACCCTCTCGGGCTTTCCTCCGGGCTTTTCCCTTCGGTCTTGCGTTTCCGACTCTATCAGACCCTTTCGGCGTCCGATTCCCTGTCGGTTGGGATTTGTCTGGGGCTTTGGGCTTTCGCCTGTCGGCCTTTCGACATTCACTACGTTAGCCCATCCGCTCGGCAACTCATAATCGAGTTCCGCGAGTTCGAATTCAGGCATGCAGGCACACCGAATTCACCCTCGCTGAGAGGATGTCGTAGGTAGTGGTTTGGCCGCCTCCGGCTGCTGACGAACGCAGTACCCGGGTCAAGCGGCTCGGGCTACATTACGCACCCCGTAAGGGCGCGTCAACTTGAGCGACGCCTCGGCGTATGGGCCCGATAAGGGCTCACCGTCGGGTCGTTGACGACCCAGAAGCGCCAGGGGTGGACGCCGCCGTCGCCGGACACTCCGGTGCGGGGACCGTTGCGTACCTGGTCGGAGGGGATCGGTGTACCGGCGAGGACCCTCAGTGGTGTGTCGCCCGAGGCGCACGCGTCCGTGCCGTTCAGGGAGCGGGCCACATCCAGGGCCGTGGCCAGGCGTGCGGGGCCTTTGGCCAGTTCCTTGTCATTTCGGGCCGAGAGTCGACGTTTACGAGCGAGCTCGGCGCCCTCGACGATCTCGCCGGCGCGGAGCAGGACCGCACTCGCCGTGCCGTCCGGGCCGCACACCAGGTTCATGCAGTGCCACATGCCGTAGGTGAAGTAGACGTACACGTGACCGGGCGGACCGAACATCACGTCATTGCGGGCGGTGCGGCCGCGATAGGCGTGGGAGCCGGGGTCGTTCTGCCCGTCGTAGGCCTCCACCTCTGTAATGCGGAGGGCGATCGGACCGTCCGGGGTGGTGCGTACGAGGATGCGGCCGACAAGGTCGGGGGCGACGTCCAGTACGGGCCGGTCGAAGAACTCGCGTGGGAGGGGCGTACGGTCGGGGGTCGCGATCATGCCGTCCGAGGGTAGTGCAGACGGGTGGCTGCAACGGGGTGGTCAGGGGGCGTTCGCCTTGCAAGGGTGAGGGCGCGGAACCGGCCACGGCCGGATCGCGTTTGTATGGATCAAGGGTCCACGCACAAGAAGCAGGACGACGTAAGAGGGAGAGTCATGGCGTTCAAGAAGCTGCTCGCGAGCCTGGGGGCCGGCGGGGCTTCGGTCGAGACGGTGCTGACCGAGGTCAATGTCGTTCCGGGTGGTGTCGTCCAGGGCGAGGTGCGGATCCAGGGTGGGTCCGTGGACCAGCAGATCGAGGGGCTGTCGGTCGGGCTTCAGGCCAAGGTCGAGGTCGAGAGCGGCGACCAGGAGTACAAGCAGGACATCGAGTTCACCAAGCAGCGGCTCGGCGGTGCCTTCGAGCTGAAGGCCGGTGCGGTGCACGCCGTGCAGTTCGGGCTCGAGATCCCGTGGGAGACGCCGGTCACGACGATCGACGGTCAGCCGCTGCGCGGGATGCACATCGGTGTGACCACGGAGCTGGAGATCGCGCGTGCGGTGGACTCCGGTGACCTGGACCCGATCAACGTGCACCCGCTGCCCGCGCAGAAGGCGATCCTGGACGCCTTCATCCAGCTGGGCTTCCGGTTCAAGAACGCGGACATGGAGCGCGGTCACATCCGGGGTACCCGGCAGAAGCTGCCGTTCTACCAGGAGATCGAGTTCTTCCCGCCGCAGCAGTACCGGGGTATCAACCAGGTCGAGCTGAGCTTCGTGGCCGATCAGAACGCCATGGACGTCGTGCTGGAGATGGACAAGAAGCCGGGGCTCTTCAGCGAGGGCAGCGACACCTTCCGTTCCTTCCAGGTGGGTCTGCACGACCACCAGAGCACCGACTGGGCGGCTTACCTCAACCAGTGGCTCTCCGAGGTCGGCAGCAAGCGCAACTGGTTCTAGGCTCGGCACTGCTGATTCCGGTAATCGATCAGGAGGTACCGAGGTGACCGAGCTGAAGCGGCGGCCTCTCCCCCATGACTTCCACCCGCCCGTCCCGTCGTTCACGGTGACGAGCGAGGACATCGCGGAAGGGGCGACGCTCAAGGACGCTCAGGTGTACGCGGCCGGCAACATCTCGCCGCAGCTGCGGTGGGAAGGCTTTCCGCCCGGGACCAAGAGCTTCGCCGTGACCTGCTACGACCCCGACGCCCCGACGGGCAGCGGGTTCTGGCACTGGGTGCTGTTCGACATTCCGGCCTCGGTGACCGAGCTGCCGGTGGGCGCGGGCAGCGGCAAGTTCGAAGGGCTGCCCGAGGGTGCCGTACAGGCACGCAACGACTACGGCAGCAAGGACTTCGGTGGGGCCGCGCCGCCTCCTGGAGATGGATCGCACCGGTACGTCTTCACGGTGTACGCCGTCGACCAGGAGAAGCTCGGGCCGGATGCCGACGCCTCTCCCGCCTACGTGGGCTTCAATCTGAGGTTCCACGCGATCGCGCGTGCGCAACTGATCGGTGAGTACGAGAACCCTGAAGAGGGCTGAACAAGCCCGACGTTCATGGAACGTTTGCCCGCCCCTGGTCTTGGAAGTGATCAGGGGCGGGCACTTTTTATTTCGTTGTCCATCTCGGCGTGCCCGGCCAGAGTTGATCCCAGCCCGCCAACGGGGTGGGCCGGTGCACACAGGAGGTGGGCTGGTTATGCGGGACACGCTGGTACTGAACGCGAGCTTCGAGCCGCTGTCGACGGTGACGTTGAACCGAGCCGTCGTTCTGGTGCTCCAGGACAAGGCCGTCGTCGAGCAGTCCCACCCCGAACTGCGTATGCGCGGAGCCGCGGTCGACATACCGGCGCCCCGGGTGATCAGGCTGTGCAGGTACGTGAGGGTGCCGTTCCGAAGACAAGCGCCGTGGTCGAGGCGGGGTGTGCTGGTCAGGGACCGGCACCGGTGCGCGTACTGCGGGCGCAGGGCGACGACTGTGGACCACGTGGTGCCGCGGGCGCAGGGTGGTCAGGACTCCTGGCTGAACACGGTGGCTTCCTGCGCGGAGGACAACCACCGTAAGGCCGACCGGACTCCGGAGCAGGCGGGTATGCCGTTGCTGCGGGCGCCGTTCGAGCCGAGTCCCGCGGACGCGATGCTGCTGTCGCTGGGGACCGAGGAGTTTCAGGCGCTGCCGGATTGGTTGGCTCGGGACGCCGCCTGATCTCGCGCAGTTCCCCACACCCCTGAGGACATCGGGGCTCGCCTTCGTCTTGAAGGCGAGCCCCGATGTCGTACAGGAGAATCCGCGTCAGTCGATCGACGGCTTCTCCCTGCGTTCTGTTCCTCCGCCGTTGCCCTGGCTGCCGCCGCCCAGGTTGCCGAAGTTGCCCATGGCGCCGGAGAGGCCCTTGAGGGCGTCGCCGATTTCGCTGGGGACGATCCAGAGCTTGTTGGCGTCGCCCTCGGCGATCTTGGGGAGCATCTGGAGGTACTGGTAGGAGAGGAGCTTCTGGTCGGGGTCGCCGGCGTGGATGGCCTCGAAGACCGTGCGGACGGCCTGGGCTTCGCCCTCCGCGCGCAGGGCCGCGGCCTTGGCCTCGCCTTCCGCGCGGAGGATCTGGGACTGCTTCTCGCCCTCGGCGGTGAGGATGGCCGCCTGGCGCGTGCCTTCCGCCGTGAGGATCGCGGCGCGCTTGTCGCGGTCGGCGCGCATCTGCTTCTCCATCGAGTCCTGGATGGAGGTCGGGGGCTCGATGGCCTTCAGTTCCACGCGGTTGACCCGGATGCCCCACTTGCCGGTCGCCTCGTCGAGGACGCCTCGCAGGGCCGCGTTGATCTCCTCGCGGGAGGTCAGGGTGCGTTCGAGGTCCATGCCACCGATGATGTTGCGGAGCGTGGTGACCGTCAGCTGCTCGATCGCCTGGATGTAGCTGGCGACTTCGTAGGTCGCGGCCCTCGCGTCGGTCACCTGGTAGTAGATGACCGTGTCGATGTTGACGACCAGGTTGTCCTGGGTGATCACCGGCTGCGGCGGGAACGGGACGACCTGTTCACGCAGGTCGATGCGGTTGCGGATGGTGTCTATGAACGGGACGACGATGTTGAGGCCCGCGTTGAGTGTCCGCGTGTAGCGGCCGAAGCGCTCGACGATCGCGGCGCTGGCCTGTGGGATGACTTGGATGGTCTTGATCAAGGCGATGAAGACCAACACCACCAGAATGATCAAAACGATGATGACCGGTTCCATCGTCGCTTCCCCGTACCTCTCTCCGCCTCGGCGCTTTCGGAAGATCTTATGGTTGTTGAAGATCTTGCTGGTCGAGTCTGACAGACCGTCGAGCAACTCGGGGGCTGTTCGGTTCAGTTGAGTCGTGCGAGGTCAGATGACGATCGCGGTCGCTCCCTCGATCTCCACGACGTCCACTTCTTGTCCTACTTCGTAGGCGCGGTCGACGTCGAGGGCGCGGGCCGACCAAACCTCGCCGCCGAGCTTGATCCGGCCGCCGGAACCGTCGACACGTTCCAGTACGACCGCCTGTTTTCCCTTCAACGCCTCCACTCCCGTGGCGAGTTGGGGGCGTTGTGCGCTGTGCCGAGCCGCGATGGGCCGTACGACGCCGATGAGGGCGACCGAGACGACGACGAAAGCGAGCACCTGCACCACCACGCCGAAGCCGAGGCCCGCGAGGACAGCGCCGGCGACGGCGCCCACCGCGAGCATGCCGAACTCCGGCATCGCCGTCATCACGAGCGGGATTCCGAGCGAGGCCGCGCCGATGAGCCACCACACCCATGCGTCGATGTCGTTCACATGGTCATGGTAGGTCCGCAAGTCCCTTTGCGGACAGGGCGCGAGGAGCGTCAGGAGAGAGGCAGGCCCTGTGCGATCCAGCGCTCGCCGACCTGCTCGACGACGAGCGGGAGACCGAAGCAGAGGGAGAGGTTGCGGGAGGTGAGTTCGAGCTCCAGGGGACCCGCGGCGAGGACCTGGCCCTGGCGGATCATGAGGACATGGGTGAAGCCGGGGGCGATCTCCTCGACGTGGTGGGTGACCATCAGCATCGAGGGGGCGATCGGGTCGCGGGCGAGGCGGCCGAGTCGGCGTACGAGGTCCTCGCGGCCGCCGAGGTCGAGGCCGGCGGCGGGCTCGTCGAGGAGCAGCAGTTCGGGGTCGGTCATCAGGGCGCGGGCGATGAGGGTGCGCTTGCGCTCGCCCTCGGAGAGCGTGCCGAACTTGCGCTCCAGGTAGTCGCTCATGCCGAGGCGGTCGAGGAAGGCGCGGGCACGCTGCTCGTCGATCTCGTCGTAGTCCTCCTGCCAGGTGGCCGTCATGCCGTACGCGGCCGTCAGCACGGTCTCCAGGACGGTCTGGCGCTTGGGGAGCTTGTCGGCCATGGCGATGCCGGCCACGCCGATGCGCGGGCGGAGCTCGAAGACGTCGGTGCCGGGCTTGCCGAGGGTCTCGCCGAGGATGGTCGCGGTGCCCTTGCTGGGGTAGAGGTAGCTGGAGGCGACGTTCAGGAGGGTGGTCTTGCCGGCGCCGTTGGGGCCGAGGATGACCCAGCGCTCGCCCTCCTTGACCGACCAGGAGACCTGGTCCACCAGAGCCCGGCCCTCACGGACCACGGATACGTCCTCAAGCTCCAGAACATCGCTCATGAGCGCGTTGTCTCCCCTTGCAGTCTGACCGGTCTCGGCGTCTCGGCGGTCGCGCGCGCGTTTGAGCGCAGCCCTCAACGAAATCTACGCCACCGGTCGGCCCGTCCAATCCATCGGTCCGGTCCTTAGGGTGGGGGCATGCTCTCGGAACCACGCTCTGGACGCCTTGCCGCTTGGGGAAATTGCCTTCTTGCCGGACTTGTCTCACCTGACGACGCCGTGCTCGCGATCGTGGGTGAGGATGCCGTGCACCGGGTGGAGGGGCTGCCGGGCGAGTCGGCGCCCGTCGGACTCACACTCGCGCTCGGGCGGTTGCGGTCGCTCAGGGTGACGGGGTTGCGCATCGCGCTGCCCGCGTCCGGGCATCCGCTCGGGCTGAGCGGGCCTCCGGAGTTCAATGCGCGGGCGCTGGAGGCCGAGGAGGCGGTGATCTGCCACGGGGCCGCGCTCGGCTTGGTGCCGGAGGTGTACGAGGCGGGGCCGTCCGGTGATGTGCATGTCGAGGTGGTGTGGCATGTGCTGCCGGTGCGGGAGGCGCCGCCCGCGGATGTGCCGTCGCTGGGCGAGGCCGAGCGGGAGCTGGCGGAGGCGTTGCGGGACGCGACGGATGTGCTGACGCGGCTGGACGTGGCCGGGTCGGGGCCGGTGGCCGCGGCGGCGATCGATGCGTATCGGGCGCGGTCCGAGCGGGGGCGGGAGGTGCTCGCGCCGGGGTATCCGCCTCGGGCGGTGCGGGTGCTGGAGCTTGCGCAGCGGGTGGGGTTGTTGATCTCCGTGGCCGCTGAGAACGGCCACGGGGGTGCGGTGAGCGCCGGTGAGATGGCGGCGCGCTCCGAGGCGTTGCGGCCGGTCGAGCGGACGGCTCGGCGGGCTCAGGTCGCCGCGTACAACGCGTATGTGGAGGAGCGGGAGCGGGGGGTGCGGTAGCGGGCAGGTCCGGCGGCGTGGGTGTGCCACTGATCGCGGGCCGCGCCGAGCACACCGAAGGGCTCCGCGAATCGCCCTTGATTCGCGGAGCCCTTCGTCGGTCGGGAACCGACGTCAGTCGTTCGAGCCCTCGTTGCCGAAGGAGGGGTTGAGCAGGCCGATGACGTCGACCGCGTTGCCGACGACGTTGACGGGGACGTGGACGGGAACCTGGACCAGGTTGCCCGAGGCGACGCCCGGCGACTTCACGGCCGCGCCCTCGGCACCCGAGTCGGCGACAGCGGCACCGGCAGCGGCACCCGTGGCGATACCGGCGACGGTGAGGGCCACGGCGGCCTTCTTGGCGATGTTCATGAGAAGCGTTCCTCCTGCGTTTGCGTAACCGACCCGGCCGCGGGTCGTGCGCTGATCAACGCGGGAGCGTGCGGGAACGGTACGGAAGGTGGGCCGCAACTGCCCGTTCGGATCATTGGGCGGACAAACTGACCGGCCCCCCAGGAGTGAGTGCCCGGGAGGCCGGAGGTCACTGCCGCTCCGTGGTGGAGGTCAGCGGTTGATGCCGAGGTTGCCGAACGCGGGGTTCAGGACACCGATGACATTCACGCTGTTGCCGACCACGTTCACCGGAACGTGCACCGGGGCCTGGACGAGGTTGCCCGAGATGACGCCGGGCGAGCCCACGGCCTTGCCGTCGGCGTGCGAGCCGTCGGTGGCGGAGGCCATACCGGCACCGGCGGCGACCAGCCCGCCGGCCACCATCGTCACGGCCGCTACCTTCTTCAGGTTCTTCACTTCTGAGCCCCTCCTAGCGATTGCCGCGGCAGTCGCCGCAGCACGCACTGGAGAACGGTGGAGATCCACGAAGGATGCGCCATCCGGGGGACATTCCCACGACGGTATGAATCTCAGTCCGGAGCGGAACCCTCCGTATTGCCGTCCGCCCCGTGGATCAACCGGCCACTCCATGACGTACCGCCCACAGCGCGGCCTGGGTGCGGTCCGCCAGGTCGAGTTTCATCAGGATGTTCGAGACGTGGGTCTTGACGGTCTTCTCGGACAGGACGAGGGCGCGGGCGATCTCACGGTTCGAGCGGCCGTCCGCTATCAGGCCGAGGACCTCGCGCTCGCGTTCCGTGAGCGAACCCGCCCTGCCCTGGCCGTTGTTGGCCTCCTCCTGGGAGAGCAGGGCACCCGCGACCTCCGGCTGGAGCAGGATGTGCCCGGCGTGGACGGAGCGGATGGCGCCCGCGAGGGCGTCCGGGTCGACGTCCTTGTAGACGTAACCGGCGGCGCCCGCGCGCAGCGCCGGGACCACCGTGCGCTGTTCGGTGAAGCTGGTGACGATCAGCACGCGCGCGGGGTTGTCCAGTTCGCGGAGCTTGCGCAGCGCGTCGACGCCGTCCATGCCCGGCATCTTGACGTCCATGAGGACGACGTCGGGTTTGAGTTCCTCGGCGCGGGCGACCCCTTCGGCGCCGTCGGCGGCCTCGCCGACGACCTCGATGTCGTCCTGTACTTCGAGGAAGGTGCGCAGTCCGCGGCGGACCACCTGGTGGTCGTCGACGAGCAGCACCTTGATTGCGTCAGCCACCAGGGACCTCCATCTCGATGGTGGTGCCCTTGCCGGGCGCCGATTCCACGGTCAGCGCGCCGCCGACCCCGCCGGCCCGGTCCCGCATGGAGACCAGTCCGAGGTGGCGGCCCGCTCGACGGGTCTGCTGCGGGTCGAAGCCGCTGCCGTCGTCGGTGACCCGCAGCACGACTCCGCCGTCGCGCCGGGCCAGTGTCACGTCGACCTGTTCGGCTCCGGAGTGCCGCAGGGCGTTGTGCAGGGCCTCCTGGGCGACGCGCAGGACGGCTTCCTCCTGGGAGGCGGGCAGGGCGCGGACGCCAGAGCTGTCGAAGGTCACGTGCGCGGTGTGGGCGCGGTCCAGGACATGGACCTGGGTGCGCAGGGTGGCGACGAGGCCGTCCTCGTCGAGGGCCGCGGGGCGCAGCTCCACTACGGCGCCGCGCAGTTCGTCGGCGGCCTCGGCGGCGAGCGCGGCGACCTGTTGCAGCTCGCCCTTGGCGCGGGAGGGGTCACGGTCGACGAGGGCGGCGGCGGCCTGTGCGGTGAGGCGCAGGGAGAACAGTTTCTGGGCGACCGCGTCGTGCAGTTCGTGTGCCAGGCGGGAGCGTTCCTCGGCGATGGTCAGCTCGCGGCTGCGCTCGTACAGGCGGGCGTTGGTCAGGGCGATCGCGGCGTGCTGGGCGAGGATGGAGAGCAGTTCCTCGTCCTCCGCGGTGAAGCCGCAGCCGCCGTCCGGCTTGTGGCAGTTCTTGTTGGCCAGGAACAGGGCGCCGATGACCTCGTCGCCGTCGCGGATGGGCAGGCCCAGGAAGTCGGACATGTCGGGGTGGGCCGAGGGCCAGCCCTCGAAGCGGGGGTCCTTGCGTACGTCGGCGAGGCGTTCGACCTTCGCCTCCTGGAGCATCGCGGCGAGGATGCCGTGCTGGCGCGGGAGCGGGCCGATGGCCTTCCACTGCTGGTCGCTGACGCCGTCGACCACGAACTGGGCGAAGCCTCCGTGGTCGTCCGGGACACCGAGTGCCGCGTACTGCGCGTCGAGCAGCTCGCGGGCCGAGGCGACGATCGTCTTGAGGACGTCGCGCACCTCGAGGTGCCTGCTCATGGCCAGCAGCGCGGAGCTCACCGCCGCCAGGCCGGACCTGGGTCCTTGACTCATGCCCTCACGGTACCGGCGGGGTGTGACAGTCCGTATCGGACCTGTGGCGGCGACCGCCTAGGGCGGTGGGCCTAGGGCGAAGGGCCCCATCGGCTCGCGACCCGCGTCCGACGCGGCCGGGGCGGTCCGGTTCCTACGTTGGGATCACGCCGATGAGAAGGCGTCGGGAACGACGAGGGGACGTGGTCATGTCGGTAGCGGTCATCACGGGGGCCTCGAAGGGTCTGGGGCGGGCGCTCGCCGGGGCGCTGGCCGCGCGCGGCTGGGATCTGGTGCTCGACGCCAGAGGCGCGGGGGCCCTGCGGGAAGTGGCGGAGGAGCTGGAGAAGTACGGCGCGCGGGTGGCGGCGCTGCCGGGGGACGTCACGGACGCCGGGCACCGGGCCGATCTGGTGGCGGCCGCGGCGCGGTTCGGCGGGGTCGATCTGGTGGTGAGCAACGCCAGCGCGCTGGGCGCCGAGCCGCTCGTACGGCTGGACGCGTTGCCCCTGGAGGGGCTGCGGCGGGCTCTGGAGGTGAACGTCGTGGCCGCGCTGGGTCTGGTCCAGGAGGCGCTGCCGCTGCTGCGGGCGTCCGGGATCGGGACGGTGATCGCGGTCAGTTCGGACGCGGCCGCCGAGGCATATGAGACGTGGGGCGGCTACGGGGCCTCGAAGGCGGCCCTGGACCACCTCGTGGCGGTGCTGGGCGAGGAGGAGCCCGGGCTGCGGGTCTGGGCGGTCGACCCCGGGGACATGGCCACGGAGCTGTGCGCGGCGGCCGTTCCGGACGACGAGGAACCGCGGCCCGACCCGGCCGACGTGGTCCCCGGCTTCCTGCGGCTGCTCGACGAGCGGCCGGTGAGCGGCCGGTACACCGCGCCCGCGCTGGTGGAGGGGCGATGACGACGGCCCTGCACGTCCCGGAGGAGCTGTCCGCCCGGATCCCGGCCGAGCAGCGTGGGCCGGGGCTGGACCGGGACGCCGTACGGCTGCTCGTGTCCCGCGGTACCGAGGTGGCGCACCACGCCTTCGCGGAGCTGCCGCGGCTGCTGCGGGCCGGGGATCTGCTCGTCGTCAACACGTCGCCGACGCTGGCCGCTGCCGTGGACGGACGGATCGGGCACGCACGCGTGGTGGTGCACTTCTCCACGCGCGGGGACGACGGCCGGTGGGCGGTCGAGCTGCGGGACCCCGACGAGCGGGGCACCACGCGTGCGCGTGCGGGCGGACCCGAGGGTACGGAGGTGCGGTTGCCCGGGGGCATGCGGCTGCGGCTGGAGGAGCCGCTGAGCGCGGTGGGTGGGCGGCTGTGGTGGGCGCGGGTGTCGGGGGCCGGGGGCTCCAGGACCGCCACCGAGGCCGTGGACGGGCTGACCACCGTGTCCGGGCAGGCCGGCGCCGGAGCCCGCGTCGGCGGTCTGCTGCGGGAGTACGGGCGGCCCATCCGCTACTCCTACACCGAGCGCGATCAGCCTCTCTCCGTCTACCAGACCGTGTTCGCGCTGCCCTCGTCCGACGGGGCCGGCAGTGCGGAGATGCCGAGTGCCGCCCGGCCTTTCACAGCGCGGCTGGTGGCGGAGCTGGTGAGTCGGGGGGTGCAGTTCGCGCCGGTCACGCTGCATACCGGGGTGGCGTCGGCGGAGGCGCACGAGGCGCCGTATCCGGAGCGGTTCGCGGTGCCGGAGGCGTCGGCGCGGCTGATCAACGCCGTGAAGGCGGGGGACGGCCGGGTCGTCGCCGTCGGGACGACCGCCGTACGGGCCGTGGAGTCGGCGGTCGGCGCCGACGGGGCCGTACGCGCGCGTGCGGGGTGGACGGATCTCGTGGTGACCCCGGAGCGCGGGGTGCGGGTGGTGGACGGGCTGCTGACCGGGCTGCACGAGCCGGAGGCCTCGCATCTGCTGATGCTGGAGGCGGTGGCCGGACGGGCGGCGATCGACCGCGCGTACACGGAGGCGCTGCGCGGGCTGTACCTGTGGCACGAGTTCGGGGACGTGCATCTCATCCTCCCGGAGGAGAGTCCTCACACAGAGCATTGCTGTCGCAACTGCTGGTGAGACTGCTACGCCTCCGATGTGAGCCCGCACATAGGGCGCACATCACGTACGAAGGTGAATAGGAGATAAAGCCGTCCTCGGTGAGCGGGGCAGACGTTCCTGTCTGTCCCGTTTTGCCCTTCCCCGGTCAACTACCCGGGATCGTACGTCACACCTTTGCCACACATTTTTGCGGCCGCTAAGAATGGCAGCCGTCGCTCACCGCCGCGGGTTCCGCCCGCGGCTTTTGCACGAAGAGCGGCCTCCGCGCTATTCGAAGAGGTCCCCGCATGTCCAAGAAGAGCCACAGTCGCGCGCTGACCAAGCGCCACAAGGTCGCCCTCGCCGGTGTCGCCACGCTCGGCGCCGCCGCCCTCGCGTTCTCCGCGGTTCCCAGCAACGCGGAGACGACCACGAGCGAGGCCGCCTCCTCGGCGAAGGTCGCCTACAGCTCGGAGCAGCTCAAGGGCCTCCAGTCGGACGTGACCGAGCAGCTCGCGGACTCCAGCCTTCAGACCCAGGCCGCCGAGGCCGCCGCCGCGAAGAAGGCCGCCGCCAAGGCCGCCTCCGAGGCCGCCGCGAAGAAGAAGGCGGCCGCCGAGGCCGCGGCCGAGAAGAAGGCCGAGCGGGAGCGCGCGGCGAAGGAGGCCGCGAGCCGGTCCGCCAAGCGCGCCACGGTGAAGGCCGCCGCCACGAAGTCCTACGCCAACAACCTGGACGGCTGGATCAAGGAGTCCCTGGACATCATGAAGTCCAAGGGCATCCCGGGTACCTACAACGGCCTGTACCGCAACATCATGCGGGAGTCCTCGGGCAACCCGAACGCGATCAACAACTGGGACGTCAACGCCATCAACGGCACCCCGTCGATCGGCCTGCTCCAGATCATCAAGCCGACCTTCGACGCGTACCACGTCTCCGGCACCCCCTTCAGCCAGTACGACCCGGTCGCCAACATCGTCGCCAGCGCCAACTACGCCGCCGACAAGTACGGCTCGATCGACAACGTCAACGGCGCGTACTGAGGCCGCGCGGACCTCTCGTACGCCTGCCCGAGGCGAAGCACGCCAGGCAACGCATGCCGAAGGGCGGCACCCCCACCGGGGTGCCGCCCTTCGGCGTCGTACGGACGCGACTACTTGCGCATGACCTCGGGCTCGTGGCGGCGCAGGAAGCGGGCCACGAAGAAGCCGCAGATCACGCCCAGGATGATCAGGGCGACCATGTCCATGCCCCAGGCACCGGCGGTGTGCTCCCACAGCGGGTCGTTGGAGCTGCCCTCCTCGGGCGGGCTGATCTTGTTGAAGTCCAGCGTGGCGCCGGCCGCGCCCACCGCCCAGCGCGAGGGCATCAGGTACGAGAACTGGTTGACGCCGACCGCGCCGTTCAGGGCGAAGAGGCAGCCGGTGAACACGACCTGGATGATCGCGAACATGACCAGCAGCGGCATGGTCTTCTCGGCCGTCTTCACCAGCGAGGAGATGATCAGGCCGAACATCATCGAGGTGAAGCCCAGCGCCATGATCGGGATGCAGAGCTCGATCAGGGGCGCGCCCTTGAAGATCAGGCCCTCTTCGGGGATCTCCCGGCTGGCGAAGCCGATGACACCGACCATCAGGCCCTGGAGCACGGTGACCACACCGAGCACGAAGACCTTGGACATCAGGTACGCGGAACGGGACAGGCCGGTGGCACGTTCCCGCTCGTAGATGACCCGTTCCTTGATCAGCTCACGGACGGAGTTCGCGGCGCCGGCGAAGCAGGCGCCCACCGCGAGGATCAGCAGGACCGTGGTGGCCGTGCCGTTCGGGATGATCCGGCCCTGTGCGTTGGCCGGGTTGGGCAGCAGGCTATTGCCCGAGTCGATGAGCAGGCTGACCGAGCCGAGGACGAGCGGCAGGATCACCGTCAGGGCCAGGAAGCCCTTGTCCGAGGCGATGACCGAGACGTAGCGGCGCACCAGTGTGACGAACTGGCCCATCCAGCCCTGGGGCTTCGGCGGCCTCATCGCCTGCATCGGCGGCATCTGTACGGACTGCGGTGCGATCGCGTCGATGTCCGCGGCGTACATCTGGTAGTGCTGCGAGCCCTTCCAGCGTCCGGCCCAGTCGTAGTCGCGGTAGTTCTCGAAGGCGGAGAAGACGTCGGCCCAGGTGTCGTAGCCGAAGAAGTTCAGCGCCTCCTCGGGCGGGCCGAAGTAGGCGACCGCACCGCCGGGAGCCATCACGAGGAGCTTGTCGCAGATCGCGAGCTCGGCCACGGAGTGGGTGACGACGAGGACGGTGCGGCCGTCGTCGGCGAGGCCGCGCAGCAGCTGCATGACGTCGCGGTCCATGCCCGGGTCGAGGCCCGAGGTGGGCTCGTCCAGAAAGATCAGCGACGGCTTGGTGAGCAGTTCCAGGGCCACCGAGACACGCTTGCGCTGGCCACCGGAGAGGGAGGTGACCTTCTTCTCCTTGTGGATGTCCAGCTTCAGCTCGCGCAGCACCTCGTCGATACGGGCGTCGCGCTCGGCGCCGGTCGTGTCGGCGGGGAAGCGGAGCTTGGCCGCGTACTTGAGGGCCTTCTTGACGGTCAGCTCCTTGTGCAGGATGTCGTCCTGCGGGACCAGACCGATGCGCTGGCGCAGCTCGGCGAACTGCTTGTAGAGGTTCCGGTTGTCGTAGAGGACGTCGCCCTGGTTGGCGGGACGGTAGCCCGTCAGCGCCTTGAGCAGCGTCGACTTGCCGGATCCGGACGGGCCGATGACCGCGATCAGCGACTTCTCCGGGACGCCGAAGGAGACGTCCTTGAGGATCTGCTTGCCGCCGTCGACGGTCACCGTCAGATGGCGGGCCGAGAAGGAGACCTCACCGGTGTCGACGAACTCCTCTAGGCGGTCGCCCACGATCCGGAACGTCGAGTGACCGACACCGACGATGTCCGTCGGGCCGAGCAGGATCGAGCCGCCCTTGGCGATCGGCTGGCCGTTGACGTAGGTGCCGTTGTGCGAGCCGAGGTCGCGGATCTCCATACGGCCGTCGGGCGTCGAGTGGAACTCGGCGTGGTGACGGGAGACCTGCAGGTCGGAGACGACCAGTTCGTTCTCCAGGGCACGACCGATCCGCATCACGCGGCCGATCGAGAACTGGTGGAACGTGGTCGGGCTGCGGTCGCCGTAGACCGGCGGCGCCCCCGCGCCGACGCCGGGGCCCTGCTGCTGCGGAACCTGCGCGGCGGGCTGCTGCCAGCCGGCCTGCGGGGCTTGCTGCTGCGGCGCCTGCTGGGCCCAGCCGGGGTTCGCGGCCGGAGCGGCCTGAGCGCCCTGACCCCCCTGTGCTCCCTGGGCGGCGTACGGCTGCTGCTGCGGCTGCGCGGCCGGGGCCGCGGTGCCGGACAGGCTCACCCGCGGGCCGTCGGTCGCGTTGCCGAGGTGCACCGCCGAGCCGGAGCCGAGCTCCAGCTGATGGATCCGCTGACCCTGCACGAACGTGCCGTTCGTGGAGCCGTGGTCCTCGATGGCCCAACTGCGGCCGTTCCAGCTGATCGTGGCGTGCCGCCAGGACACCCTGGCGTCGTCGAGCACGATGTCACCCTGCGGATCGCGTCCGAGGGTGTAGGGCCTGGACGGGTCGAGCGTCCAGGTACGTCCATTCAATTCCAGTACGAGTTCCGGCACTCCATGCCCCATGAGTAGTCCCCCGAGTTACCCCCAACACAGGGAGTCTAGGGATGTCGAACATCGTCGGGAACTATTTCAGGCTCCGCCCCCTGACCGAAAGTCGGGCCTTGTGAAGACCACGCGCACACGCTTCGACCGGTTCCGTTGACGGGGTTGAAACCGACCCGGAGAGTGGTAATCCACGCGAGGGGGACATGCGCGGCGATCGGCCGCGCCGCGGATCGGGGGGTCTGCCATGAGCGCGTCCATGAGTATCGGGACCACGAAGCACGGCTCGAAGTTGCCGTGGGGGGACATCCTGCTGTCCGCGATCGCCGCCGTGAGCTGGGCGTTGATCGGGATGGCGGGCGTCGCCGCACTCGGCCTGCACCTGCTGGAGGCCGACACGACGGCATCGCTCGGCCCGATGACCGCGGCGGTAGTGGCGCTCGGGGCGGGTGGTTCGGTGACACCGTCCGGCGATGTGTCCGCTTTCGGACTGACGGGAGCGGAGGCGGCGACGGCCATCGAGATCACGCCACTGGGTGTCGGTCTGGTCGGTGCGCTCCTTTTGTCATGGTTCTTCCTACGGTCCTTACGGGCGGCCGGGGTTGTCGTCGCACCGGCCGAACTCCTCGCGCGCGCGGGTGCGGTGGTCGCGCTCTTCGTGGCCACGCTGGGCGGGCTGGCCTGGGCGGGTCACGACATCATCACGATCGACGGCGGTGCGCTCGGCCTGGACAACCTTCCCGGCGGCGGCGGAGGAGGAGGCGGGGGTCTGGAGATCCCGGGCCTCGGCGATGTCGGGGACATCGGTGGACTGCTCCCGGACCAGATCGGTGACCTGGTCGACGCGAAGGCGGCGGTCGGCTTCACGGTGGACACGGTGCCGACGCTGCTCGGGGGCCTGCTCTGGTCGGCCGGCGTCCTGCTGATCGCGCTCCTGGCCTCGCGCCGCACACCGTTGCCTCGTGGCTGGGAAGCGGTGCACCGCGTCGTACGCCCGGCGGTGTCCGCCCTGGTGACCGTCCTGCTGGTCGCGGTCGCGGCGGGGCTCGCGGCGGCGGCGTACGCCTCGATCGGCGACGACCACCCGAAGCGGATCGCGGGCGCGGCGCTGCTGGGCACGCCCAACGGCACCTGGCTGGGCATCCCGATCGGCCTGTTCGTGCCGTGGGACGGCCGCGCGACCGGTCCGCTGGCCACCTTCCTCCCGGACCCCCTGGACGACCTCCTGAGCTCCGAGCGCGACCAGTCCGTGTCGCTGTCGCGGCTGGCGGAGCTGGACGGACGGGTGTGGCTGCTGGGGGTCGCGGCGGCGATGATGCTGCTGCTGGCGGGGGTGCTGACGGCGGTGCGGACGCCGGTGGGGGTACCTGTCCCGGGATCGGCGCAGGCCGGGGGCGGTGTCGGGGAACCGGCGGGTGAGAGGGGGGGTGTTATAGACAACTGAAGGGGCGGGGGAGGGGGAGAGGGGCGGGGGGGGGGGTGGGGGGAGAGG
>NZ_JABERD010000211.1 GCF_013044505.1 Streptomyces sp. S3(2020) | reverse complement strand
TCGCGTGTGTATATGCCAGATTGTTTCCGTGCTAGGTCGTGTACGACTGTGCGTTTATTGACTGTTTTTTTTTTCTACGTAGCCGCCGCCCACCGTGTTCTACCCTAGCCCCTTCGTCGGCAGCGTCAGATTTGTATAAGAGACCGGGTCAGCCCTACGGCGGTCAGCCGCAGCCGGGTCAGCCGTTCGGCGCCCAGCCGCAGCCGGGGCCGTCCCAGCCGCAGCCTCAGGCGCCGCAGCCGACCGGGGACTTCTCCCCGTTCTGGTTCGCGGTCCCCGTCCCGCGTCCGCTCTTCGCGGAGGACGGCTCGCAGTCGCCGATCGCCGAACTCGCCCCGGGTACCTGGTACCTGGCCGTCGAGCAGCGCGGCGCCAACCTGGTCGCCCAGACGCAGGACGGCCGTCGCGGCGTGCTCCAGGACACCTCGGGCATCCAGCGCGGCTGACGCCTCTGCGATGCACGGCCCCTCGCCCTTCCGGGCGGGGGGCCGTTGTCGTACAGTCGCCTCCCCCGACCGGCGAACTGACACACCGTCAGGAGGCGGCTATGCGGCTAGGTCTCGCCCTCGGCTACTGGGGTCGCGGCCCCAACCCCGATCACGTACCGCTGGCGCAGGAGGCGGAGCGGCTGGGCTACGACTCGGTCTGGACGGCGGAGTCCTGGGGTTCGGACGTCTTCACCCCGCTGACCTGGATCGCCGCCCAGACCTCAAGGATCAAGCTGGGCACGGCGGTTGCCCAGATGGCGGCCCGCTCCCCCACCACGACGGCGATGCACGCACTGACGCTGGACCATTTGTCGGGCGGCCGCATGATGCTCGGCCTGGGGCTCTCCGGCCCGCAGGTGGTCGAGGGCTGGTACGGCCGCCCGTTCCCGAAGTCACCGCTGACCGCGACGCGGGAGTACGTCGACGTCGTACGCCAAGTCCTCAGGCGCGAGGCCCCCGTCGAACTCGCCGGCCGCTTCCACTCCCACCCCTACCGCGCCCCCGACGCGACAGGCCTGGGCAAGCCCCTGAAGCCGATCACCCACCCCCTGCGCCCCGACCTGCCGATCCTCCTCGGCGCCGAGGGTCCGAAGAACGTGGCCCAGACGACCCGCATCGCCGACGGCTGGCTCCCCCTCTACTGGTCCCCGACCCGCCCCGAGGTCTACGAGGCCTCGCTCTCCGACGCCCCGGACGGCTTCCTCGTCGCCCCCATGGCCCAGGTCCGGGTCTGCGACGACGTACGCGAGGGCCTGCTCCCCGTGAAGACCATGCTCGGCTTCTACATCGGCGGCATGGGCCACGCGGCCCGCAACTTCCACGCCGACCTGATGGCACGCATGGGCTACGAGGAGGAGGCCCGGCGCATCCAGCACCTCTTCCTCGAAGGCCGCCGCGAGGAGGCGGTACTGGCCGTCCCCGACGCCTTCGCCGACGAGATCTCCCTCGTCGGCCCCCGCGAACGCATCGCCGAACGCCTGGAGTTGTGGCGCAAGGGCCCGGTGACGGATCTACTGGCACTGTCCCCGGACCGCGAGTCACTGCGGGTACTGGCCGAGCTCAACCGGTGAGCTGGGTAGCGGACGGCACCTTGTCGGCGACCTCCGCGCCCGCGCTCTTCCCGGCGTCCTTCACCTGGTTGAGGGCGTCGGTGCCGGCGGTGAGGGGGGCGACGGCCTAGACCAGGGCCAGTTTGCGGCCGTCCGCGCCGCTCTCGAACTTACCCGCCCGCGACGGCTTCACAATCCACTGGTATATCGCCCCGGCCCGTCGGGGGCGAACCCGTTCGGGTTTCATATCGGGACGAGCGGCAACCCGGTGGTTATGTCCTCTCGATATAGCGGTGCCAACTCGGCCGGTACGGTCATAGCGATCGTCGCCGACATCATGGCCTTCATCCTGGGCCTGTGGATCGTGATGTACCTGCTGGACGCGAACCGTGCGAACGACTTCGTGCAGTTCATCCATGACGTGGCCCGCTGGCTGGCGGGGTGGAGCCACGATCTGTTCACGTTCGACGAGGCGTGGGCGAGGGTGGTGGCGGGGTACGGGTTGGCGGCGGTGGTCTACCTGTTCGTCGGGCACGCCATCGCCAACCGGGTGCACCGGCACTGAGCCGTGGCGCTCAGGCGCAGCAGTCCGGGTCCAGTCCGCTCGGCAGGCGGTCCCCGCCGAACACCGCGCACGTGGCCTCATGGCCGCCCAGCGCGGCGACCGCGAGCAGCAGCGACCCGGCCGTCCAAGTGGTGAGCTCCTGGGGCCAGATGGCGCCGTCGTCGAAGACGTACCCGGTCCAGTACAGCCCGCTCTCCGGATCCCGCAGGTGCTGGATCGACTGGAGGATGTCCAATGCACGGTCGGACTCGCCCATCGCCCAGAGCGCGAGGGCGAGTTCGGCGGACTCGCCGCCCGTCACCCACGGGTTGGGGACCACGCAGCGCACCCCGAGGCCGGGCACGACGAAGCGGTCCCAGTCCTTCTCCATACGGGACTTGGCCTCCGCGCCCGTGAGCGCGCCGCCCAGGATCGGGTAGTACCAGTCCATGGAGTAGCGGTCCTTGTCCAGGAACCGCTCCGGGTGCCGGCGGATGGCGTGCCGGAGCATGCCCAGCGCCAACTCCCAGTCCGGCTGCGGCTCTTCGCACTGCTCGGCGATCGCGAGGGCGCAGCGCAGAGCGTGGTGGATCGACGAGGAGCCCGTCAGCAGCGCGTCCTTCGTGAACGTGCCGTCGTCCTCGCCCTTCCAGCCGATCTGCCCGCCGGGCTGCTGGAGTCGCAGGACGTATTCCACCGCCGCGTGGACCGACGGCCACATGCGGTCCAGGAACGTGTCGTCGCCCGTGGAGAGGTAGTGGTGCCACACGCCTACGGCTATGTAGGCGACGAAGTTCGTCTCCCGGCCCCGGTCGGTGACGTCGTCGAACGCCCCGTCCCGGTAGGCCGCGTACCAGGAACCGTCCTCGTTCTGGTGCCGGGCCAGCCAGTCGTAGGCCCGCTCGGCGGCCTCGTGCTCGCCCGCCGCGTCCAGCGCCATCGCGGCCTCGGTGTGGTCCCAGGGGTCGAGGTGGTGGCCTCGGAACCAGGGGATCGCCCCGTCCGCGCGCTGCACGGCGAGGATGCCGGAGACGGTCACGGCGGCCTGCTCGGCGTCCAACACCCCGGGCAGGACCAGGTGTTCGGTGCGGGGAGTGGTCACCGAGCGTCCACGGAAGGCAGGTGCGGCTTGGTCGCGTACGCCACGAAGCTCTTGCCGATCAGCGGGTTGAGGGCCTGCTCGGCGACCCTCGTCGCCAGCGGCTTCTTCATGATGTCCCAGACCAGCAGCTTGTGGTACGCCTTCACCGGCAGCGCCTTGTCGTTGTCGACGCCGAACGCGCACTTCAGCCACCAGTAGGGCGAGTGCAGGGCGTGCGCGTGGTGGGTGCCGTACGGCTTGAGGCCGGCCTCGCGGATCTTCGCGAGCAGTTCGTCCGCCTTGTAGATGCGGATGTGGCCGCCCTCGACCTCGTGGTAGGCGTCGGACAGTGTCCAGCAGACCTTCTCGGGGCCGTAGCGCGGGACGGTGATGGCGATCCGGCCGCCGGGCTTCAACACCCGGACCATCTCGGCGAGTACGCCCTTGTCGTCCGGGATGTGCTCCATGACCTCGGAGATGATCACGACGTCGAAGGACTCGTCGGGGAAGGGCAGCGCCAGGGCGTCGCCCTCCATCGCGGTGGCCGTCGCTCCCTCGGGGGCCTCGCCGGCCTCCTTCATCGCCGCGAACCACTTGGCGACCTCGCGGATCTCCTCCGCGTTCTGGTCCAGTGCCACGACCTGGGCGCCGCGCCGGTAGCACTCGAACGCGTGCCGGCCGGCTCCGCAACCGAGGTCCAGGACACGGTCGCCCGGGGCGAGCGGGAACCGGGAGAAGTCGACGGTCAGCACGTGGCCCTGCTTTCGGAATAGGTGCCTGCGGGGGCGGCGGAGGGGTCTGTCGAGGCCGAGGAAGAGGTCCCGGGCGCGCCGATCGCCTCGCGGTACCTGGCCACGGTGCCCTCGGCGGCCCGGGCCCAGGTGAACCGCGCCAGGACCCGCTCACGGCCCGCGCGACCGAGCCGCGCCCCGAGGTCGGGGTCACCGAGCAGTCGGCTCAGGGCGGCCGCCAGCGCCCCGGAGTCCCCGGGCGGTACGGCCAGACAGGTCTCCCCGTCCCGCCCCGCGACCTCCGGGATCGCGCCGCCGGTCGTCGCGACCAGCGGTGTCCCGGTGGCCATGGCCTCCGCCGCGGGCAGCGAGAAGCCCTCGTACAGGGACGGCACGCAGGCGACCTCGGCGGAGCGGACCAGGTCGACCAGTTCCGCGTCGGAGATGCC
Organism: Streptomyces sp. S3(2020); assembly: GCF_013044505.1. Taxonomy (GTDB): domain Bacteria; phylum Actinomycetota; class Actinomycetes; order Streptomycetales; family Streptomycetaceae; genus Streptomyces. The sequence continues at coordinate 12,172 of NZ_JABERD010000211.1, read as the reverse complement.
CTTGACGAAGCGGACGGCGCCTTCGAGGCCGTAGCGCTCGATGGCCTGGGCGACGGGGCCGTCCTCGGCGCGCTTGCCGACGACGACGAGATGGGCGTCGGGGTGCTCGGTGCGGACCTTCGCGAGGGCCTCGACCAGGAAGATCAGGCCCTTGAGCGGGACGTCGGCGCTGGAGGTGGTGACGATCCGGCCGGGGACGGCGGCCACCGACGGATCCGGCGAGAAAAGATCGGTGTCGGCCCCGATGTGGACGACGTGGATGCGGTCGTCGCGGACGCCGAGGTGGTCGACGATCTCCTGGCGGGAGGTGCCGGAGACGGTGAGGACCGACGGGAGTCTGTGCGCCGCGCGCTTCTGCATACGGGTGAAGGCGTACCAGCGCCGCTTGGCCAGGCGCTGGCCCCAGGTCTGGGCCGCGTCCAGCTCCAACTGGCGGTCCACGGTGATGGGGTGGTGGATCGTCGTGACCAGGGGGGCGCCGATGTCGCCCAGGAGGCCGTAGCCCAGCGTCTGGTTGTCGTGCACGACGTCGAACTCGCCGCGGCGGGCGCGCAGATGGCGGCGGGCGCGCAGGGAGAACGTCAGTGGCTCGGGGAAACCGCCGGTCCACATCGTCGCCACTTCCAGGGCGTCGATCCAGTCGCGGTACTCGTCGCGCTTCGGGGTGCGAAAGGGGTCCGGGGAGCGGTACAGGTCGAGGCTGGGCAGTTCCGTGAGGCTCAGCCGGCCGTCGATGTCGTCGCCCTCGTCGAGGACGGGGTAGGGCTGGGAGCCGATGACCTCGACGCGGTGGCCGAGGCGGGCCAGTTCGCGGGAGAGGTGGCGGACGTAGACGCCCTGGCCGCCGCAGAACGGGTTTCCCTTGTAGGTGAGGAGTGCGATGTTGAGCGGTCGCTCGCCGTCCGCGGCCGGGTCCTCCTGGGAACCCGCCCGACTGGCCTCAGCGGTCACTCCGGGCCCCCTTCTCCCTGCTGTTTCCCGCGAGATTACGCCGGGACGCTAATCTAGAACAAGTTTCAGACTTGATCGTTCAAGAGGCTCTGAATCTACCGGCAGGTAGGGGCGGTGGGAGCAGTGGATCAGGTGATTCACGCCACCACCGGGACCCCTGACATGCTGTGTGATCACTCGCCCTCACCGACTGTCACGGAACGGGACCCATGCCTGCGGAAGCCATCACCCAGCGCCCCGCCTCTGCGCCCCTCACGGAGCGGCAGGAGGCCCGTCGTCGCCGCATCCTGCACGCGAGCGCGCAGCTGGCGAGCCGGGGCGGTTTCGACGCGGTGCAGATGCGGGAGGTCGCGGAGTCCTCGCAGGTGGCGCTGGGCACGCTGTACCGCTACTTCCCGTCCAAGATCCATCTGCTGGTCGCCACGATGCAGGACCAGCTGGAGCACATGCACGGCACGCTGCGGAAGAAGCCGCCGCAGGGCGAGACGGCGGCCGAGAAGGTGGCGGAGACCCTGATGCGCGCGTTCAGAGCGCTTCAGCGCGAGCCCCATCTCGCCGACGCGATGGTCCGCGCCCTGACCTTCGCCGACCGCAGTGTCTCCCCCGAGGTCGACCAGGTCTCCCGGCAGACCACGGTGATCATCCTGGACGCGATGGGCATCGAGGACCCGACCCCGGCGCAGCTCTCCGCGGTCCGTGTCATCGAGCACACCTGGCACTCGGCCCTGATCACCTGGCTCTCGGGCCGCGCCTCCATCGCCCAGGTGAAGATCGACATCGAGACGGTGTGCCGCCTGATCGACCTGACGGCACCGGAGAACTAGCCCACCGGCTCCAGCCCGCTCCAGCTCCGCCCGATCACGGCCTCCCCGGCCCACCGCTCCAGCAGCCGCCGCGCCTCCTCCACAGGGGCCGCCAGCGAGACCGACTGAGCACCTGCCTCGGCACTCCGCTCCTGCTGGTGCGTGCCCTCGCTGCAGCACGCGCACAGCATGCGTACGGAGCTGGCGGGCTCGGCGCCGTAGCCGTGCTCGGCGAACAGCACGAGGAGCGCCTCCAGGTCGGCCCGCTCGCCCGCGTTCACCGTGACCTCCAGGGTGGGCAGCTCGGAGGCCTCGAAGCGGAGCAGCTCGTCGAAGACGGGGTACGTCGTACCGTTGACGACCCGTTCGCCGTTCGGCACTCCGTCGTGCACGACGATCTCGCCGTACCGCCGCCCGCCCGTGACGGGCACGTTGACCACCCGTCCGCGCGTCGGGCAGAGCCGCTCGATCCACACGACCTCCTGCTGTCCGCCGGTGTCGAGGCGTACACACGCGTTCCCGATCCGGGCCTCGATCTCGCCCTCCCCGTCGGGTAGTTCGATGCCGAATCCGGCCCAGGCGTCCCGTGCCGTCGCCCATTCCCGCTGGATCGTCGCCGCGATCCCGAGGTTCCAGAACGCCGGTTCGCCCTGGCCGCGCGGGGCGCGGGCGGCGGCCTCGCGCCCCAGCTCGTACGCCTTCTGCCAGTTGCGCAGGAACTTGTGGGCGAGCGCGGCGTCGTACCACCACTCCGCGCTCGGCCGCTCGTCCGGGAAATGGGCGAGCACCTGCTCGAAGAGCTCGGCGGCGCGCAGCCACTCCTCGGCGTCCCATGCCTGGTACGCCTGCTCGATCAGCTGCTCGGCCTCGCTCTTGTGCACGTTCCCCTGCCCGGATCGGTCCTGTGACGACCGCAGGAGCGTAAGCCCCTACTCCTCCGGCGGGAACACCGGCTCCCCGCTCCCCAGCAGGGTGATCATGATGGCCTCCACGGGGCAGCTCTCCGCGGCGGCCAGGATCTTCTCGTTGGCGTCCGTCTCCGGTTCGACGGGGTGGGACTGGCGGCCGGTGTCGAGGCGGAAGCCGTCGGGGGCGTGGTGGACGCACTGGGCCGAGCCGATGCAGACGGAGCGGTCGACCTCGACCTGCCAGCGGTCACCCATGGCCGCTCACGCCTCCCAGCCGGCCGGCAGGTGGATCATCTTGTGCTCCAGGTACTCGCCGAAGCCCTCGGGGCCGAACTCCCGCCCCAGACCGGAGTTCTTGTAGCCGCCGAACGGGCCCAGCATGTCGAGGCTGAAGGTGTTCACGGAGTAGGTGCCCGTACGGACCTGGCGGGCGACGTCGATGCCGTGCGCCACGTCGGCCGTCCACACGCTGCCGGAGAGGCCGTAGTCCGAGTCGTTCGCGATCTTCAGGGCCTCGGACTCGCCGCCGTAGGGAAGAAGGCAGATGACCGGGCCGAAGATCTCCTCGCGGGCGATCCGCATGGAGTTGTCGACGTCGCCGAAGAGGGTGGGCTCCACGTACCAGCCGCGGTCCAGGCCCGGCGGGCGGCCGCCGCCCGTGAGGATCTTCGCGCCCTCCTCCTGGCCGATGCGGATGTAGTCGAGGTTGCGCTGCTGCTGGCGCCTGGCGACCAGCGGGCCCACCTGCGTCGCGGGGTCCAGCGGGTCGCCGACGACCAGGGCGCTCGCCGCGGCGGCGAAGGCGTCCGCGAACTCGTCGTAGCGGGAGCGCGGCAGGAGGATGCGGGTCTGGGCCACACACGCCTGGCCGTTGTTCATCCAGGCCGCCGACACGATCCCGGGGACGGACGTCCCGATGTCCGCGTCCGGCAGGACGACCGCCGCGGACTTGCCGCCCAACTCCAGTGTCACGCGCGTCAGATTGCGCGACGCCACCTCCATCACGCGCTTGCCGGCCGCCACCGACCCGGTGAAGGAGACCTTGTCCACGCCGGGGTGTCCGACCAGGTACTCGCTGACCTCCCGGTCGGCGGGCAGGATCGACAGCACGCCCTCCGGCAGCCCTGCCTCGCGGGTGATCTCGGCGAGGAGGTACGCGTCCAGCGGCGACTCGGGCGACGGCTTCAGCACCACCGTGCAGCCGGTGAGCAGCGCGGGCGCGAGCTTGGCGGCGGCCACGAACTGCGGGACGTTCCAGGGGACCACGGCCGCGACGACACCGACCGGCTCACGCCGGACCAGGATCTTTCCGAGGACGCCGTCGCGCTGCTCCTCGTAGGTGAAGTTCCGTGCGACCGTGATCGCCGCGTCCCACACCATCATCGCGCCGAGTGCCTGCGCGAGGACGCTCCAGGAGTACGGCGAGCCGTTCTCGGAGGAGATCACGCGGGCTATCTCCTCGTGCCGGACGAGGATGCCGTCCTTGATGCGGGAGACGACCTCGATGCGCTCGTCGAGCGTCATGCGCGGCCAGGGGCCTTCCTCGAACGCCGTGCGCGCCGCCGCGACCGCCCGGTCCACGTCCCCGGTCGAGGCGTGCGGCACCCGTCCGATGACCTCCTCGGTGTGCGGGGAGATCACCTCGATGACGTCCTTGCCCAGGGGGTCGGTCAACTCCCCGCCGATGAACAGCTGTCCGTGTTCCACGAGCTCGGTCATGGCGACTGCCTCCCCGGGAGCTGACTCTGACGGTTCATCAGATACCGGAACTGATACCAGTTCCCTTCGGAGGAGTCCACAGAGCTCACAGCGACCAAAGGATGACTTGGGCTCCCATCGAAACGCGTTCTAGTTATAGTGGTCCCGGCCGCGAGAACGCGGAGACGGGGGAGCCCATGACACAGCTCATGCCACAGGTAGGCGACCACGGCGGAGGCGTCCGGTCGATCCGGGTCCCCATCCCCGACAATCCGCTGGGCTTCACGCTGGTGTACGTCGTCGACACCGACCGCGGTCCGGTACTGGTCGACACGGGCTGGGACGACCCGGAGTCCTGGGACACGCTCGCCGCGGGGCTGCGGGCCTGCGGCACCTCGGAGACCGAGGTCCACGGGGTGGTGATCACCCATCACCACCCGGACCACCACGGTCTGTCGGGCAGGGTCCGCGAGGCGTCCGGCGCCTGGATCGCGATGCACGCGGCGGACTCGGCGATCGTGCGCCGCACCCGCGAGACCCGCTCGGAACGCTGGTTCTCCTACATGACGGCCAAGCTGGAGGCCGCCGGCGCCCCGGAGTCCCATGTGGCGCCCCTGCGCACCGGCCGCCCCCGGAAACTCCCCGGCTTCTCCCCCGCCGTCCCCGACCGCGAGATCGTCCCCGGCGAACTCCTCGACCTGGCGGGCCGCCGCCTGCGCGCGATCTGGACGCCGGGCCACACACCGGGCCATGTCTGCCTCCACCTGGAGGAGGACCACCCGGCCCGCCTCCCGGGCCACGGGCGCCTGTTCTCCGGTGACCATCTGCTCCCCGAGATCACCCCGCACATCGGCCTGTACGAGGACCCCGACGACACCACGGTCACCGACCCGCTCGGCGACTACCTCGACTCCCTCGAACGCGTCGGCCGTCTCGCCCCCGCCGAGGTCCTCCCCGCCCACCAGCACGTCTTCACCGACGCGGCGTCCCGGGTACGGGAGTTGCTCGCGCATCACGAGGAACGCCTCACCGACCTGCTGACCCTGCTGGTCGAACCCCTCACCCCGTGGCAGCTCGCCGAACGCATGGAGTGGAACCGCCCCTGGGACCAGATCCCCTACGGATCGAGGACCATCGCGGTCTCGGAGGCCGAGGCACATCTGCGGCGACTGGTGAAGCTGGGACGGGCGGAGGCCGTGGCCGGGAGCGAGCCGGTGACCTACGTCGCCGTGTGAACCGGGTCGCGGGTCATGATCCGCCCCTGGTACCACTGGTCCATGGACCCTCTGGAGCAACTCCTCGCCGAGCGCGCCTGCGAACGCCTCATCGTCGACTTCGTCCGTCGGCTCGACATCGGGGACCCGGGTTCCGTGGCCGAGCTGTTCACCGAGGACGGCAGCTGGGAGTGGCCCGATCCGGGCGACGGACGGCGGTTCGACGGACGCGAGGCGCTGCGGGAGTACTTCGGGTCCCGGCCCGGGGACCGGCTGTCGCGCCGGGTGATGTCCAACGTCCTGGTCACGGTGACCTCCTCGGACACGGCGACGGCGACCTCGTACTTCACCACGTACCGGGTCGACGGGTACGACGGCGGGATCGTGCCGCCGGGTGCGCCGGTCCAGGTCGGGCACTACGAGGACGCGTTCCGGCGTGCGGACGACGGGAGTTGGCTGCTGGTGTCGCGGGCGTTGCACCTGCCGTTCGGGGGGCCGACGCCGCGTCAGGAGCGGAGCGCGTAGTCGAGGCCTTCGTCGTACGACATGGCGAGACCCCGCGCGTACGCCTCCTCGTACACGGTGTCGCCGAGGCGGTCGCGGAGAAGGCGTTCGCGGGCCTCGCGGGCGGCGACGCGGCCGGGCAGGCTGAACTGCTCACGGCCCACGCGCTCCCAGGCACGACGGCTGATGCCGAGCAGCCTGGCGGCACGGCGCCCGTCGCCGTCCTCCTCCCTGACCTCGGCGGCCACCAGGGCGTCGATGCCGAAGGCGACACCGGGGGTGTTGTGCATCAGCCGATGCCCGGCCAGCGCGGCGCGGGCATTGCCCAGGGCGGCCGCCGTACGCCCCTGCGCGAGATCGGCGTCGGCGATGAACGCGTCGACGAAGGCCCCCGTCCAGAGCTCGCCGCTCCCGGCACACAGCGCGCGGAGTTCCGCCGCCGACTCGTCGACTTCGGTGTAGGCGCCGCTCATCAGGTGAGCGAGGGGCCGCATGGCGCGCATCTGGAGCTGGCCCGAGCCGCGCCAGTCCGACACGACGGGCACGAGCGGCAGGTCCGAGAGCGCCTCGATCGTCGCGGCCGGGCGGCCGGTCAGCACGAGGGGGCCGAGGGTGACGTATCCGGTGGCGTCGATCGCGGCCGGATCACCGAGTTCCCGTGCGAGGTCCATGCACCGCTCCGCCCAGGGCACCGCGGCGTCCGGGTGCCCCTGGGTGACCGCGACGGCCGCCCGGCTCCACAGCGCCAGCAGCAGGCCCTCGCCCGGCTCGTGCTCGGCGGCGAGCACCCGGTCGAGGGCGAGCCGGGCCTCGCGCAGCATGCCGCAGTGCCGCCACAGGAACCCGATGCCGCCCACCGTCTCCAGCGCGACCCGGCTGCCGGGGTCCTCCAGCGCACAGTCCACGGCGGCCCGGAGGTTGGCGTGCTCGGCGAAGACCCGTTCGCACCAGGCGACCTGGCGGCCGGTGTTCCAGTCGGAGCAGGCCTCCCGCGCGAACCGCCGGTAGTGGTCCCGGTGCCGCCGCCGCACGGCCTCCCCCTCCCCCAACTCCCGCAGCCAGTCGGCCCCGTACTCACGCACCGTGTCGAGGAGCCGGAAGCGGTCCGGGTCGGCCGGATCGCGCAGCACCACCGACTGCCGGGTCAGGCGCAGCAGCAGGATCTCGACCCGGTCGGCGCGCAACGGTCCGCCCGCGCAGATCCATTCGGCCGCGCGCCGGGTGAAGGAGCCGGCGAAGACCGACAGCCGCGCCCACAACAGCCGTTCCAGCGGGGCGCACAGTTCGTGGCTCCAGCCGATGGTCGTGCGCAGGGTCCAGTGCCGCGGCAGCCCCTGGCCCGTCTTCTCGTCCCGGGCGAGCACGTCGAAGCGGGAGCGCAGCCGGTCGCCGAGGAGTTCGTGGAGCTCCTCCAGGGAGTGCGACGACAGCCGTGCGACGGCGAGTTCGATGGCGAGCGGGATGCCGTCGAGGATCCGGCAGACGCCGGTGACCTGCCGTCGGGTCGTGGTGTCGAGGACGAAGCCCGGGGTGACGGTGGCGGCCCGCTGGGCGAACAGGGCCGTGGCGTCGGCCTCTTGCAGCGGTTCGACCTCCAGCGTCCGCTCCCCCGGCATGTCCAGCGGCTCACGGCTGGTGACGAGGACGCGGACACCCGGTGCGACGGCGAGCAGGTCCGCGACCAGCGCCGCGCACTCCGCCAACAGGTGCTCGCAGGTGTCGAGGACGAGCAGCAGCCGCTTGTCCCGCGCCCAGGCGCAAAGCGCCCCGATCACCGGCCCGGCGGTCTGGTCGGCCACCCGCAGCGCCTCCATCACGGCCACCGGCACCTGGCCCTCGGCCCGCAGCGGCGACAGCTCCACCAGCCACACCCCGTCGGGATACGCCACCCCCGCGCGCCGCGCCGCCCGCAGCGCCAGCCGCGTCTTGCCCACCCCTCCCACGCCGACGAGGGTCACCGGACGACCGTCGCCGGAGGGCTCCAACTTCTCGGCGAGCCACGCGAGTTCGTCCTGCCGTCCGACGAAGCCGCGGGGAGCGGGCGGCAGGTTCCCGGGGAGGGCCTTCTCACTGGGCACGGGCAACAGTCTGACCGTGACGCCAACTCGGCCACGCCATCCGACCGAACCGGACGGAGTAATCCCCCGAAGTGGCCGCGTCGCATCACCGCACGACCGAACCCGATCAGATCAGCGACCAGATCAACTCCTCGGCCTCCGCGAGGAGTTCGACCTCCCGCCGGCTCATCGTCGGATTGGCCGCCCGCCGACGCCGCGCCTCCGCCAACCCGTCCTCCGTCAGGGACGACGGATCGGTGAGCAGCGCGGCCAGCATCGCGCGCGCCGGTTCGGCGAACGCCTCGCCCCCCACAGCGACCTGCGCGAGGATCACCGCCGACATCCCCCAGTCGAGACCGGGGTCGCCCTCCTCGGCGTTGGCCCAGTCGATGACGTAGGGCCCGGCGGGGGTGAGCTCCCCCACGCTCGGCTTCGCTCGCGCGGGGGGACCCCCATCGTTGTCCGGGTGCAGATCGAGGTGGACGACACGGCCGGGCAGCGCGTGCAGCCGCCGCAGGAGCCGGGCCAGTACGGCCCCCGCCTCCCGTGCGTCGATCCGCCCGGCGGCGAAGGCCCCCAGCATCGTCGGCCCGTGCAGCCGCTCCATCACCAGCTCGGTGGACGAGGAGTCCTCGACCCGCACCCTCGGCACCGGATACCCGTACCCGCGCACCCGCTCCATGACGGCCGCCTCGACGAGCGCGTCGCTGTAGGTGTCCCGGGCACGCCGCAGCACCCACGCGTCGTCGATCTCGTACACGTCCGACGCCCGCCCCGAGCCGATCAGTCTCCCCGTGATGATCCCCATGCCGGGAACCTACCGGGCCCACAGCCACCCCTCAGGTGCTTTGCTACGGGCCGGTAGAGTGGCCGGGTCGTCATCACACCCGTACGGGGGGAAGCCGGTGCAATTCCGGCGCTGACCCGCAACCGTGAGCCGCCTCCCGTGGGGGGCGGCGAGCCGGATCGCCCCGCTCTCGGTACTTGTGACCGGCTCACGTGCATCGGCAACCGGCCGGTGCACGGCACCGTCGAGGTATACGGAGCCGAGCCGCCGGGGTGTCCCGTGCTGCCTGGCTCCCCGCAGGGAGAGGCATCCGCCGATCATGAACGTCCGCCGCAGCGCAGCGGTCCTGGCCGCCACCGCAGTGATCGCGACGGCCGCACCGGCCGTCGCCGCGAGTCCTTCGCCTTCGCCGTCGGTGGTGATACCGGAGGGGTTGTACGGGGCGGGTGACCCGACGTACGACGGGGTGTGGCGGCAGTCGCTGGCGCTGATCGCGCAGGACAGGGTGAAGGTGAAGCCGGCCACCGAGGCGATCAGCTGGCTCGCCGGGCAGCAGTGTGCGAACGGGGCGTTCGCGGCGTTCCGCGCCGACCCGGCCAAGGCGTGCGACAGCAAGGTCATGGTCGACACCAACAGCACGGCCGTGGCCGTCCAGGCGCTGTCGGCGTTCGGCGGGCACGAGGACGAGATCGGCAAGGCGTCGACCTGGTTGCAGTCCATGCAGAACAAGGACGGCGGCTGGGGCTACACACCCGGTGGGGCCAGCGACGCGAACTCGACAGCCGTCGTCATCGGCGCGCTCAGCGAGGCCGGTCAGGACGTCGCGGCGGTCGTGCACGAGGGCAGGTCGCCCTTCGACGCCCTGCGGGAGCTGGCCCTGCCGTGCGCCGAGAGTGGCGCGTTCGCCTACCAGCCGGACAAGAAGGGCAAGCTGGCCGCCAACGCGGACGCGACAGCGGCGGCCGTGGTCGCCTTGCGCGGCACGAGCATGCTGAGGGCCAAGGTCGACACCTGGCCCGAGGCCGCTTGTGCCGACGCACCGCACCTCACCGAGGAGCAGGCCGCGGCCAACGGCGCTTCGTACCTGGCGCAAGCGGTACAGAAGGACGGGTACCTCAAGTCCGTGCTCCCCGGCGCCGAGGACCAGCCCGACTACGGCAACACCGCGGACACAGTCGTCGCCCTCGCCGTGCAGCGCGGAGAGAAGGCGGCCCGTAAGCCCCTGACGTGGCTGGAGAAGAACTCCGCCACCTGGGCCGAGCAGAGCGGCCCCGCCGCCTACGCGCAGCTGATCATCGCCGCCGACGTGGCGGGCGGCGACCCGCGTGACTTCGGCGGTACGGATCTGGTCGAGCAGCTCAACGCCACGGGACCGGCACCGCAGAAGGCCGCCGCCGAGAAGCCCTCCGAGGACAGCGGCGACGGTTCCGGCAACGCCGTCTGGTGGACCGTCGCCGCCGGTCTCGCCGCCGGGGTCGGCATCGGCTTCCTCTTCAGCGGCCGCAAGAAGAAGCGCCAGCCGTGATCCGCCGGGTCCTCGCGCCGCTGCTGGCCGCGCTGGTCCTCCTGACCGGCGCGGCCCAGTCCGCCCACGCCGCCGGCTACCGCTACTGGTCCTTCTGGGACCGCACCGGCTCCGCGTGGACGTACGCCACGCAGGGCCCCGCGACCGCCGTCCCCGCCGACGGCGACGTGCAGGGGTTCCGTTTCGCCGTCAGCGAGGACTCCGCGGACGCGACGAAGCCCCGCGGCACGGCGTCGTTCGCGACGATCTGTGCGCGGACCCCGGCGGCGGAGGGCAGGAAGCGGGTGGCGCTGGTCATCGACTTCGGTACGGCCCAGGACGCGCCCTCGGGCGAGACCCCGCCCGCGACCCGCACCGCCTGCGCGGCGGTGGCGCGGGACGCGACGACCGCGGAGGCGCTGGCGGCGGTCGCGAAGCCGTTGCGTTACAGCACGAATGCGCTGCTGTGTGCCATCGCCGGGTATCCGCGGACGGGGTGCGGGGAGCAGGTGGCGGGAGGGAAGAAGCCGACGTCGGCGAAGCCGGAGGACTCCGGCAGCGGCCCCGCGCTGGGCCTGTTCGCCGGCGCCGCCGCCGTCGCGGCCCTCGGCGCGGCCGCGGTGTGGCAGGCGAGGCGGCGCGGGAATGCGCGCTGACCTCGCGCGGCCGCGGAACCTGCACGCCGCCGCCTGGTGGCTCTGGGCCCTCTCCCTCGGTGTCGCGGCCACCCGCACCACCAACCCCCTCCTGCACGCCCTCCTCATCGCCACCTCCGCCTACGTCGTGGTGACCTGTCGCTCCGACGCCCCCTGGTCCCGCTCCTACTCCGCGTTCGTCAAGCTCGCCCTCGCCGTCCTCCTCGTCCGCCTCGTCTTCGCCGTCACCTTCGGCTCCCCCCTCCCCGGCACCCATGTGCTCGTCACCCTCCCCGAACTCCCGCTCCCCGACTGGGCGCAGGGCATCCGGCTCGGTGGCGAGGTCACCGGCGAGTCACTCCTCTTCGCGTTCTACGACGGGCTGAAGCTGGCCACCCTCCTCGTCTGCGTGGGCGCGGCGAACGCCCTCGCGAACCCCGGCCGGCTCCTCAAGTCCCTGCCGGGCGCCCTCTACGAGATCGGCGTGGCGGTCGTCGTCGCCCTCACCTTCGCGCCCCACTTCATCGCCGACGTCCAGCGCGTGCGCGCCGCCCGCCGACTGCGCGGCCGTCCGGACCACGGCATCCGGGGCCTGCTGCACGTGGGACTCCCGGTCCTGGAGGGCGCGCTGGAGCGGTCCGTCGCCCTCGCCGGCGCGATGGACGCGCGCGGGTACGGCCGTACCGCCGACGTCCCGCCCCGTGTCCGCCGTACGACGACCGCGCTCACCCTCGGCGGGCTGCTCGGCATCTGCGCGGGAACGTACGGCCTGCTCACCGCCGAGGGCGGCACGTACGGCATGCCCGTGCTCCGCGTCGGGGCGGTCGCCGCCCTCGCGGGGCTGCGGCTCGGCGGGCGGCGCACGCCGCGCTCCCGCTACCGTCCGGACCGCTGGAACGCGCGCGGGTGCCTGGTCGCCGGTTCCGGCGCCGTGGTGGCGGTGGCGCTGACCCTCGCCGCCGCGAGGGACCCCGCCGCCCTGCACCCCGGCAGAAGGTGCTGATGCTGGTGGACGTGATCGCCCCGCGCTACGCGCCGTACTTCCAGCTCGGGCACACGCCTGACATTCCGCTCTACATGACCGTGTCGGACGTCGTCCTGCGCTACGACT
>NZ_JABERD010000210.1 GCF_013044505.1 Streptomyces sp. S3(2020) | reverse complement strand
GGCCCCACCCTCTCGGACGAAGAGAAGCAGGTCGTCGGGCAGTGCGGTACGCAGTAGGCAAGCCGTGAGAGGCCCTGTCACACGATGAGCAGTACTTCCAACACGTCGACGCACCACACGTCCACGATCGGCTCGATCGGCACACCGAGCCGACGCAACACCGAGCTCGCGCTGCTGGTGTTCGCCGTGGTCATCCCGGTCTTCGCCTACGCCAACGTCGGGCTGGCCATCAACGACGAGCTGCCGGCCGGCCTGCTGGGCTACGGCCTGGGCCTCGGCCTGCTCGCGGGCGTCGGCCATCTCGTCGTACGGAAGTTCGCCCCGTACGCCGACCCGCTGTTGCTGCCACTGGCCACCCTGCTGAACGGGCTCGGCCTGGTCGTCATCTGGCGTCTGGACCAGTCCAAGCGACTGAGCGCCAACTACCCCGACGCGGCACCGCGTCAGCTGCTGTACTCGGCGCTGGGCGTCGCCCTGCTGGTGGCCGTACTGATCTTCCTCAAGGACCACCGCGTCCTGCAGCGCTACACCTACATCTCCATGGCCGGAGCCATGCTCCTCCTGGTGATGCCGCTGATCCCGGGCCTCAGCGCCCCCACCTATGGCGCCAAGATCTGGATCAAGATCCCCGGCCTCGGCACGCTCCAGCCAGGTGAGTTCGCGAAGATCGCCCTCGCGGTGTTCTTCGCCGGCTACCTCATGGTCAAGAGAGACGCCCTGGCCCTGGCCAGCCGTCGCTTCATGGGCCTGTACCTGCCGCGCGGCCGCGACCTCGGTCCGATCCTCGTCGTCTGGGTGATGTCGATCCTCATCCTGGTCTTCGAGACCGACCTCGGTACATCCCTGCTGTTCTTCGGGATGTTCATCATCATGCTGTACGTCGCCACCGAGCGGACCAGCTGGATCGTGTTCGGTCTGCTGATGTCCGCCGCCGGTGCCGTGGGTGTCGCCTCCTTCGAGCCGCACGTCCAGCAGCGAGTCCAGGCGTGGCTCGACCCCATGCGCGAGTACACGCTCAGCAGGCAGGGCATCTACGGCCACACCGAGCAGTCCATGCAGGCCCTGTGGGCCTTCGGCTCCGGCGGCACCCTCGGTACCGGCCTCGGGCAGGGCAACTCCGACCTCATCGGCTTCGCCGCCAACTCCGACTTCATCCTCGCCACGTTCGGCGAGGAGCTCGGCCTCGCGGGCGTCATGGCGATCCTGCTGATCTACGGGCTGATCGTGGAACGCGGTGTACGCACGGCCCTCGCCGCCCGCGACCCGTTCGGCAAGCTCCTGGCCATCGGCCTGTCCGGCGCCTTCGCCCTCCAGGTCTTCGTCGTGGCCGGCGGTGTCATGGGCCTGATCCCGCTGACCGGTATGACGCTGCCGTTCGTCGCCTACGGCGGTTCGTCCGTCATCGCCAACTGGGCCCTGATCGGCATCCTGCTGCGCATCAGCGACACCGCACGCCGCCCGGCGCCCGCGCCCGCCCCCAACAACCCCGACGCCGAGATGACCCAGGTGGTCCGCCCGTCATGAACAAGCCCCTGCGCCGGATCGCGATCTTCTGCGGACTCCTCGTCCTCTCCCTGCTCATCCGTGACAACTGGCTCCAGTACGTCAAGGCCGACGAACTGAGGACCGACACCGACAACCGCCGGGTCGCCATCGAGCGGTACGCCACCCCGCGCGGCAACATCATCGTCGACGGCAAGGCCATCACCGGCTACAAAGAGACGACCACGGGCGACTTCAAGTACAAGCGCACCTACAAGGACGGCGCCATGTGGGCGCCCGTCACCGGCTTCGTCTCCCAGGCCTACGGCGCCAACCAGCTGGAGAGCCTCGAGGACGGCATCCTCACCGGCAACGACGACCGGCTCTTCTTCCGCAACACCCTCGACATGATCACGGGTAAGGCGAAGGAGGGTGGCAATGTCGTCACCACCCTCAACGCCGCCGCCCAGAAGGCCGCGTACGAAGGCCTCGCCAAGCGCGGCAAGGGCGCTGTCGTCGCCCTCGAACCGTCCACCGGCAAGATCCTGGCGATGGCCTCCTACCCGTCGTACGACCCCGGGACGATCGCCGGCGGCAGCGACTCGGACGCGGCGGCCTGGAAGAAGCTCGACAAGAAGAACAACCCCGACGACCCCATGCTCAACCGGGCGCTGCGCGAGGTCTACCCGCCCGGCTCCACCTTCAAGGTCGTCACCGCGGCCGCCGCACTGGAGAGCGGCCTGTACGACGACGCGGACGAGAAGACGGACTCCCCGCTGCCCTGGGTCATGACGGGCACCACGACCGAGCTGAAGAACGAGGGCAACATCCCCTGCAAGAACGCCACCCTGCGCGTCGCTCTGCAGTGGTCCTGCAACACCGTCTTCGGCAAGATCGGCGCCGACCTCAAGAACGAGAAGATGCTGGAAGAGGCCAAGAAGTTCGGCTTCACCGAGGAGCAGTTCACCCCGGTCCGCTCCAGCGCCTCCGTCTTCTCCGACAACATGGAGCCCTCGCAGGTCGCCCTGTCCTCCATCGGCCAGTTCAACACCGCCGCCACCCCGCTGCAGATGGCCATGGTCGCCTCCGCGGTCGCCAACGACGGCACCCTCATGAAGCCGTACATGGTCGACGAGCTCCAGGCCAGCAATGTCGACGTCATCGAGAAGACCGACCCGGAGACGTACAGCGAGCCCCTGTCGGCGAAGAACGCGCAGATCCTCCAGTCGATGATGGAGACGGTCGTCAAGGACGGCACCGGCAAGACCGCCCAGATCGGCGGCGGCGTCACCGTCGGCGGCAAGACCGGCACCGCCCAGCACGGCGAGAACAACAGCAAGAACCCGTACGCCTGGTTCATCTCGTACGCCAAGCTCGCCGACGGCAGCAAGCCGGTCGCCGTGGCCGTGGTCGTCGAGGACGAGGACGCGGTCCGCGAGAACATCTCCGGCAGCGGCCTCGCGGCCCCCATCGCCAAGAGCGTGATGGAGGCGGTCATCAACTCCAACAAGTGACCCCGATCACGTCCCCTTCACATCGGTGCACGTTGCGATACCGGTCCTGTATCGGGTGACGGGCTTGGCCAGGTCACACAAAGCCAGCCGGGTACGGTAGGCCCGGACGGCAGCCTCCGACCGCACACCAGTGCCGGTCGGGACCGACGGAGAGGGCTGGTAGGTAGCTATGGAAGAGCCGCGTCGCCTCGGCGGCCGGTACGAGCTGGGCCAGGTGCTCGGCCGTGGTGGCATGGCGGAGGTCTACCTCGCGCATGACACCCGGCTCGGCCGCACCGTGGCGGTGAAGACGCTGCGCGCGGACCTCGCGCGCGACCCGTCTTTCCAGGCCCGGTTCCGCCGGGAGGCCCAGTCGGCCGCCTCGCTCAACCATCCCGCGATCGTCGCGGTCTACGACACGGGCGAGGACTACATCGACGGGGTCTCGATCCCGTACATCGTGATGGAGTACGTCGACGGCTCCACGCTCCGTGAGCTGCTGCACTCCGGCCGCAGGCTGCTGCCGGAGCGCACGCTGGAGATGACGATCGGCATCCTCCAGGCCCTGGAATACTCCCACCGGGCCGGCATCGTCCACCGCGACATCAAGCCGGCCAACGTCATGCTCACGCGCAACGGCCAGGTCAAGGTCATGGACTTCGGCATCGCCCGCGCCATGGGCGACTCCGGCATGACGATGACCCAGACGTCGGCGGTCATCGGCACGGCCCAGTACCTCTCGCCGGAGCAGGCGAAGGGCGAACAGGTCGACCAGCGGTCCGACCTGTACTCGACGGGCTGCCTCCTCTACGAACTCCTCACGGTCCGCCCGCCCTTCGTGGGCGACTCCCCGGTGGCCGTGGCCTACCAGCACGTCCGCGAGGAGCCCCAGCCCCCGTCGGTCTTCGACCCCGAGCTCACGCCCGAGATGGACGCCATCGTCCTCAAGGCCCTGGTCAAGGACCCCAACTACCGCTACCAGTCCGCCGACGAGATGCGCATCGACATCGAGGCGTGCCTGGACGGCCAGCCGGTGGCAGCCACCGCGGCGATGGGCTCCGTCGGCTACGGCGGCTACCCCGACGACCAGCCGACGACCGCCCTGCGCTCCGCCGACGCCGGCGCCACGTCGATGCTCCCGCCCATGAACCCGGACGACGGCGGCTACGGCGGCTACGACGACCGCCCCGACCGCCGCCGCCAGCCCAAGAAGAACAACACCTCTACGATCCTCCTGGTCGTCGCGGCCGTACTGGTCCTGATCGGCGCGATCCTGATCGGGAAGTGGGCGTTCAGCGGGAACAACAGCGCCGACGACAAGGTGGCGGTGCCGACCTTCATCGGTGAGACGCTGAAGAGCGCCAAGACCATGGCGACGAACAGTGATCTGCAACTGGCCACCACCGAGAAGACCTGCGAGGACCAGCCCAAGGGCAGCATCTGCGAGCAGGACGTCGACCCGGGAACCAAGGTCGACAAGAAGTCCACCATCAACCTGGTGGTCTCCACGGGCGCCCCGAAGGTGATCGTCCCGAGCGTCATCGGCGACCAGTTCGACGACGCCAAGGCGAAACTTGAGGGCGACGACTACGGTCTCAAGGTCGAAAAGAAGGAGAAGGAGTCCCCGGAGGAGACCGGCTCCGTCCTCGACCAGACCCCCGTCTTCAACAAGGAAGTCGAAAAGGGCTCGACGATCACCCTCACCGTCGCCACCGAGATCCAGAAGTCGACGGTCCCGGACGTCAGCGGCCTGAGCTGCGACGACGCCAAGGCGCGGATGTCCGAGAGCAACCTCACCGGCAACTGCGTCACCGACGCGGAGACCGACGACGACAACCTGGTCAACAAGGTCGTCAACACCGACCCGGCGATCGGCAGCTCGGTCGACAAGAACTCGACGGTGACGATCCACCTCGGCAAGAAGACCCAGAAGACCAAGGTCCCGAACGTCGTCGGACAGACGGTGCAGCAGGCCAAGCAGACCCTTCAGGCACAGGGCTTCACCAACATCCAGTTCGCCAACGGCAGCGACCAGAGCGACACGGCCTTCGTCACCGACCAGGACCCGGACCGGGACAACGAGGTCGACGACCCAGCCAGCACGACCATCACCCTGACGACTGTCAGCGTCGGAGGAAACAACAACGGCGGAAACAACGGCGGAGGCACCTTCTTCGGCGGCACGACCGGAACGGCGGCCCGCACGGAGGACTGACTCGTTCTCACATCGCCCAGGAGCCCCGAACCCACAACGGTTCGGGGCTCCTGCGTAAAAGCGGGGTCATGCCTACAAGACTTTACTAGGATTTACATTACGTAAAGGACTGGCCATGCTTCCGTCCGTCGTCCCGGTACCGCCTCACCTGGCGAACGACCACTGCAGGAGACGACGGGAGTACCCAACCGTCTAAGGGGAGAGACGTGAAGAAGACAGCGCGGATCGTAGGTGTAGCCGCGACCGCCATGCTCGTGGCGACGCTCAGCACAAGCCCCGCCCAGGCTGCCCCAGCCAATCGCAGCTGCGACACCACTGGCGCGGACGGCTTCATCTATTTCTTCGACTGGGGCAATGGACCGGTCACGGACCTCAAGTTGGAATGGCACCTCGACGACACCCTCGCCGACGGCCACCACACCCGAATCCGCTTCTTGTCCAAGCAGCATGACGGAACCGTCCACCGCTGGCCGTGGCACAAGAACACCGGAGGCAAGGGGCACCACGAGTGGGCAGCCACCACAGCCTCGGACGACTACGGCATCTTCTCGATCGGGGTCGAAGTCGCCAGATACGAAGGCGACACCAAGTTGAACTCCTGCACCCACTGGGGATAGTGCGCTCGACAAGGCGCCCGGCCGAGACTACTCGGCCGGGCGTTCTACTTGGGTAGCCAGTGGGGGCGTACCTCTGCCCTGGCCATGCGGTCAAGCCACGAGCAGCAGGGCAGAACGTGATCAACGAATCCGCGCTGCTGGAATCGAAGAGCCTCCGCGACAGCGTGCTGGAACGGACCGACGTACTCGACAGGGTAAAAGCGCTGTCGTTGCTGCCGGATGGGATGCATGTGACGACGGCAATGGTGGCGGCGTACTTCGAGGTGGGCCTCAAGGCCATCGAATCCCTCGTAGTCGACCACCGCGAAGAACTGGTAGCAAACGGCTATCGCGTTTTGACGGGTACAGAACTGACCTCCTTCAAGGAGGTCAGTGGGATTCAGTCGCGCTCTCGCTCACTCGCGCTATACCCCCGCCGAGCCGTCCTCAACGTCGCCATGCTCCTCCGCGACAGCGAAGTCGCACGTCAGGCGCGTGTCTACCTCCTGGACATGGAGTACCTGGCCCGCACCCAACCTCAGGAGAGCACCGCAAGGAGCTCATCGCCCTACGGTCAGGAGTACGGGGCGACCGGCCCACCATCGGAGTCATGGCCGCCATGGACCCGATGAACCAATGCAAGAGGTTCGCGCCCTACCTCAAAATCACCAGCCCGGACATCCAGAAGTTCATCGGGTCAGCGAAGGTTCTCTACGGAGCGGAAGTAGTGCTCTTCGTAGCAACGTGCCCGTTCACCCCAGACGCCTTGCAACTCGCCGCAGAGACCGGGATCACGGCCGTACACCGCGTGATGCTGGAGGAGTGGAACGCCGGGGAACCGTTGAAGATCCTCAAGTAGGCGCCGCCTGATCAAGAGGCCCGAAGCCGCAGGAGAAAGTTGCGGCTTCGAGCCTCAGTCAGCGCAGTTCCCTAGGCAACGTCCGCGCACTGTCCACCTTCTCCACCCGCACCAACTCCCCCCACACCACATACCGGTACCGGCTCGTGTACACCGGCGTGCAGGTCGTCAGCGTGATGTACTTGCCGGCCTTCTTCTTCCCCGACTCCTTCGGGACGGCACCCAGCACCTTGACGTTGTACTTCGAGGTCTCCGGAAGGATCGCGTACGCCTTGTAGACGTACCACTTGTCCTTCGTCTCGAAGACGATCGGGTCGCCCTTCTCGATCTTGTCGATGTTGTGGAACTTGGCGCCGTGACCGTCACGATGGGCAGCCAACGAGAAGTTGCCGTCCTTGCCGGACATCGGCAGCGTCGCCTTGACCGGGTCGGTGTAGTACCCGGCGACACCGTCGTTGAGCTGCTTCGTCGACGTGCCCTTCTCGACCAGGACCTCGCCGCCGCTCATCGCGGGGACATGCAGGAAGCCGATGCCGTTCTTCGTGTTCAGCGCACCCGGCCCCGTGTCCTGAGCCCAGTTGTCACGGACCTTGTCGGCCTGTTTGCCCGCCGCGCGGTCGGCGACGACGTTCGTCCACCACAGCGAGTAGACGACGAACAGGCCGAGGACGAGGCCCGCCGTGATGAGGAGTTCACCGAAGACACTGACCGCCGTGGCGATCGGCCCCATGCCGCGGCGGCGCTGGGCGGGGGTGGTACCGGTGACCTCTTGCTGCTCCGCGGTCGCTGCCACTGTTCATCTGCCCTTACTGGACGAGCGCATCCGGCTTGCCCTTGCTGCGCGGCCGGTCCTCGACCATTTTGCCCCAGACGATCAACCGGTACTTGCTGGTGAACTCCGGCGTGCAGGTCGTCAAGGTGATGTAGCGGCCCGCGGTCGTGAACCCGCCCTGCTTCGGAATCGCATCCAGCACGCTCGTGTTGCTCGGCGCCGTCACCGGCAGCGACGACGTCATCTTGTAGACGAAGTAGTCGTCCTGCGTCTCCACGACGATCTCGTCACCCTTGCTGAGCTTGTTGATGTACCGGAACGGCTCGCCATGCGTGTTCCGATGCCCCGCCAGCCCGAAGTTCCCGCTCTTCGCGCTCGGCATCGCCGTCTTCAACGCACCCTCGGAGTAATGCCCGACCATGCCCCGGTCGAGCACCTTCTTGTTGCTGACGCCCTCCGCTATCGGCACGACCACGTCCAGCTTGGGAATGTGCAGCAGCGCGAACCCCTGCCCCGGCTCGAACTCGCCCGGCGCCCGCTTGCCGCTCTCCCACTCCTCCTGGAGGGTGCTCGCCTCCTTGCCGGCCTGCGCATGCGCCCGCACGTTCGTCCACCACAACTGGTAGGTGACGAACAGCAGCATCAGCACACCGGTGGTGATGAACACCTCACCGACCGCCCGGCTCGCCAGCACGGCCGCCCCCGGCTTGCGCGCCCGCGCCTGCCGCCGGGCCTCGACACGGGAGAGCGGCGCCGACGACGACTCCCCCTCCTCCGGCTCCTCCGCGGGCTTCCCCCCGCCCCCATGACGCCCACCACGGCGCTTGGCGGCCTTCCTGCGGGCCGCACGGCCCCCCGCGGGGGTTCCAGGGGCTCCTGTGACGGACGAGGCGTCAGACGCCGATTGGGCCGCTCCCGCATACCCCGGGATGTCGGCTATTCGCAGCGCCACCGTCTCCTCGTCCGGAGGCGGCATCCACAGCTCCTGCTCCCCGAACGCACCGGCACCCTCGTACGACTGCTCCCCGTACGAGGTCCCGGACTCGCGCTCGGGGCGCAGTGCGGTCACGCCGAGGCCCTGCCCACCACCGGGGCCAGCCCCGCGCTTCTCGCCACCGCACCCTGGTCGCCGCACGTCACCAGCCAGTTGGCCAGCATCCGGTGCCCGTGCTCCGTCAGCACCGACTCGGGGTGGAACTGCACCCCCTCGACAGGCAGTTCACGGTGCCGCAGCCCCATGATGATCCCGTCGTGCGTCCGCGCGGTCACCTCCAGCTCGCCCGGCACCGTCTCCGGCTCGGCGGCGAGGGAGTGATAGCGGGTCGCGGTGAAGGGGGTGGGCAGCCCGGCGAAGACGCCCTTGCCCTCGTGCTCGACCAGCGAGGTCTTGCCGTGCAGCAGCTCCGGGGCGCGGTCCACGACCCCGCCGTACGCCACCTGCATCGACTGCATCCCCAGGCACACACCGAAGACCGGCACCCCGGTCGCCGCGCAGTGGCGGACCATCTCGATGCAGACGCCCGCCTCCTCCGGCGTCCCCGGACCCGGCGACAGCAGCACCCCGTCGAAGCCGTCCTGGGCGTGCGCCGTCGACACCTCGTCGTTGCGCAGCACCTCGCACTCGGCGCCCAGCTGGTACAGGTACTGCACCAGGTTGAAAACGAAGCTGTCGTAGTTGTCGACGACGAGAATCCGCGCACTCACTGGTTGTCCACCGTCACATCGTTGAAGGGCAGCAGCGGTTCGGCCCACGGGAAGACGTACTGGAACAGGACGTAGACCACAGCAAGCACCAGCACGAGCGAGACAAACGCCCTCACCCACGCGTTCCCTGGCAGATGCCGCCAGATCCAGCCGTACATGCCGTCCCTTCCGTCGCACCACGGCACCAGACTCACGCCGTACCGCACCAGACTAACGGCGCAGGGCCGTCGGCTTCCCTTCCTCCACAGGCTGTGTGGAGTCCAGGTGCGCCCACACGATCAGCCGGTGACTGTGCCCCCACTCCGGATCGCATGTAGTCAGGGTCAGATAGCGGCCCGACCGCGTATACCCCGACTTACGTGGCACAGGATCGATCACCTCAACGTCCGTGGGCACGGTTTTGTAGGGCCCTTTGTCGATCCGATACGTGAACCAGGTCGTCCCGTCCGTCAGCACCACCGCATCCCCTCGCCGCAGCTTGGGAAAGTCCTTGAAGGGATCGCCGTACGTACGCCGATGACCGGCCACCGAGAAGTTGCCCGTCTCCCCGAGCCGCGCGGTCCGCGCGTAGTGCCCGAGCCCCTTCTTCAACGTGCCGACGGCCGTCCCCTCCAGCACGGGCTTGTTCCACGTGAAACCAAGCCGAGGGATGTACATGATCGCGAAAGGCTTCCCGCTCTTGTACGGCGCCGGCTCGGCCGGAGCCGCGGTGGCACCCCCCGTCACCCTGGGCTGCTCCACGCTCCCCTTCGCCCACTGGTCCTGCAACTGGTCGATCTGCTCGCCCATGACGTCGTCGGCCTTCACGCCGGTCCAGAACAGCACGTAGACCACGAAGAGCACGATGACCGTGCCGACGGTGATACAGAGTTCGCTGACGGTCCTGACGACGACACGCACCGGCGGCTCCAGAGAGGCCTACTCCACAGGCTTGGCGTACTGCAGATCCACTGTGCCCGAGTAGCCGGGCAGAGTCACCGTCCCTTCGTCCTCGACTTTCCAGCCGAGCCCGTAGACGTTGACGTACACCATGTAGTTCTGGATCGCCGGACTCGCCGCGAGCGACGTCCGCAGCTTCTCCGGGTCCCCGATCGCCGTGATCTTGTACGGCGGTGAGTAGACCCGGCCCTGGAGGATGAGCGTGTTGCCCACGCAGCGCACGGCGCTGGTGGAGATCAGCCGCTGGTCCATGACCTTGATGCCCTGGGCGCCGGCCTGCCACAGGGCGTTCACCACGGCCTGGAGGTCCTGCTGGTGGATGACCAGGTAGTCGGGCTGCGGCTCGGGATAGCCGGGGAGTTTGGCGGTGGCGTCCGGCGGGGCGTCGTTGAGCGTGACGGAGATCGCCTCACCCTTCAGCTTCTGCGTTCCCGCCGTCTTCTCCAGCGCCGCCAGCTTGTCGTCCTCGGCCTTGGTGCTGCCGTCGTCCCGCTCGGCCAGCGCCTCGACGTCGTCCCTGAGCGTTCCGTTGGTCTCGTCCAGCTGACCGTTCTTGTGGCTGCGCTCCAGGATGAGGTCGGACAGCTTCAGCAGTGAGGCGTCCGTGCGGATGTTGGTGCCCTTGGCCGTGTTGAAGCTGGTGAAGAAAATGAGGCCCGCGAGAGCGAAGACGGCCACCGTGAGCAGCCGCACGGGCCGGAAACCCCGTTTGCGGACAGGGCTGGATTCGGCCTGGGGGGAGTCGGCAGAATTGCTCAACGTACCCTTATCTCCTTCGGCGCCGCGGAAGCACTACGCTAACGGACGCCCGGGGGAGCACTAAGTGTCCCCTTGTACGCTGCCCCGAGCCCGACCTAGTTACCTGCGCGGCCACGCAGCGCATCGACAGGAGAGACCCTCGTGCCGAAGTCACGTATCCGCAAGAAGGCTGATTACACGCCGCCGCCCGCGAAGCAGGCGACCAGCATCAAGCTGAACAGCCGTGCCTGGGTCGCGCCCGTCATGTTGGCCCTGTTCGTCATCGGGCTGGCCTGGATCGTCGTCTTTTATGTGACGGACGGCTCGCTGCCCATCGACAAGCTCGACAACTGGAACATCGTGGTGGGCTTCGGCTTCATCGCCGCCGGCTTCGGCGTCTCCACGCAGTGGAAGTAGCGGCGACTCCGCGGTGAACCCAGCTCTGCCCAGGGCTATCCGCTGAGTTATCCACAACGTTTTCCACAGTGGGGAAAAAGAACGACGATCTGTGGATAACTCATCCAGCGTTGACGCCGGTGTGACGGAACTACCGGTCACCCGAAAGCATGTTCGCCCCCTGTCCGACCTGCGGAAACACAGGTCAGCGACAGGGGGCACGCTTGTTCGCGCACGCTGTGCGCAAGATTCGCCACCCGCTGTGGACAACGGCCCCGCTCAGGTGAGCTGAGCCGTCCTCACCAGCGTCAATACGACGACCAGGGCGAGGACGAGCGCGCAGGTGCCGTACTGGATCAGGGCCCGTCGCTCGCGCGGGGCGTGCACCATGGCGTAGCCGATGACCACGCCTCCGGCGAGGCCGCCGATGTGGGCCTGCCAGGAGATGTCGAACGCCGGGTTGAAGGTGAAGATGAGGTTGATCACGAGGAGCGCGATGATCGGCCGCATGTCGTAGTTGAGCCGGCGCATCAGGACGGCGGTGGCGCCGAAGAGGCCGAAGATGGCGCCGGAGGCGCCGAGCGTGGCTGTGGTCGGGGACTCCAGCAGATAGGCCAGGACGCTGCCGGCGAGGCCGGACACCAGGTAGAGCGTGAGGTAGCGGGCGCGGCCGAGGGCTGCTTCGAGTGGGCCGCCGAGCCACCACAGGCTCAGCATGTTGAAGGCGATGTGCCAGATCTCCTGGTGCGTGAACATCGAGGTGACCAGGCGGTACCACTGTCCGTCGGCGACGCCCTCGGTGGCCGTGAACGGGGCCGGTGGCCAGGCTCCGATGAGGACCAGGTCGCTGAGCAGCGAGTTCGATGCGCGGACCGCGATGAACACGGCGAGGTTGATCCCGAGGAGGATCTTGGTGACCAGCCGGGGGTCGGCGGCGATGGTTCCGCCGGCGATGGTGCGGGGCATCGCGGCGTCGGGGCGGTGGCCGGTGCCGGAACCGCCGCGGACGCAGTCGGGGCATTGGAAGCCGACGGAGGCGCTGATCATGCACTCGGGGCAGATCGGGCGTTCGCAGCGGGTGCAGCGGATGCCGGTCTCGCGGTCGGGATGGCGGTAGCAGCCGGGCAGGCCCTCGGCTTGCTGGGGGCCCTGGTCCTCCGGGCCCTGTGGGCTGCCTGGCGCCTGGTCCATGGGGTCCCCTAAGTCGTCGTATGCAATGAAACCGCCCCGCCCATCCTTACGGACGAGCGGGGCGTTTGGTTCCCTGGTGGACCGGGCGCCGGTGGGCCGGGGCGTTCGGGTCGGCCCTCGTGGGGTTCGGTGTTCAGCCCTTGCGGGTTTCGACGACGACCGACTCGATGACGACGTCGTTGAGAGGGCGGTCGGTGCGCGGGTTGGTCTGGGTGCCCGCGATGGCGTCGACGATCTTCTGGCTGGCCGCGTCGGTGACCTCGCCGAAGATGGTGTGCTTGCGGTTCAGCCATGTCGTGGTGCCGACGGTGACGAAGAACTGTGAGCCGTTGGTGCCGGGTCCGGCGTTGGCCATGGCCAGCAGGTAGGGCCTGTCGAAGGAGAGGTCCGGGTGGAACTCGTCCTGGAACTGGTAGCCGGGGCCACCGGTGCCGTTGCCCAGCGGGTCACCGCCCTGGATCATGAAGCCGCTGATGACGCGGTGGAAGACCGTGCCGTCGTAGAGCTTGGCCGTGGACTTCTCGCCGGTGGCGGGGTTGGTCCACTCGCGCTCGCCGGTGGCGAGCTCGACGAAGTTCTTGACCGTGATCGGCGCGTGGTTCGGGAGGAGTCGGACCTCGATGTCGCCGTGGTTGGTCTTCAGGGTGGCGTAGAGCTGCTCGGCCACGATCTGCCTTCCGTCGTCTTTCTTTGACTCCCCGATCCTCGCACGGTCCACGCGATCCGTCGCTCGTCGTCCTCCTGCGGGCGGCTGCTGCGGGGTGTCGCTTGCGGGGAACGGGTCGTGTGCAGAAAACCGGTCGAGTAGTACCGGGCCGGGGGCGTTCGTCGGCGATCCATGGCATTGTCGACGACAAGCTCCCGTTGCCCCGTATTCATCCGCTATTGCATGTGATCGGTTCTTCAGCAGCGCTTGATCGTAGATGGTCCGGAGTCGGTGTCCATGACCCGGATGCCCGCCCTCACATGCCCAGGTCCCCGTTGGCAGGCATGATCCGTAAAAGGGTGGAAAGTCGAATTACCGTACGCCACCGAGGAGGAGGATTCCCGTGACCCGCATCGACAGCGTGCGCGCCGCGACCGGTTCGGCGAAGGACAGCGTGCTGCACGCCGCGGAAGTGGTGGCGCCCTACGCCGACACGGCCAAGGACAGGGCCGCTCACTACACACACGAGGCACGCGTACGGCTCGCGCCGAAGGTGTCGCAGGCGGCCGAACAGGCCCGCGTCCAGTACGACGCCCATGTCGCACCGCGCGTGGAGCAGGCCCTGACGCATGTGCCGCCGAAGGTCGACCACGCCGCCCATGAGGCCGCCGTCCGCACCCGCAAGGCTGCCCGGCAGGCCGCTGACTATTCGCGTCCGAGGATCGAGCAGGCCGTGGCCGCGGCGGGGCCCGTCAGGGAAGAGGCCGCGTCCCGTGGTGCGGCCGCGCTGCTCGCGCTGCGCGGGCAGGTCTCGCCCAAGGAGATCGAGAAGCTGACCCGCAAGCACAACCGGCGGGCGAGGGTCGGCCGTCTCGCCAAGGCGCTGGCGATCGTGGGTGTTGTCGCGGGTGGTGCTTTCGCTGCCTGGAAGTGGTGGGACAAGCAGGCCAACCCTGACTGGCTGGTCGAGCCGCCCGCCGCGACGGAGGTCCCGGAGTCGAGTCGGCTGACATCGGTCGACGGCAGCGGTCAGTCCGTGCTCGACCCGGAGGTACAGGCCAAGGAGGCCGAGGAGGAGGCCGCGAACCGAGACGAGCGCCACTGACGTCCGGCACTCCGAACATCGTTGTGGGGCAGGAGACTTGAGGGTCTCCTGCCCCACAACGATGTTTCACGTGGAACAGCGGATGCTTGCCCTCTGCACCCACGATGACGTTTGCAACGGTTCGGGTGTGCAAGTTCCGCGCAGACTGCGTTGACGGAGAGCATCGTCCTGGTTACCAGCACACGTCCTCACCAGTCCCCACAAGGCCTCCACCAGTGGAAGCACTGACTCCGGCACCTCGTCGGCCACGCGCACGTGTGGCTCTCACCCTTTGCCGCCTCGCACGTTTGCGCAAATATCTGCAACGCCTCAGGCCCTGCCGAGTGACTCACGTCACCCAGGAGGCCTTTCTCCGTCCACACCCGCCGCATGCGCGGATCCGTGCCGTGAAAAACCGGCACATGCAAGAACCGGCCAGACGCCGTGAAGGGCGTCTGGCCGGTCCGAGGTGTGGAGCCTAGGGGAGTCGAACCCCTGACATCTGCCATGCAAAGACAGCGCTCTACCAACTGAGCTAAGGCCCCGGAAGGGAAGCGTCCGACCGGAAGTGACTGATACCGGTGGGCGCCGCAGACCAGAGTACCGGGTCGCCCCCGGTATCTCGCAAAAAGATTGGGGGTCCCGATGAACGACCACTCTCCGTAAGATGCTCGGCGTGGTTCGCTACAGCGAACCGCGGTATTTGGGGAAGCGATGGGGAGACGCAATGGACGCCGCACAGCAGGAAGCGACCGCAAGAGCGCGGGAACTGCAGCGGAACTGGTACGGGGAGCCGCTGGGGGCGCTCTTCCGTAAGCTCATCGACGATCTTGGTCTCAACCAGGCTCGTCTCGCGGGGGTACTGGGACTGTCCGCACCGATGCTGTCGCAGCTGATGAGCGGTCAGCGGGCGAAGATCGGCAATCCGGCCGTGGTCCAGCGGGTGCAGTTGCTGCAGGACCTGGCCAGGCAGGTCGCGGACGGCAGCGTCAGCGCTGCCGAGGCGACCGAGCGGATGGACGAGATCAAGAAGTCGCAAGGGGGCTCGGTGCTCAGCAACGCCACGACCACGACGAGCAGTTCGGGAGCGCCGACGGTCAAGCGGGTCGTCCGTGAGATCCAGTCGCTGCTGCGGTCGGTCGCGGCCGCGGGGGACATCATCGAGGCAGCCGACACCCTCGCCCCGACCCATCCGGAACTGGCAGAGTTCCTCCGGGTCTACGGCGCGGGCCGCACCTCGGACGCGGTCTCGCACTACCAGTCCCACCAGAGCTGACCCCGCGGGCCCGGTCACCGAAGGGGGTTCGGCAGCCGGGCCTGCGGCAGAGGAGGCGTGAGGGGGTCGCGCCGCGCGGAGAGAGGCACAGGAGTCGTCGCTCATCCGGGGAGGGACACGTGGGGGCGTGTCACTCACCGGCCGGGGGACGGGCCGTGTCACTCGCCGGGAGGCGGTGCGAGGGGTGTCACTCATCCTGGAGCGGTGCGGCGGGAGTCGTATCGCTCGCGGAGGGGGAGGCAAGGGGGGAGACCGCAGGGGGAGGAGCGACGCACTGCCATGGGTGAGGTCTTCGCCGGCCGGTACGAACTCGTCGATCCGATCGGGCGTGGAGGTGTCGGCGCCGTCTGGCGCGCCTGGGACCACCGCCGCCGTCGGTATGTCGCCGCCAAGGTGCTGCAGCAGAGCGACGCGCACTCGCTGCTGCGCTTCGTCCGTGAACAGGCGCTGCGGATCGACCACCCACATGTGCTGGCGCCCGCGAGCTGGGCCGCCGACGACGACAAGGTCCTGTTCACCATGGATCTGGTCGGCGGTGGTTCGCTGGCCCATCTGATCGGGGACTACGGTCCCCTGCCGCCGTCCTTGGTGTGCACGCTCCTCGACCAGCTTCTGTCGGGGCTGGCGGCGGTGCACGCGGAGGATGTGGTGCACCGGGACATCAAGCCCGCCAACGTGCTGCTGGAGGCCACCGGTACCGGTCGGCCCCGGCTGCGGCTGTCCGACTTCGGTATCGCGATGCGGCTGGGCGAACCGCGGCTGACGGAGACCAACCTCGTGGTGGGGACGCCGGGTTACATCTCGCCCGAGCAGATGATGGGCTCGGAGCCGGACTTCCCCGCCGATCTGTTCGCCGTCGGACTGGTCGCGCTGTACCTCCTGGAGGGCGCCAAGCCGGACGCCAAGGCTCTCGTCCAGTACTTCGCGGCGCATGGGACGCCGAGTGCGCCCAAGGGCATTCCCGAGCCGCTGTGGCAGGTCGTGGCCACGCTGGTGCAGCCGGATCCGCAGGCGCGGTTCCGCACCGCCACGGGGGCGCGCAAGGCGCTCGCCGCGGCCGCGGAGCTCCTGCCGGAGCCGGGCCCCGACGACGAGCTGATCGAGATCTTCGACCAACTGGGTCCCCCCCCCCCCGCGCTCGGCCCGCCGCGGCCCCTCCAACCCCCCCCCCGGG
>NZ_JABERD010000209.1 GCF_013044505.1 Streptomyces sp. S3(2020) | reverse complement strand
CCGCCCCCTCACGACCGCACCCCCACCAGCGGCGTCCCGCCGGCCTGCTCGGGCACCTCGATACGGGACTCGACGTACGGCGCCTCGGTCGTCGGCAGGGTGCCCGGGGTGCGGACGGCCCGTACGCACACCACCGCCGCGTTGACGATGACGACCGCGACGAGCAGCAGGAACAGGGCGATCAGTACGCCGTCGACGGTGGAGTTGGTGACCACGGTCCGCATGTCGTCGAGGGTCTTGGCGGGCGGGAGCACCTGTCCGGCGTCGATGCCGTCGGCGTACTTGGCGCGCTGGGCGAAGAAGCCGACGCGCGGGTCGTCGGAGAAGATCTTCTGCCAGCCCGCGGTGAAGGTGATCGCGACCACCCAGGCCAGCGGGACCCCGGTGACCCAGGCCCAGCGCAGCCGCCCGGACTTCACCAGGACCGTCGTGCACACCGTCAGCGCCACGGCCGCCAGCAGCTGGTTCGCGATACCGAAGAGCGGGAAGAGCTGGTTGATCCCGCCGAGCGGGTCGGTCGCGCCGGTGTAGAGGAAGTAGCCCCAGGCCATCACGACGAGTCCGCTGCACAGCCAGATGCCCGGCTTCCAGTTGACCCGGCCGATCGGCTTCCAGACGTTGCCGAGCATGTCCTGGAGCATGAAGCGCCCGACCCGGGTGCCCGCGTCGACGGTCGTCAGGATGAACAGCGCCTCGAACATGATCGCGAAGTGGTACCAGAAGGCCTTCATGGCGCTGCCGCCGAAGACCCCGGAGAAGATCTCCGACATGCCGACCGCGAGGGTCGGGGCGCCTCCGGAGCGGGCGATCAGTGTCTGTTCCTCCACCGCCTTCGCGGCCTGCGTGAGCTGGTCGGGCGTGATGGTGAAGCCCAGGCCGGCGACGGCGTGCGACGCCGACTCGGCCGTCGTGCCGAGCAGCCCCGCGGGGGCGTTCATCGCGTAGTACAGCCCCGGCTCCAGGGTCGCCGCCGCGATCAGCGCCATGATCGCGACGAACGACTCCATCAGCATGGCGCCGTAGCCGATCATCCTGACCTGGGACTCCTTCTGGATCAGCTTCGGAGTCGTCCCGGAGGAGACCAGCGCGTGGAAGCCGGACAGGGCGCCGCAGGCGATGGTGATGAAGAGGAAGGGGAACAGCGAGCCGGCGAAGACCGGGCCCGCGCCCGAGGAGGCGAAGTCGGTCACCGCGTCCGCGCGCAGCACCGGGGCGGCGACCACGACCCCCACCGCGAGCAGCGCGATCGTGCCGATCTTCATGAAGGTGGACAGGTAGTCGCGGGGCGCCAGGAGCATCCAGACCGGCAGGACGGAGGCCACGAAGCCGTAGCCGACCAGGCAGAAGACCAGGGTCGTCGGGCTCAGGGTGAAGGTGGCGGCCCATGAGGACTCCTGGACCCAGCTGCCGCCGACGATCGCGAGCAGCAGCAGGACGACGCCGATGAGGCTGGTCTCGACGACCCGGCCCGGGCGGATGCGGTGCAGCCAGAAGCCCATGAACAGGGCGATCGGGATGGTCATCGCGACGGAGAAGGTGCCCCACGGGGAGTGGGCGAGGGCGTTGACCACGACCAGGGCGAGCACACCGAGCAGGATGATCATGATGGCGAAGACCGCGATCAGCGCGGCCGCCCCGCCCGCCCGGCCGATCTCGTCACGGGCCATCTGCCCGAGCGACTTGCCGTCCCGGCGCATGGACAGGAACAGCACGACCATGTCCTGCACCGCACCGGCGAAGATCACTCCGGCGACGATCCACAGCGTGCCGGGCAGATAGCCCATCTGGGCCGCGAGGACCGGGCCCACGAGCGGTCCGGCGCCCGCGATCGCCGCGAAGTGGTGGCCGAGGAGCACCCGGCGGTCGGTGGGGTGGAAGTCGACGCCGTCCTCCAGACGCTCGGCCGGGGTGGCCCGGCGGTCGTCCGGTTTCAGGACGCGGCGCACGACGAAGCGGGAGTAGAAGCGGTAGGCGATCGCGTACGAGCCGAGCGCGGCGACGACCAGCCAGACCGCGGAGATCCTCTCCCCACGGGCCAGCGCGAGGACGCCCCAGGCGACCGCGCCGAGCAGCGAGACGACAGCCCACAGAAGGATCGACCGAGGTGACATACGGGACTTTTCAGGCGCCTCAAGGGCAGGCTGAAGGGCGGTTTCGGGCATGGCGGCTCCTCACCGAGAGCGGTGCGAGATCAGAAGGGCTCAGCGACGATGTCGGTCCGACAGGGCGTACGCGGCGAGCAGGCAGAGGCCGCACCCCGGCACCCAGGCGAGCTGGTACCAGTAGAAGAACGGCGTGCCCGCCAGGCGCGGCTCCGCACCGGCGTACATCGGGACCCACAGCAGTCCCGCGGCGGGTGCGAGAAGCAGTACGGCGATCGCGACGCGCCGTAGCCGGTGATGACCGGTCCGTGCCATGACCTGCGCTCCTCTCCACATCGCTGTGGGTCTGTGCAAGAGTTGCCCACCCGTCGCGGACGGTTGACAGCGAAAGTCCAGAAGATTTCCCGCCGGTTCCCTGTCATCCGTTCCGGCCGCCCGCGCAACTCTCCCGCGAGGGCACACACCAAGGACGGTGACCCATGGCCGACAGCGCCATGACCGCGACGTTCCTCGCCGTGATCGGCGGAGCGTCGCTGCTCGCCGTGACCGCGCGCCGACTGCACCCCAGCGACCGGCTGCCGTCCCTGGAGGGCTGGGCGCTCGCCGACCGCGGCCTCGGCCCGGTGTGGACCTGGCTGCTGCTGGGCGGCACGATCTTCACCGCGTACACCTTCACCGCCGTACCGGGACTGGCCTACGGCAACGGCGCGGCCGCCTTCTTCGCGGTGCCGTACACGGTGATCGTCTGCCCGATCGCCTTCGTGCTGCTCAGCAGGCTGGGTGAGGTGGCCCGGCGGCACGGCTACATCACCGCCGCCGACTTCGTGCGCGGCCGGTACGGTTCGGCGCCGCTGGCGCTGGTGGTCGCGCTGACCGGGATCCTCGCGACCATGCCGTATCTGGCACTCCAACTGCTCGGCATACGAGCGGTGTTGACCGCCGGGGGTGTCTATCCGCGGGGCGCCGCCGGTGATCTGGTGATGGTGGCCCTGTTCGCGGGCCTCGCGGTGGCCACCTACCGGCACGGCCTGCGGGCCCCCGCCGTGATCTCCGCGCTCAAGGCCGTCGCCGTCTTCGTCTCCCTCACCGCCGTCACCTGGCTGGTCCTGGAACGCCTCGGCGGACCGGGCGCCGTCTTCGACGGAGCCGCCGAACGCCTGGGCGGCCCCGCCCTGCTCCTCTCCCCCGAGCAGCAGCCCGCCTACGCCACCCTCGCCCTGGGCTCCGCCCTCGCCCTGCTGATGTACCCGCACGTCCTGACCGCCGGTTTCGCCGCCGACAGCCCGCGCACCCTGCGCAAGGTCGCCGTGGCCCTGCCCGCCTGGACCGGGCTGCTCGCCCTCTTCGGGTTCCTCGGCATCGCGGCGCTCGCGGCGGGTGTACGGGCACCGAAGGGGGGCGCCGAGACCGCCGTACCGATGCTGGTGGACCGGCTGATGCCGGGGCCGCTGGCCGGTCTGGTGTTCGGCGCGATCACCGTGGGGGCGCTGGTCCCGGCCGCGGTGATGTCGATCGCGGCGGCCACCAGCTTCGTCCGCAACGTCTACGTCGAGTACGTGCACCCCACCGCCACGCCCAAACGGCAGGTGCGCGTCGCCAAGGCGGTGTCGCTGACGGCGAAGGTCGGCGCGGTCGCGTTCGTGTTCGGACTGCGCGACCAGGACGCCGTCAACCTCCAGCTCCTCGGCGGGGTCTGGATCCTCCAGATCTTCCCGGCCGTCGCCGTGGGCCTGTTCACCGGCCGGCTGCACCCGCGCGCCCTGTTCACCGGATGGGCCGCGGGCATGCTGTCCGGCACCTACCTGGTCGTACGCGAGGGGTTCTCGACGATCGGGACCGGCCCCTTCCAGATCTACGCCGGGCTCACCGCCCTCCTGCTCAACCTGACCGTCGCCGTGATCGGCACCGCGGTCCTCGAACGAATCGGCGTCCCGCGCGGCGCCGACCTGACCGATCTGCCGTCGCGCCTGACCGTCGGCCGACGCCCGGAGACGGGAGCGAACAACCCGTGAGACAGCACCTGGGACACACCACCCCGGTACCGATACCGCTCACCCCCGCGGCGAGCGATCCGGCCGACGTGGAACGCGAGGCCGGCCTGGCCCGGCTCTTCGAGCGGCACTACGCCTCGATGCTGCGGCTCGCCGTGCTGCTCGGCGCCGACGACCCGGAGAACGTGGTCGCCGAGGCCTACTACCAGATCTACCGCAAGTGGCGGCGGCTGCGGGACACCGAGGCGGCGGAGGCCTATCTGCGCTCCACCGTCTGCAATCTGACCCGGATGCGGATACGGCACCTCCAGGTCGCCCGCAAGCACATCGAGGCGCCGTCGACCGAACTCGTCGCCTCCGCCGAGAGCACCGCCCTCCTCCACGACGACCAGCGCGTCCTCATCGACGCCCTCCAGCAGCTCCCGGCCCGGCAGCGCGAGGCGCTGGTGCTGCGGCACTGGCTCGGTCTGAAGGAGAGCGAGATCGCCTCCGCCATGGGGATCTCCTGCGGCTCCGTCAAGACCCACACGGCACGCGGCCTCGCCGCCCTGACCCAGGCGATGGAGGCCCGGCGATGAAGGACACCACCCCGGACCGCACCGAACGGGAACTCCAGGAGGCGCTGGCCGCGCTGGCGGGCGGTGTGCACGCGGCCCCCGACGCCTATCGCACGGCCCGCGGCGAATGGCTGCGCCGCGAACGCCGCCGTCGGCTCGTCCTCGCCGTGCTCATCGCGGTGGTCTTCGCGCTGGCGACACTGATCGGACTGTGGGTGCTGAACCAGGCGCCCTCCGACCCGGGGGTCATCTTCTCCGGCACCCAGGTGTCACTCCCCCGGCCGACCCCCTGATTGCCGCCGGGGCGCACCGGGAACCCGCATTCCCGTGCCCCTCATCGAGGATTACGCCCTCATCGGCGACGAACAGACAGCGGCCCTGGTCGGCAAGGACGGCAGCGTCGACTGGCTCTGCCTGCCCCGCTTCGACTCCGCCGCCTGCTTCGCCAGACTTCTCGGCGACGAGGAGAACGGCCACTGGCGCATCGCGCCCAAGGATGTCGACGGTGAGTGCGCCCGCCGCGCCTACCGCCCCGGCACCCTCGTCCTGGACACCGAGTGGGAGACGGACGAGGGGGCGGTACGGGTCACCGACCTGATGCCGCAGCGCCATCGCGCCCCCGACCTCGTGCGCATCGTGGAGGGGCTCCGCGGCCGGGTCACCGTGCGCAGCACGCTCCGGCTGCGCTTCGACTACGGCTCGATCGTGCCGTGGGTGCGCGAGTCCGACGGACACCGGGTGGCCGTCGCGGGACCCGACTCGACATGGCTGCGCAGCGAGCCCCCGGTGCACACCTGGGGCGAACACCTCGGGACACACTCGGAGTTCACCGTCGAGAAGGGCGAGAAGGTCGCCTTCGTGCTCACCTGGCACCCCTCGCACGAGCCGCGCCCGCCGCTGACCGACCCCTTCGAGTCGCTGGAGAACAGCGTCGCCGACTGGCGGGCCTGGTCGGCACGCTGCCGCTACGACGGTCCGCACCGGGACACCGTGGTCCGTTCCCTGATCACCCTGAAGGCGCTCACCTACCGGCCGACCGGCGGCATCGTGGCCGCGGCCACCACCTCCCTGCCCGAGGAGCTGGGTGGGGTGCGCAACTGGGACTACCGCTACTGCTGGCTGCGCGACTCCACGCTCACCCTGGGCGCCCTGGCGTCGTGCGGCTATCTGGAGGAGGCCGAGGCCTGGCGGAACTGGCTGCTGCGCGCGGTCGCCGGCGACCCGGCGGACCTCCAGATCATGTACGGCCTCGCGGGCGAGCGGCGGCTGCCCGAACTGGAGCTGCCGTGGCTGTCGGGTTTCGCCGGCTCCAAGCCCGTACGGATCGGCAACGAGGCCGTGAAACAGCTCCAGCTGGACGTGTACGGCGAGGTCATGGACTCGCTGTCGCTGGCGCGGCGGGCGGGGCTGCCCGCGAAACCGCACATGTGGTCCCTCCAGAGCGTCCTGCTGGACTTCCTGCGGACCAACTGGCGCCAGCCGGACGAGGGGCTGTGGGAGGTGCGCGGCGGCCGCCGCGACTTCGTCCACTCGAAGGTCATGGTGTGGGTCGCCGCCGACCGCGCGGTGCGCGCCCTGGAGGCCTACCCGGAGCTGAGCGGCGACGTGGACGGCTGGCGCGCGCTGCGCGACGAGGTGCACGGCGAGGTGTGCGAGAAGGGCTACGACCCCGAGCGGAACACGTTCACCCAGTACTACGGCTCGCGCGAGCTCGACGCGTCCCTGCTGCTGATCCCGCGCGTCGGCTTCCTCCCGCCCGACGACCCCCGGGTCGTCGGCACCGTCGACGCGGTCCGCGCGGAGCTGGGCCACGGCGGTTTCGTACGGCGTTACAGCGCCGCGGAGACGGCCGTGGACGGGCTGCCGGGCGGCGAGGGCACGTTCCTGGTGTGCTCGTTCTGGCTGGCCGACGCGCTCCACATGACGGGCCGTACCAGGGAGGCCCGGGACCTCTTCGAACGGCTGCTGGCGCTGACCAACGACGTGGGTCTGCTGGCCGAGGAGTACGACCCCGTGGGCGGCATGCAGCTCGGCAACTTCCCGCAGGCGTTCAGCCACATCGGTCTGGTGAACACCGCCCTCGCCCTGTTCGGGGGCGAGGAGGCAGGATAGGGGCCATGGATCTTGGACTGAAGGACCGCGTGTACGTCGTCACCGGGGCCACGCGTGGCCTCGGCAACGCGTCCGCGCGTGAGCTGGTCGCCGACGGGGCGAAGGTCGTTCTCACCGGGCGCGACGAGAAGCGGGCCGCCGACGCGGCGGCCGAGCTGGGGCCGGGCGCGGTCGGGGTGGCCGTCGACAACGCCGATCCGCAGGCGCCCGCCCGGCTGATCGCGGCCGCGCGGGAGAGCTTCGGCGGCTTCGACGGCATCCTCATCAGTGTCGGCGGTCCGGCGCCCGGGTTCCTCGCGGACAACACGGACGAACAGTGGGCCGCGGCCTTCGAGTCGGTGTTCCTGGGCGCGGTGCGGCTCGCCCGTGCGGCGGCGGCCGAGCTGGAGGCGGGCGGTGTCATCGGCTTCGTGCTGTCGGGTTCGGTGCACGAGCCGATTCCGGGGCTGACCATCTCGAACGGGCTGCGGCCGGGGCTCGCCGGGTTCGCGAAGTCCCTCGCGGACGAGTTGGGGCCGCGCGGGATCCGGGTCGTGGGGCTGCTGCCGTCCCGGATCGACACGGACCGGGTGCGCGAGCTGGACGGGTTGTCCGCGGACCCGGAGGCCACGCGTGCGGCCAACGAGTCGCGGATTCCGTTGCGGCGGTACGGGACGCCCGAGGAGTTCGGGCGTACGGCGGCGTTCCTGTTGTCGCCGGCCGCTTCCTACCTGACCGGGATCATGATGCCGGTCGACGGCGGCATGCGGCACGGGTTCTAGTTTCTCAACTGACCCTCGCCGCGCGGTGCTTGACCGCCTTCATCCTGACCTCCGACGGCAGCGACGCCAGCCCCGCCGAGTTCCGCGCGTGCGTCAGCGCCTGCGTCGTCAGGTGGTCCAGGGCCGTCCCGGGGTCCACGTACGGTTCCAGCAGGAGCCGTACGCGGGTCTCGGGGGCGTTGCGCCTGCCCGTCAGCTGGACGTGGGCGTGGGACACGCCGTCCAATTCCGTCGCCTCGTTGGCCAGTACGCCTTCCAGGGCCCGGCCCCGCAGCAGCGCGCCCTCGCCGTCGCCGGTGTCCACCAGAACCTCGGTCAGCCGGTGCCGGCGCAGGTTCGCGGTCAGCCACCACAGGGTGAGCAGGACGAGGACGGCCAGTACGGCGAGGACGGTGGGCCACCACCAGCCCTGGTTCTCCCCGCGGGTGCGTTCGGTGTCGTCGAGCAGGACGTCGTGCGGGCCGTCGTGGATCCACCAGGACGGCGGGTTCAGCCCCAGCCCCACGGCGAGCACCGAACCCCCGACCACCAGCAGGACGAGTCCGACCA
This sequence comes from Streptomyces sp. S3(2020), assembly GCF_013044505.1. GTDB lineage: Bacteria > Actinomycetota > Actinomycetes > Streptomycetales > Streptomycetaceae > Streptomyces. The sequence goes on along the minus strand of NZ_JABERD010000209.1, from coordinate 8,584 downwards.
CCCCGAGCACGACACGGTTGACGATCCGGACCATCGGCCTCACCCCTTCTTTCCCGGCCGCCGTACCCGCACCGACAGTGCGGGTGGCCTGGCCAGGCCCAGCCCCGTGATCGCCTCGGCCAGCGTGGCGTCCAGGTCGGCGCGTACGTCGTCCAGTTCGCGGAAGTGCGAGACCGCGGCGACGTCGGCCTTGGCGCGGGTCAGGTGTACGCGTACCGACTGGACGCCGGAGACCTCCACGGCCCGGTCGCGCAGGACCAGGGCGGCGGCCTCGCGGTGGAGTCCGGCGCGTACGTCGGTCTGCGTGCGCCGCATCGGCAGGATGCCGCGCAGACCCGGGGTGGCGGCGAGGACGATCAGCCAGCCGCCGAGCGCGGCGGCGATGCCGGCGCCGACGAGGACCCAGATGTCGTCGAGGGGGCGTTCGGCGAGTTGCGCGGCCAGCTCGCGGCGCCAGCGCATGGCGGGCTGCTCGGCGCGGACCGCGGTGATGTCGTAGAGGAAGAATCCGGCGGTCACCATGAGCAGCAGCGCGACGACGGCCGCCGGGACCCGTCGCGCCGACCAGAAGCGGCCCTCGTCCCCGCCCGCCAGGACAGGTGGTGGTGCGTTGTCGGGTTCGGTCGCCTTCTCCAGAACCGGCAGCCGCTGTGTCGTTCCCTCCGAGCCCTGGGACTCGCTCATCGCGTCCTCCCCTGTGCCGCGCCGTGTGCCGGATGCAGCCGCTCCACATGCACGGCGACTTCCGGCACCTCCATTCCCACCAACGCGCGTACCCGCTCCGCCACATGCCGACGCACCCGGGAACAGCGGGCGCCTATGTCGGTGGGGTAGTCGAGTTCGAGGTGGACCCGGACGCGCACGGTCCGATGGTGGACGACGACCGTGGCGTGCGGGGGCGCCGCGTCCCCGGGGACCTCCCCGACCGCCTCGCGCGCCGCCTGGGAGGCGATCTTCGCCACGACCCGGTCGGCGATCCGGGTCGCGCCGCGTTCGCCGGGCGGGACGACGGTCAGGGGTCTGCGGAGTTCACCCGAGTCGGTGGTCACCCATGTCACCGCCGGTCACGGCGACCGTCGCGGGGACGGAAGAAGTCACCGAGTTCCAGGTCCCCCTCCAGGAACCGCCCGACGACGAAACCGATGGCGCCCAGGGCCGCCACCAGCAGGAAGGCACCGAACCCGCCGAAGTACCCGGCGAAGCCCAGTGCCATGCCGGCGATCATGCCGGCCACGGCCATGCTCATGGTGCGCTCCCCTCAGCTCTCACCAGAATCACTGGAGCCGGGACTCCGGCTCTTCGTCCTCTTCCTCGGGCAGCTTCACATCGCTCACCGCGATGTTGACCTCGACGACCTCCAGGCCGGTCATCCGCTCCACCGCCGCGATCACGTTCTCCCGAACGGCGTGGGCCACCTCGTTGATCGACACGCCGTAGTCGACGACGATCTCCAGATCGAGCGCGGTCTGCACCTCGCCGACCTCGACCTTCACCCCTCGGGTCACGGACTTCGCGCCGCCCGGCACCCGGTCCCGCACGGCCCCGAAGGTGCGGCTCAGCCCGCTGCCCATCGCGTGCACGCCGACCACGTCCCGGGCCGCCAGCCCGGCGATCTTCTCCACGACCCCGTCGGCGATGGTGGTCCGCCCCCGGGTCGCCGGATCCCCGCCGCCTCGTTTGGTGGGCTTGCGCGGCTGCACGCCCGTCTCCGCCTCAGGGCTCTGCGTCATGTCGGTCATCGCCGTACGTCCTCCCTTTCGGTCGTCGTCCTGGGACCACGGTAAGTGGGGTTGCGTCCTCGTGCGCCGGTGATGCGGCAGGCTGGAGCAATGACGGCGGACCGGTGGGCGGGGAGAGTGCGGCATCAGCTGGGGCTCGGGAGGCTGCTGCCGCTGGGCGGCGCGCACGACGGCGCGTGGATCGCGGAGCAGGCGGCCGAGGCGGTGCTGCGGCGTGCGGTACGGGAGCTGAGCGGCGTACGCCTCGACGGGCTGCGGATCGCCCTCGCCGACCCGGAGGACGTGCACGACCCCGCCGTACCGCCTCCGCCCAGTGCGCTGCCGCCGGGCCCGCTGCGGGTGACGGCGGAGTTCGCGGCGACGGCGGACGAGCCGCTGCCGGCCACGGCTGCGCTGCTGCGCGCCGCCCTGGCGACGGCGGCGACGGAACGGCTCGGTCTGACGGTGACCGAGGTCGACCTGCGGGTGACGTCCCTGCTGGACGAGGAACCGGAAGCCGCCCCCCTACGGCAGCCGGAACCGGCGTCGGCCGGGGCCGGTGACGATCCCGTGGCCGGCGCGGCGCTGTCGGTGCCGGGGGTCATCGGGCTGACCGCGGCGCTGGGCCGTGCGGTGCAGGTCGAGGAGCGGCAGGGCGGGACGGCCCTGCCGCGGCGCCACGTCCGGGTGGAGGTGGCGGTGGACGCGGAGCGCCGGGCGGTGGAGGTCGCCCGGGCGGTCCGCCGGGAGGTGGGGAAGGCGCTCCCCGGTCGCCCGACGGTGGCGGTGCTGGTGACCGTCGTCGGGTGAGGGCTGGAGTGCTTACTCGCCCACGCCGGCCAGGTCCCGCAGACGGCGCGTCTGAGCGGCGCGCTCGGCGGCGCGCTGCTCGTCGTAGGTGCGGTCCTGCGCACCGCGCAGCAGGGCCTTCGTCTCGATGACAGCGTCCCTGGGGGCGGCCAGCAGTGCCGCGGCCAGGTCCTGGACCGCGCCGTCGAGCTGATCGAGCGGTACGGCGATGTTGGCGAGGCCGGTGTTCACCGCTTCCTCGGCCGGCACGAAGCGCCCGGTGGCGCAGATCTCCAGCGCCCGGGCGTAGCCGACCAGCGAGAGGAGAGGATGCGTGCCCGTGAGGTCCGGGACGAGGCCGAGGCCGGTCTCGCGCATGGCGAACTGCACGTCGTCGGCGACGACGCGGAAGTCGCAGGCGAGCGCGAGCTGGAAGCCCGCCCCGATGGCATGCCCCTGGACGGCGGCGATGGACACGATGTCGCTACGCCGCCACCAGGTGAAGCCCTCCTGGAACTCCGCGATGGCAGCGTCGAGTTCGGCGTCACCACTGCGGGCGAGGTCGATGAACGACGGTTCGCCTTCGATCCCCTCCGGCGTGAACATCTGCCGGTCGAGCCCCGCGGAGAAGGACTTGCCCTCGCCACGCAGCACGACGACACGGACGGAGCCGGGCACGAGCCGACCGGCCTCGGCGAGCGCGCGCCACAGAGCGGGGCTCTGCGCGTTGCGCTTGGCGGGGTTGGTCAGCGTCACCGTGGCGAGCGCGTTGTCGACGGTGAGCCGTACGCCGTCCTTGTCGAGCAGGGGAACGAGTTCCTGGCCCATGGGGCGCCTCCGATGAGTGCGGTCATCCTCCGTGCCACTTGGCACGGCTAAGTGACTGCACAGTAACCACCCGGACGATCAGAAGACCGACCGGGTGGCCACCATCGAAGCCGAGGGGCCGCCCGGAATCAGGACGACGCGGCCTTCTTGCCCCGGGTCGCGCCGCCACGCCCACGGAGCGTGACGCCGGACTCGCTGAGCATCCGGTGTACGAAGCCATACGAGCGGCCGGTTTCCTCGGCCAGCGCTCGGATGCTCGCACCGGAGTCGTACTTCTTCTTCAGGTCTGCCGCGAGCTTGTCGCGCGCGGCGCCGGTTACCCGGCTGCCCTTCTTCAGAGTCTCGGCCACCCGTGCCTCCTCATGGGAAGTGCGCTCTGGTCCCCTCATGATCACCCCTCCGGGGCTTCATGGCCACCCATTCGGCAAGGTCCGTAAGACAAGGTTGTGACGACAGGAGCGCATCCCCACATACGGAATCTGTGATTCCGCGAAGAGCTGTTCGTACCGCCGAACGGGTTCTTTTGTGAAGTGCCTGGTCAGAGACGCGGCGCGGCCGAGCCCTTGTCGATAAAGGGATCGGCCGCGAAGTGGATGTAGGACACACCTCGGTACGAGGAGATCTCACACAGATGATGGATCACCGGTAAGCCGAATGATCCATACCTAGTTGATCAACCGTTCGATCAAGCGAGGGCGACGAGGTCCGCGTAGTCGGAACCCCACAGATCCTCGACCCCGTCCGGCAGCAGAATGATCCGCTCCGGCTGGAGCGCCTCGACGGCGCCCTCGTCGTGGGTGACCAGCACGACCGCGCCCTTGTAGGTGCGCAGCGCGCCGAGGATCTCCTCGCGGCTGGCCGGGTCGAGGTTGTTGGTGGGCTCGTCCAGGAGCAGCACGTTCGCCGAGGAGACGACCAGGGTGGCGAGGGCCAGACGGGTCTTCTCACCGCCGGAGAGGACCCCGGCGGGCTTCTCCACGTCGTCGCCGGAGAACAGGAAGGAACCCAGCACCTTGCGGACCTCGACCAGGTCCAGGTCGGGGGCGGAGGAGCGCATGTTCTCCAGGACCGAGCGCTCCGGGTCCAGGGTCTCGTGCTCCTGGGCGTAGTAGCCGATCTTGAGCCCGTGACCGGGGACGACCGCGCCGGTGTCCGGCTGCTCGGCACCGGCGAGGAGCCGGAGCAGGGTCGTTTTTCCGGCGCCGTTGAGACCGAGGATGACGACCCTGGAGCCCTTGTCGATGGCCAGGTCGACGTCGGTGAAGATCTCCAGGGAGCCGTAGGACTTCGACAGTCCCTCGGCCGTCAGCGGGGTCTTGCCGCAGGGCGCGGGGTCGGGGAAGCGGAGCTTGGCGACCTTGTCGGAGACCCGCACCGCGTCGAGCCCGGCGAGCAGCCGGTCGGCCCGCTTGGCCATGTTCTGCGCGGCGACCGTCTTGGTGGCCTTGGCGCGCATCTTGTCGGCCTGCGAGTGCAGCGCGGCGGCCTTCTTCTCGGCGTTCTGCCGCTCGCGCTTGCGACGCTTCTCGTCGGCCTCGCGCTGCTGCTGGTAGAGCTTCCAGCCCATGTTGTAGACGTCGATCTGGGCGCGGTTGGCGTCCAGGTAGAAGACCTTGTTGACGACCGTCTCGACCAGGTCGACGTCGTGGGAGATCACGATGAAGCCGCCGCGGTAGGTCTTGAGGTAGTCGCGCAGCCAGACGATCGAGTCGGCGTCGAGGTGGTTGGTGGGCTCGTCGAGGAGCAGGGTGTCCGCGTCCGAGAACAGGATCCGCGCCAGCTCGATACGGCGGCGCTGACCACCGGAGAGCGTGTGCAGCGGCTGGCCGAGCACCCGGTCGGGCAGGTTGAGCGCGGCCGCGATGGTGGCGGCCTCGGCCTCGGCGGAGTACCCGCCCTTGGTGAGGAACTCGGTCTCCTGGCGCTCGTACTGCCGCATGGCCTTGTCACGGGTGGCACCGCTGCCGTTGGCGATCCGCTGCTCGTTCTCACGCATCTTGCGGATCAGTACGTCGAGACCGCGCGCGGAGAGGATCCGGTCGCGGGCGAGGACGTCGAGGTCGCCGGTGCGGGGGTCCTGCGGGAGGTAGCCGACCTCTCCGGAGCGGGTGATGGTGCCGCCGGCCGGCTGGCCCTCGCCGGCGAGGCACTTGGTGAGGGTGGTCTTCCCCGCGCCGTTGCGGCCGACCAGACCGATGCGGTCGCCCTTGGCGACTCGGAAGGTGGCGGACTCGATGAGGACTCGGGCGCCGGCGCGCAGCTCGATACCGGAGGCGGAGATCACGGACAGACTCCAGGGCAGGTTGTTTGGCGGTCGGGCGGCTGAGGACGTTCCCGCCGTCTAATGCGCGAGGAGAATGGCCATGGGCCAAGTCTAACGGGGGCGTGCAAGCACTTTTTCTGGGTGCGGGTGTTCGGGCTCCTCCGGGTGCGGGTGCCGGAGCCGTGGATCACGATGACGGCATGCAGTTCGACGACGACGCCCAGCTGGACACCTCCGAGGTCCAGGACGTGCGCGGCAGCCGCATCCCCGGGGGCAGGGCGACCGTGGGCGGCGGCATCGCCGGGCTGATCGCCCTGCTGCTGGGGCTGTTTCTCGGGGTCGGCCCCGACCAGCTCGGGCTCACCGACGAGGGCGGCGGGCAGCCGGTGGCCACCGCGTCCGCCCTCGCCCAGGTCCAGCAGTCCTGCCGCACCGGCCAGGACGCGAACACCAGGGACGACTGCCGCATGGTGGCCGTGGTCAACAGCGTGCAGGACTACTGGGACCAGGAGTTCCAGCGGCGCAGCGGGACGTACACCCGCTCCCCCACCGTCTTCTTCAGCCAGCGGGTCGGCACCGCGTGCGGCGCGGCCACCTCGGCGGTCGGGCCGTTCTACTGCCCCGGCGACCGCAAGGTCTATCTGGACCTGGGCTTCTTCGACGAGCTGCGCTCCAAGTTCGGCGCGAGCGGCGGCGCCTTCGCGCAGGCATACGTCGTCGCGCACGAGTACGGGCACCATGTGCAGGACCTGATGGGCACCCTGAGCCGGTCGCAGGACGGGCGCACGGGTGAGAACAGCAACGCGGTGAAGGTGGAGCTCCAGGCCGACTGCTACGCGGGGGTGTGGGCGCACCACGCGACCACGACGAAGGACGAGTCGACGGGGCGGCCGCTGATCACCAGCCTCACCGAGGCGGACATCGCCGACGGTCTGGACGCTGCGGCGGCCGTGGGTGACGACCGGATCCAGGAGCGGTTCCAGGGGCGGGTGACGCCCGAGTCGTGGACGCACGGGTCGGCGGCGCAGCGCCAGCAGTGGTTCCACCAGGGGTTCGAGACCGGTGACATGGCCCGGTGCAACACCTTCCGCTGAGCTGTCCTGGGGGTGTTCTGGCTGGTCAGGGGCCGTTGTCAGTGGTCGCTGCGAGACTGGTGACAGGTTCGGATTCGCGGCATTTGATCACAAGGGAGTGATCGGCATGGCAGGCACGAGCGGTGGGCGGCCCAGCATCTATCCGACGCTGGTGTACGCGGACGCCAAGGCAGCGGTGAAGCAGCTCACGGAGGCTTTCGGCTTCTCCGAGCTGGCCGTCTACGAGGGCGAGGACGGCAAGGTGGCCCATGCCGAGCTGGTGCAGGGCAACGGAGCGGTCATGCTCGGCTCGAAGGGCACCGGCAGCAAGTTCGACGCCGCCATGAAGGACGCCGGCACCACCGGGGTGTACGTCGTCGTGGACGACGTCGACGCACACCACCGACGGGCGGTGGAGCAGGGCGCGGAGATCCTGATGCCCCCGACCGACCAGGACTACGGGGCGCGGGACTACATGGCCCGGGATCTCGAAGGCAATGTGTGGAGCTTCGGGACGTACGCCCCCGAGATCACGGCCTGACCCGCTGTCAGCTGCCTCCCGTGTGCACCTGGAAGGCCGCCCGGCGGACCGCCTTGGCCAGCGCGGGGTCGGGGTGGGCGGCGGCGAGCGCCACCAGGACCTGCACCGTGCGGGGGTGACCGACGGCGCGCACCTCGTCGAGGAGCATGGGGACGGTCGGCTGCACCGCGGACTCCAGATGCCGCACCAGCAGCGGGGCCTCCCCGTGGTCGGCCACGGCGGCGGCGGTGTCGACCCACAGCCAGGTGGCCTCCTCCCGGGTGAGCACCTCGTGGGCGTCCTCCGGATCGGCGCCGTCGTGCACGGCGAGCCAGAGGAGGGCGTACGGCCGCAGGCCGGGCTCCTCGGTCACCGCGCGCACATCGGGCTCGGCGGGGGCGCCGACGACCCGCAGCGCCTCGAAGGCGAGGCCGCGCAGCAGGGCGTCCTCGCCGCGGGCGGCGCCGAGGAGCTCGGTGACGGCGCTGCCGACGGGTCTGGCGGCGAGCCAGGCGCGGTACTCGTCGCGGGCCGCCTTGGGGCGGAGCTGGGCGCAGCCGCGGAGCATCTCCTCGGCGACGGCCTCGATGTTGCCGGCGGGGCTCTGCGCGGCGACGCAGATCTGCTCCAGCTTGACCCACACCGCCCAGCTGCCGAGCGGGGTCAGCGTGGCCTGGCCGTCGCCGTAGGTGAGGGCGCCGACGGAGGCGAGGGCGCGCAGGGCCCAGTCGAGGAGGGGACCGAGCGGGGTGTCCCGGGGCTGCGCCTGGTCCGGGTCGGGCTGCGGACCGTAGGGGATCTCGCAGCGTTCGGTGCGCAGTTCGGTGACCCGCTGCTCCAGGAGGTCCAGCAGCTGCTCCACGGGCTCGGGTCCGGCGGAGAGCTGGAGGAAGGACAGCACCTGGGGCATGGCGGAGACGACCTCGGCGACCGTCGCGGCCTCCTGCTCCGCGGGTTCCGGGTGGGCGAGCGACCAGGCGTCGAAGAGGGCGACCCAGCCCCGCAGGACGGCGCTGTCGTCGCGGTCCCAGGCGCGCAGGCGCCAGCCGGGGCGGGCGCTGTCGCCGTGCACCTCGACCAGTCCGGCGAGCCGGGCGGTGTCCCACTCGGCACGCACCTGAGCCATGCTCAGGCCCAGGGATGCCGCGGCCCGTTCGGCGCTGGCGTCGGACAGGGTGGCCTTGCCGTCGTGCTGCCCGGCGTCCCTGCCGGGGCCCAGGGCGGCGTCGGCCCAGTGGGCGACGCACCCCTGGCCCCCCGCAGGGACGCCGGGCGGCACCTGTCTCTTAAACACCTCTCCCAACCCACGCGACACCGGCGCCTCCCGCATGCCGCCCTCTGCTTCCACAAAGAAAGCCCATGCCACGAGCTGCCGCACCATGCGCCTGCTCGA
>NZ_JABERD010000208.1 GCF_013044505.1 Streptomyces sp. S3(2020) | reverse complement strand
CTTCTCGATTTCACCGCCACCACCCCCGTCGAGGACCCCGACCCCAAGCCCACCCCGCCCCGCGGCTTCGACGCCGTGGCCGAGGCCGTGCTGGGGGACGACCCGGCGACGGCGTACGACGGCGGCGGGACCGTGTTCCTCGTCGGGCCGATGGCGCGGATCAACGAGGCCGTGAAGGCGGGCCGGATCACGGAGGCCGCGCAGCTCGCCGAGCAGACGGTCGTCGAGGCCTCCCACGCGCTCGGAGCGGACCACCCCGAGGTGCTGCGGCTGCTCGAACTCACCGCGTACATCGCCTACTTGGCCGGCGACCCGGCCCGCGCCTTCGGGCTCTCCCTCGACCTGGCCCGCACCCGCCACCACGCGAGGGACACGGAGGCCGCGTACGGCAACGTCCAGAGCGCGGCGACCGCCTGGCGTGCCGTACGCGACCCCGAGCAGGGCCTGCGCATGGGAGTCGACCTGATCGGCCTGTGGACCGAGCTGACCCTGGAGGGCGGCCCGGCGGCCGAGGACATCGAGCAACTCGACTCGGCCCGGACCAGGATGGGCCGTCTCGCCGAGCGCGCCCGCAAGCTCGGCTCCTAGGAGGAGAGCTCCCACACGGCGTACGCCGCCGCGTCACTGTTCCGGTTCAGGGCCGTGTCGCTGATGTTCGACGTCGTGTCGCAGGAGGAGTGGTAGCACCGGTCGAACGCCTGCCCGGACGTCCCGCCCCACTTGGCCACCTGCGCCGCCGTCTTCGTACGGCTGGCCCCGGTGAACAGCCCGCCCACCGGCACCCCCGCGCTCTTGAACGGCGCGTGGTCGGAGCGGCCGTCGCCCTCGGTCTCGATCTCGGTGGGAACGCCGAGGCCGGTGAAGTAGTCCTTGAAGGTCTTCTCGATCACCGGATCGTCGTCGTAGACGAAGTAGCCGGGGTTGGGCGAGCCGATCATGTCGAAGTTCAGATACCCGCTGATCTTCGCGCGGTTCGCCGAGGACAGGTTGTTGACGTAGTAGCGGGAGCCCACGAGCCCCAGCTCCTCCGCGCCCCACCAGGCGAACCGCAGATGCTTGGTGGGCTGGTACCCGGCTCTCGACACGGCCAGCGCGGTCTCCAGGACCGCCGCCGAGCCGGACCCGTTGTCGTTGATGCCCGCCCCGGACGTGACGCTGTCCAGGTGCGAGCCGGCCATGACGACCTGGTTGGTGTCGCCGCCCGGCCAGTCGGCGATCAGGTTGTAGCCGACGCGGCTGGAGGACGTGAACTGCTGGATGGTCGTGGTGTATCCGGCGGCGTCCAGCTTGGCCTTCACATAGTCGAGCGAGGCCTTGTAACCGGCGCGGCCGTGCGCCCGGTTGCCGCCGTTGGCGGTGGCGATGGACTGGAGTTGGGTGAGGTGGGCCTTGACGTTGGCCACGGGGATGTCGGGCGCGGCGGCAGCGGCGGTCACCTCGGGCGCGGGCGCCGCGCCGGCTATGGATCCGCCGGTCAGCAGCATGACGGCCGTGACAAGACCGGCCGTCGACGCACGCCCGGAAACGGAGAGCTTCATGGTGGGGGGCTCCGGATTCCTCGGGAATCACAGGGATTCCACAGCGAATGGGGTGCCTGGATGGTGAAGCTGTGACTAACTCTCCGTCAAGAGCGGTATCAGGACAGGGAGTTCGGAATCCGGAACGCGTCATCCCACGTGGAGCTCATTGCACGCAGAACTCGTTCCCCTCCGGATCCGCCATCACCACCCACTCACCCCCGGCCTCCCTCACCTCCCGCAGCACACTCGCGCCGAGCCCCGTCAGCCGCTCCACCTCGGACGCCCGCTTCCCGTCGCCCGGGTGCAGATCGAGATGGAGCCGGTTCTTGACCGCCTTCTCCTCCGGCACCCGCTGGAACAGCAGCCGCCGGCCCAGGCCGGTGCCGCTGTCCTGGTCGTAGGGGTCGTCCGGATGCCGTACGGCGACCAGGTCGCGGAAGGCCAGCCGGGCGTGGAACTCGACCGTGGCCTCGCGCGGCAGGGCGCCGAGCTCCAGCAGCCGCCGGATCAAGGCGTCGTTGTCCTCGACCTCGTAGCGCAGCGCGGCGGCCCAGAAGTCGGCCTGGGCCTGGGGGTTTCCGGCATCGATGACGAGCTTCCAGTGCACAGGAGTCATGCAGTCACTTATAGCGTCGCCCACTGACAGAGCCCGGCACGCGCGGCCCCGCTAGACCGCCTCCGCCCCCCGTCGGTCGTACGCCTCCCGCGCCGCCGCGATCTCCCCCTGATGCGCCTCCGCCCATGTCACCAACGACTGGATCGTGGCGTGCAACGTCCCGCCCAGCGGCGTCAGTTCGTACTCCACCCGCGGCGGCACCACCGGATGCACGGTCCGTTTCACCAGCCCGTCCCGCTCCAGCTGCCGCAGCGTCACGGTCAGCATGCGCTGGCTGACGCCGTCGATCTCCCGGCGCAGTTGAGTGAAGCGGAGCCGCCGGTTCTCCAGCAGGGCGATGACAAGAAGCGACCACTTGTCGGCGACCCGATCGAGAATCTGCCTTACCTGGCAGTCCTCCCGGGTGTCCCATTGGAAGGGGTCGGCGTCGCCGTAGTCCACGGTGCTCTCGCAGTAACCAGGTGACTTCGAAGTGCCTTCTTCCATGTCTGTCGATGCTGCCGGAGGCTGGGGGTGGTTACAAGAGGGAACCGACCCTCATTCGGGTAACCGTCCCCCTATTTACGGAGCACTGCCATGGGCACGCGCGCGTGGGCGCTGTTACTCGTCCTCTGCGGAACGGTCTTCCTGGAGGGCGCCGACATCGCGATGATGGCGATCGCGATCCCGTCGATCAGATCCGACCTCGGGCTCGCGACGGACACCGCGGCGTGGGTGATGAGCGCCTATGTCCTCGGCTACGCCGGCTTCACCCTGCTCGGCGGCCGCGCCGCCGACCTGCTCGGCCGCCGCCGGATGTTCCTGCTCTGGCTGGCGGTCTTCCTCGCCTTCTCCGGCCTCGGCGGGTTCGCGACCGAGGGCTGGATGCTGATCGTCGCCCGCTTCGTCACCGGAATGGCCTCCGCGTTCATGACACCGGCCGCGCTCTCCCTGATCACGACCTCGTACGCGGCGGGCCCACAGCGCGACAAGGCCCTCCTCGTCTACGCCGGTACCGCCGCCGGCGGCTTCTCGCTGGGCCTGGTGATCGGCGGCCTGCTCACCTCGATCGACTGGCGCTGGGTGTTCTTCGCCCCGGTCCTGATGGCCGGCGCGCTGCTGGTGGCGGCGGTGCGGCTGATTCCGCACCAGGAGCCCCCGCGGACCGGACGCCGGAGCTTCGACCTGCCCGGCACGATCACCGTCGCCGGCGCCATGCTGCTGGCCGCCTACACCGTCGTACGCCTGGAACACGGACTGCACGGCTGGCCGCTGACGGCGGCGTCGGCCCTCGCGGCGCTGCTGCTCGCCGCGCTCTTCGTGGCCGTCGAACGCCGCTCCGCGAGCCCCCTGGTCCGGCTCGGCATCCTGCGCGAGGGGCCGGTGGTCCGGGCCAACGTCGGCATGATGCTCTTCGTCGGGGCCTTCTTCGGCTTCCAGTTCGTCGTGACGCTGTATCTCCAGGAACTGCGCGGCTGGTCGGCGCTCCAGACCGCGATCGCCCTGGTGATCATGGGCTGCGACGCCGTACTGGCACCCACCCTCACCCCACGGCTGGTCACGCGGTTCGGGCACGCGCGCGTGATCGTCGGCGGCTTCGTGCTGGCGGTGGTGGCGTACGGGTTGTTCCTGCCGGTCGGCATGGACTGGCCGTACCTGGCGATGCTGCCGACGCTGTTCGTCGCCGGTACCGCCTTCGCACTGGCGTACGGGCCGCTGACGATCGCGGCGACCGACGGGGTGAACGATGCCGAGCAGGGGCTGGCCGGCGGGCTGCTGACCACGTCCACCCAGTTCGGTTCGGCGGTCGGGATCTCCGCGGTGACGGCCGTCTACGGCTTGGCTTCCACCGGGGCGGGGCCCGAGGAGACGCTGTCCGCGTTCCGTACGGCGCTCGTGGTGCCCGTCGCGATGGTGGTGCTGGGCCTGCTGGTCTCCGCCCTGAGCCTGCGGGCGGTGCGCAGCGCGTCCCAGGTGAGCAGCGACAGCGCCAGCCAGACCAGCGAGAAGCCGGCCCAGCGCTCCGGCGGCATGGCCTCGTGGAAGTAGGTGACGCCGAGCAGGAACTGGAAGACCGGCGCGAGGTACTGGAGCAGACCGAGGGTGGACAGGGGCACGCGGATGGCCGCCGCGCCGAAGCAGATCAGCGGGAGCGCGGTGACCAGTCCGGTCCCGGCGAGCAGGGCGGCGTGCCCGGGGCCCTCGGTGGTGATGGTGGCGTCGCCGTGCGCGGTCAGCCACAGCAGGTAGCCGAGCGCGGGCAGGAACTGGATCGCGGTCTCGGCGGCCAGTGATTCGAGTCCACCGAGGTTGACCTTCTTCTTCACGAGCCCGTAGGTGGCGAAGGAGAAGGCGAGGACGAGCGAGATCCACGGCGGCCGCCCGTACCCGACGGTGAGCACGACCACGGCCCCGGCCCCGACGGCGACCGCCGCCCACTGCACGGGTCGCAGCCGCTCCTTCAGGAGCAGCACGCCCATCGCGATGGTGACCAGGGGGTTGATGAAGTAGCCGAGGGAGGCCTCGACGACCCGTTCGTTGTTCACGGCCCAGATGTAGACGCCCCAGTTGACCGCGATGGTGGCCGCGGCGACCGCGATGAGCGCGAGCTTGCGCGGCTGCCGCAGCAGCTCACCGGCCCACTTCCAGCGTCGTACGACGACCAGGGCCAGGGCGACGACGAGGAAGGACCAGGCCATCCGGTGGGCGAGCACCTCGGCCGGTCCGGCGGGCTTCAGCAGGGGGAAGTAGAGGGGGAAGAGCCCCCACATCCCGTACGCGGCGAAACCGTTCAGCAGTCCTATGTGCCGCTCACCCTTCGGCTTCCCGCTCACGGGCCCTCCCTCTCACGTCGACCTCGCCTGCACGAAGGTAACGCCGAGCACCCCCACCTGTCATGCCCGTATCGCCATACGGTCATGACAGGCGGGGGTGGGGGGCTCAGGGGCCCTCGGAGGAGTGCCCGGGAGCGCGTCCTGGCGGGTGATCGGCGATCAGCCCTTGAGCGCGGCCGCGATCGCGTCGGACAGCGGGCTGGTCGGACGGCCGGCGAGCCGGGAGAGGTCGCCGGAGGAGACGACGAGCTCGCCCTCGGCTATGGAGGTGTCGACGCCCGCGAGGATCGCGGCGAGCGGCGCGGGCAGCCCGGCGCCGGCCAGGATGCCGGTGTACTCCTCGACCGAGACGGAGTGGTAGGCGATCTCCTTGCCGGTCTGCTTGCTGAGCTCGGCCGCGTACTCGGCGAAGCCCCACGCCTCGTCGCCGCCCAGCTCGTACGTCTGGTTCTCGTGGCCCTCGCCGGTCAGTACGGCGACCGCGGCGGCCGCGTAGTCGGCGCGCGAGGCGGAGGAGACCCGGCCCTCACCGGCGGCCTGGGTGACGGCGCTGTACTGGAGGACGGGGGCGAGGTTCTCCGTGTAGTTCTCGTGGTACCAGCCGTTGCGCAGCAGGGCGTACGGCAGGCCGGAGGCGAGCAGCGCCTCCTCGGTGCCGCGGTGGTCGTCGGCGAGCGCGGCGGTGAGGGAGCCGGGAGCGCTGGTGTACGCGAGCAGGGCCACGCCGGCGGCCTTGGCGGCGTCGATGACGACCTTGTGCTGGTTGACCCGGCCCTTGTCGAACTCGTTGCCGGAGATCAGCAGCACCTTGTCGCCGGCGGCGAAGAGGCTGCCGAAGGTCTCGGGGGCGTTGTAGTCCGCGACCGCGATCTTCACACCCTTCGCCGCGAGGTCGGCGCCCTTCTCGGTACTGCGGACGACGGCGGTGACCTGGTCGGCCGGCACCTTCTCCAGCAGCTGCTCGACGACGTGGCGGCCCAGGTGACCGGTGGCTCCGGTGACGACGATGCTCATGATGTGCGAACTCCTTGTGGGGTGCGGATGGCACTAACCCTAGGATGTGCGCTAACTCTGCGAAAGTACCCACTTTGAAGTAAGGTACTGGCATGGGAGTAAGCAGCGTCGAGACGACCGCCACCGAGACGATGTGCCCGCACCGCCTGGTCCTGGAGCACGTCACCAGCCGCTGGGGCGTCCTCGTCCTCATCGCCCTCCTGGACCGCCCGTACCGCTTCAGCGAACTCCGCCGCGCGATCAGCGTCCTCGGCCGCGGCGTCAGCGAGAAGATGCTCACGCAGACCCTCCAGACCCTGGAACGCGACGGATTCCTCCACCGCGACGCCAAACCGGTGATCCCACCGCGGGTCGACTACTCACTCACCGAACTGGGACGAGAGGCGGCGGAACAGGTACGGGGGCTCGCGATGTGGACGGAGACGCGGATGGGGGCGGTGCGGGAGGCGCGGGAGGGGTACGACGCGCGGAAGAGGGGTTCTGAGCAGGGATGATGCGGGCGGTTCGGCCACCTGAACGTATGCGGATCGCGCCGTACGGGCACATACATGTCAGGGGCGTAGACCCGGGGGGTTCGCATTGGCCGCACAGAATCCGGACGCGCGAAGGATCGATTCTTCACTCAGCCAGGAGGCTCTCCTGGAAAGCGTTCTCCGGCAACTCACCTCCCTCACCGAGGAGATCCGCAAGGCCAACCTGATTCAGTTGCACCGCATCATGGCGGAGCAGACGGGGCGTGCCCTTGGGGATCCTGCGCTGGCGGAAGCCATGAGTACGTTGGAAGGGTTGTCGGAGAGCAGGCGTAAGCAGATGCTCTTCATCAATGCGCAGTACAGCGCGATCATGTTGCATTACCGGTCGGACGCCATCGACTGGGAGGAACTGATCGGCTACCTGAGGCTGTGGTGCTCGAACGCGACCTTCCAGGATTACTGGGACATGACTGGCGATGCGCGTAGGGCGTTGGCGCGCGAGTCGCTGGAGGCGAGAGTGGGCCGAGCCGTCGACGAGATGATGGAGGAGCTCGCCAGCGGCCGGGATTGGTGGGTCGTGGGTCCTTCCGAGTGAACTGGGTATATCAGCCCGTGGCTTGAACCCTGGCTGCTAAGTTCCCCGGACGAAGTATCAACTTCACATTCCACGGCTGGACTTGATCCGCTCGGCACAGACAGAGGTCCCCCGCGTGTACAGCGAACTCCCCGCAGTCAGTATCGTCCGCCGACTCGGGGACTCGCCCCGTGCGCGAGGAAGCCTGGGAGGGGAGAATTGTCCCGACCTCTTTGAGCTCAGCGACGGCACTTTCGCGGTCATCGGCACTGACAGGACCGAGGAGCTGGACGGGATGCTCCCATCGGATGCCTCCCGTGCCGACTACGAGCGAATCGTCGTGATCACCCGGGAAACCCTCCTTCGCGCCAAGCGGGACATCCCTGAGGCCTGACAGACACAGGGCCCGGATGCCGAACCGCATCCGGGCCCTTCGTGTGTCTGCCTACGGTCAGCCCACGACCGTCCAGGTGTCGCCGCCGGCCAGCAGTGCGGCGAGGTCGCCCTTGCCGTTCTGTTCGATCGCCGTGTCCAGTTGGTCGGCCATCTGCGTGTCGTAGACGGGCCGGTCCACGGACCGCAGCACGCCGATGGGGGTGTGGTGGAGGGTGTCCGGGTCGGCGAGGCGGGAGAGGGCGAAGGCGGTGGTGGGGGAGGGGGCGTGGGCGTCGTGGACGAGGATGTCCGCCTCGTTTGCGTCCGTCACGTCGACCACCTTCAAGTCGCCGGTGTCCAGGTCTCGTACGACTCCGCGTGAACTGTCCGTGCCGAAGCGGATCGGCCGGCCGTGTTCCAGCCGGATCACCGCCTCCTCGGCTTGCTGTCGGTCCTTGAGGACTTCGAAGGCGCCGTCGTTGAAGATGTTGCAGTTCTGGTAGATCTCCACCAGTGCCGTGCCCGGGTGAGCCGCTGCCTGCCGCAGGACCTCGGTGAGGTGTTTGCGGTCGGAGTCGACGGTCCGTGCCACGAAGGAGGCCTCCGCGCCGATGGCGAGGGACACCGGGTTGAAGGGGGCGTCGAGGGAGCCCATCGGTGTCGACTTGGTGATCTTCCCGACCTCCGACGTCGGCGAGTACTGGCCCTTCGTCAGGCCGTAGATGCGGTTGTTGAAGAGGAGGATTTTGAGGTTGACGTTGCGGCGCAGGGCGTGGATGAGGTGGTTGCCGCCGATGGAGAGTGCGTCGCCGTCGCCTGTGACCACCCATACCGACAGGTCCCGCCGCGAGGTCGCCAGCCCGGTGGCGATGGCGGGTGCGCGGCCGTGGATGGAGTGCATGCCGTAGGTGTCCATGTAGTACGGGAAGCGGGAGGAGCAGCCGATGCCGGAGACGAAGACGATGTTCTCTTTGGCCAGGCCGAGTTCGGGCATGAAGCCCTGTACCGCGGCGAGGATGGCGTAGTCACCGCAGCCGGGGCACCAGCGCACTTCCTGGTCGGACTTGAAGTCCTTCATGGACTGCCGGCCCTCGGCCTTGGGCACGAGGGAAAGCGCCTCGATCGTGCCCGTGCCTTCCGTGGACGTCTCAGCCATCGATGGCCTCCTTGAGAGCCGTGGCGAGCTGCTCGGCCTTGAACGGCATGCCGTTCACCTGGTTGTACGAGTGGGCGTCGACCAGGTACTTCGCCCGGATCAGAGTGGCGAGCTGCCCGAGGTTCATCTCGGGGATCACCACCTTGTCGTAACGCTTCACCACCGTGCCGAGATTCCGCGGGAACGGGTTGAGGTGGCGCAGATGGGCCTGCGCGATGGACTCCCCGGCGGTCCGTAGCCGCCGTACCGCCGCCGTGATCGGTCCGTAGGTCGAGCCCCAGCCCAGGACGAGGGTGCGTGCCTCGTGCGGGTCGTCGACCTCCAGATCCGGGACGTCGATGCCGTCGATTTTGGCCTGTCGGGTGCGGACCATGAAGTCGTGGTTGGCGGGGTCGTAGGAGATGTTGCCGGTGCCGTCCTGCTTCTCGATGCCGCCGATGCGGTGTTCGAGGCCCGGGGTGCCGGGGATGGCCCACGGGCGGGCCAGGGTCTGGGGATCGCGTTTGTAGGGCCAGAAGACTTCGGTGCCGTCGTCCAGGGTGTGGTTCGGCCCCTGGGTGAACTGCACGGTCAGATCGGGGAGTTCGTCGACGTCCGGGATCCGCCAGGGCTCGGAGCCGTTGGCCAGATAGCCGTCGGACAGGAGCATCACCGGGGTGCGGTAGGTCAGCGCGATCCGGGCCGCCTCCAGGGCGGCGTCGAAGCAGTCCCCGGGCGTGCACGGGGCGATCACCGGGACCGGGGCCTCGCCGTTGCGGCCGAACATGGCCTGGAGCAGGTCGGCCTGCTCGGTCTTGGTCGGCAGCCCGGTGGACGGGCCGCCGCGCTGGATGTCGATGACCAGCAGCGGCAGCTCCAGGGAGACCGCGAGGCCGATGGTCTCCGACTTCAGCGCCACGCCCGGACCGCTGGTCGTCGTCACCGCCAGGGATCCGCCGAAGGCCGCGCCCAGCGCCGCGCCGATACCCGCGATCTCGTCCTCGGCCTGGAAGGTGCGCACGCCGAAGTTCTTGTGTTTGGACAGTTCGTGGAGGATGTCGGAGGCCGGGGTGATGGGGTAGGAGCCCAGGAACAGCGGCAGGTCCGCCTGGCGGGACGCGGTGACCAGTCCGTAGGACAGGGCGAGGTTCCCGGAGATGTTGCGGTAGGTGCCGGTCGGGAAGGCGGTGGCGGCGGGGGCGACCTCGTAGGAGACCGCGAAGTCCTCGGTGGTCTCGCCGAAGTTCCAGCCGGCGTGGAAGGCCGTCAGGTTCGCCTTGGCGATCTCGGGTTTCTTGGCGAACTTGGCTTTGAGGAACTTCTCGGTGCCCTCGGTGGGCCGGTGGTACATCCACGACAGGAGGCCGAGCGCGAACATGTTCTTGCTGCGTTCGGCCTCTTTGCGGCTGAGGTCGAATTCCTTGAGGGCCTCGACGGTCAGGGTGGTCAGGGGGACGGGGTGGAGGCTGTAGCCGTCGAGGGAGCCGTCCTCCAGCGGCGAGGCCGCGTAGCCGACTTTCTGCATGGCCCGTTTGGTGAACTCGTCGGTGTTGACGATGATCTCCGCGCCGCGCGGCAGGTCGCCGATATTGGCTTTGAGGGCGGCCGGGTTCATCGCGACCAGCACGTTCGGTGCGTCGCCGGGGGTGAGGATGTCGTGGTCGGCGAAGTGCAGCTGGAAGGACGAGACACCCGGCAGGGTTCCGGCAGGCGCCCTGATCTCGGCGGGGAAGTTCGGCAGTGTGGAGAGATCGTTGCCGAAGGTCGCTGTCTCGGAGGTGAAGCGGTCGCCGGTGAGCTGCATACCGTCACCCGAGTCACCCGCGAAGCGAATGATCACCCGGTCCAGCCGGCGGACGTCCTTGGTCCCTGCCGGTTTGCGCTGCTCTCCCACGACGGCTTCGTCGGCCTGCTCCGCTGGGCTACTGACCTGGCTGGTCACTGAACTGGACCTCCTTCGAGGCAGCTGTCCGGGACAGGCCCTCCCGCAGGCCCGCCCAGGATCAACCCTACGTCCGTAAGGGTCGCCTTCCTGTGGCCAATCGCATGATGGACACGATTTTGAGACGGTCCGCCGCCCCGACTTGTCATGATTTACTCGCCCCCCGGCGCTGACCTACAAGACGCTCCCCGCTTGCGTTCGGTTCTGGACCCGCTTATCGGGTGTCACCCATATGGCTGACACGGTGTCAGGGCGTCAGGAGTTCAGATAGGTGAGGACCGCAAGAACACGTCGGTGATCCCCGTCACTCGGGGAGAGGCCCAGCTTCAGAAAGATGTTGCTGACGTGCTTCTCGACTGCGCCGTCGCTCACCACGAGCTGCCGTGCGATCGCCGAGTTCGTCCGCCCCTCCGCCATCAGCCCCAGGACCTCCCGCTCCCGCGGGGTGAGTCCCGCGAGCACGTCCTGCTTGCGGCTGCGGCCCAGCAACTGCGCGACGACCTCCGGGTCCAGCGCCGTACCGCCCTCGGCGACCCGTACCACCGCGTCCACGAACTCACGAACCTCGGCTACCCGGTCCTTGAGGAGATAGCCGACGCCGTGACTCGAACCGGCGAGCAGTTCCGTCGCGTACCGCTCCTCCACGTACTGCGACAGCACCAGCACCCCGAGTCCGGGGTGAGCCTTCCGCAGCTGTACGGCGGCCCGCACCCCCTCGTCGGTGTGCGTTGGCGGCATCCGCACATCGGCGACGACGACGTCGGGCAGTTCCCCCTGCGCGTCCAGCTCGGTGATGGTCTTGACCAGCGCCTCCCCGTCGCCGACCCCGGCGACGACGTCGTGCCCGCGGTCGGTCAGCAGCCGGGTCAGTCCCTCCCTGAGCAGAACCGAATCCTCGGCGATGACCACCCGCACCCTGTCCTCCACGATCCTCGGCCCCCCACAACCCGCCTCCGCGCCCGCCTCCCCGACGGGCGTAGTCCAGCATTCCAGCATTCGCATCCTGCTGCGCCGGGGCGACAGGAATCAATGGGAATACGTGCATGGCAGGGCGGGTTTCGGCCTCCCGCGAGGCCTGTTGTCGATCATTCGATGCCGATGCCGATGCCGATGCCGATGCCGATGCCGGCGCGGACGCGGATGCTGATGCCGAGGGGAAGGCCTATGCGGGCGGTCGCCTTCAAAGAGACCGGCGGGGCGCGCCGCGTACCTCCCCGACGGTGACGGTTACGCGGCGTACGTGGTCCTACCGGCCGCGTTCGCCTTCCCGCTCCCGGACGCCGCGGACCTGCGTCGGGTGGGGCCGCCGCCCTGGCCCTGGCCACGGCGTACGGCGTCACGGCAGGGGTGGTGCGCCGCGGGGCGACACGGTGCTGATCCACGCGGCGGAAGGCCGCCTACGACCGCCAGACCTTCGGCTACGACGAGGTCCGGCCACAACATCGGCGACCTGTCCCGCCGGGACCCACGGACTCCGCGCCGCCGCGCACTCGACACCCCGTCGCCCCGTCGCCGGTCGCCTCCGGGAGCCCTCCGGGCACGGGTGAGGGCGGCAGGGGTGAAAAACTCCCCGCCGCCCTCACCCGCCGGTCGCCCCGCTCACACCAACGCCCGCTCCCCCCGCCAAGGCAGCTCCGCCGTGACCCGCGTAGGCCCGCCCACCGGCGAATCCACCACCAGAATCCCGTCCACCGCGCCCAGCCGCTCCGCCAGCCCACCGAGCCCGGACCCCGCGGCCGTATCGGCACCGCCCACTCCGTTGTCCACGACCTGGAGCATCAGCCGGTTCTCCACCCGCCACACGTCCACGGCCGCCCACGTCGCCCGCGAATGCTTGCTGATGTTCTGCAGCAGCTCCGACACCGTGAAGTACGCGATCCCCTCGATCGCGGGCGCCGGCCGCGCCGGAAGGTCCACCTCCACCTGCACCGGCACCGTGCACCGGGACGCCACCGAGGACAACGCCGCGTCGAGCCCGCGGTCGGTGAGTACGGCGGGATGGATGCCCCGCGCCAGATCCCGCAGCTCCTGCAACGCCGTCTTCACCTCACCGTGCGCCTCGTCCACCATCCGCGCCGCGGCCTCCGGATCCTCCGCGAGCTTCTCCTTCGCGAGCCCCAGATCCATCGCCAGCGCGACGAGCCGGGCCTGTGCCCCGTCGTGCAGGTCGCGCTCGATGCGTCGCAGATCCGCCGCCGCCGTATCCACCACGACCCCCCGGTCGGACTCCAGCTCCACCACCCGCGTGGCCAGCCGGGACGGCCCGAGCAGCCCGTGCACCATCACCCGGTCCACCATCGTCAGCGCCCGCACGATCCACGGCGTGGCCAGCGTGAACAGCAGTCCGACCAGCGCGGTCACCCCGATCTCGAACGGGTTGTCGAGATAGATGTGGTGGGTCTCGTCGCCGTACAGCTGAAGCCCGTCCTGACCGCCGTACACCGGAAAGAGCCAGAACCACAGCGGATACGTCAGCAGCGCCCATCCGTACGCCCAGAAGTTCACGGCGACGACGAACGAGAACACCGACCACGGCAGATGGATCACCGAGTACAGCAGCGTCCGCCAGGACGTGCCGCTCTTCAGCACGGCCCCCATCCACGCCAGAAACCCGTTCCCCCGCATCCTGAGCGGCTCCGGATCGGCGACATCGAGCCCCAGCAGCCCCCGCGCCCGGGCCCGCTCCAGCGCCCCGAAACCCCGGCACCCGGCCAGCCCCGCCGCGAGGACCGGAATCCCGAGGAACGTCACCAGCAGCCCGGCGCCGATCGACACCATCGTGACGGCGTACGTGAACAGCACGATGCTGATCGGCAGGCTCAGCAGCACATAACCGAACTCCCGCCAGGTGCGCCCCTCGAACGGCGCCCGCAGCCCCGTCGGCAGCCGGCGCCGCCGCGTCCCCTCGTCGAGGAACCCGTAGCTCTGTCCGTAGTCCGTGGCCATCGGCTTCGTCCTTCTCTCGTCCCCCGCCCGGGGTGTCCTGGAGTGTCGTGTCGCTGTCGTACCTCCACCCTGCTGGGCCGCAGGTCGGCGGACCATGGAGTCCGTCGGCGTCTTGGGAGGGGGGTTTTCCCTACCTACGCCCGGTCGCGCCTACGCCCGGTGTCACCCACGGCCTGCGTCATCTACGACCGGTGTCGAACGACCGGTCCCGCCACGGCAGCTCCGCCGTCACCGTCGTAGGACCACCCGGCGGGGAGTCGATGACGAACAGGCCGTCGACCGCGCCGAGGCGTTCCGCGAGGCCCTGCATGCCGGTGCCGCCGTCGAGGCGGGCGCCGCCGCGGCCGTCGTCCCACACCTGGATGAGCAGCCGTTCCTCCGTGCGCCACACGTCGACGGACGCGGTCCTCGCCCCGCTGTGCTTGCTGACGTTCTGCAGCAGCTCGGAGACGGTGAAGTAGGCGATGCCCTCGATGGCCGCGGCCGGTCTGGCGTTGAGATCGGCCGTCACCTTCACCGGCACCGTGCAGCGCGAGGCCACGGAGGACAGGGCGGCGTCGAGCCCGCGGTCGGTGAGTACGGCGGGATGGATGCCCCGCGCCAGATCCCGCAGCTCCTGGAGCGCGAGCTTCACCTCGCCGTGCGCCTCCGAGACCATCGCCGCCGCGTAGTCCGGGTCCTCAAGGAGCTTCTCCTTCGCCAGTCCCAGCCCCATCGCCAGGTTGACCAGCCGGGCCTGCGCCCCGTCGTGCAGATCGCGCTCGATGCGCCGCAGATCGGACGCGGCCGCGTCCACCACGACCCCCCGGTCCGACTCCAGTTCGGCGATCCGCCGCTCCAACTCGTCGGAGGGCGACAGCAGTCCGCGCACCATCGCCCGGTCGGCGTTGGTCAGGCCCCGCGCGATGAACGGCAGCACCGGCCACAGCACGAACAACGAGGTCAGCGTGATGGTGAAGGTGAGGATGCCCCACGGCAGCCGGATGAAGTCGTACAGGATCGTCCGCCAGCCCACCGGATCCTTGAGCATCATCCACAGCTGTTGGAAGAAGCCGGAGTTGCTGCTCCTCAGCGGCAGCGGACTCGGCTCGTCGATCCGCACGCCGAGCAGCTTCCGGGCCCGCGCCCGCTCCATCGCGCCCAGCTTCCGCGCACCCATCAGCCCGGCCGCGAGCACGGGGAACCCGATCACGGTCACCGTCAGCATGAAGCCGGTGAACAGCACCGTCGTCACATAGACGAACCCGAGCAACGCCACCGGCAGATTGACGAGGAGATGCGTGATCTCCTTCCAGGTGTGCGCGTCGTAGGCGAACCGGACGGGCGGAAGCGGCGCGGTGGCCTCGGCTTTCCGATCCGGGAAGTGTCTGGGGCGTTCGGTCATATGGGCTAGCGTGCCGCGCGACGCGCCGCGGCGCCATGAGGCAGACCGCCGCGATGCCCTGGGGAAAACCCCACCCCGGCATGTTCAGCCGTGACGGGCTGCTTACGGTCTCTTTAGCAGGCCCTAGACTCCCGTGCGTACAGATCGTCGAACAGCGAGTGTCCATCGATCTTCGGTGTGTTCAGAGGTTCACAGGTTCACAGGTCCAGAGGTCCAGAGGTGTTCACAGGGAGCGAGGGGACGGACGTGCCGGAACCGACCGTCGGGTCGACCGTCGTCGTTGCGGCGGACTACTTCCAGTCGTACTCGGTCGTCGGACTGCTCGCCGTCGTCGGCGTGCTGTTCGTCGCCGTCGCCTTCGGAGCGGGCCGCCTGCTGCGCCCCGTCGTCCCCACCCCCGAGAAGCTCCTGACGTACGAGTGCGGCGTCGACCCCGTCGGCGAGGGCTGGGCCCACACCCAGGTCCGCTACTACGTCTACGCCTTCCTCTACGTCATCTTCGCCGTCGACTCGATCTTCCTGTTCCCGTGGGCCACGGTCTTCGCCGCCCCTGGCTACGGCGCGGCCACGCTCGTAGAGATGTTCATCTTCCTCGGCTTCCTGGCCGTGGGTCTGCTGTACGCATACAAGAAGGGCGTCCTGACATGGACGTGACCCCCTCGGAACCGGTGCTGCTCCCCGAGCCGAAACGGCTGGGCGCCCTCGCCCGCCTCGCCCCCGAGCCGATGAAAGTGGTCCTCAACTGGGGCCGCCGCTACTCCCTCTGGGTCTTCAACTTCGGCCTCGCCTGCTGCGCGATCGAGTTCATCGCCGCGTCCATGGCCCGCCACGACTTCATCCGCCTCGGCGTGATCCCCTTCGCACCGGGCCCCCGCCAGGCCGACCTCATGGTCGTCTCCGGCACGGTCACCGACAAGATGGCCCCCGCGGTCAAGCGCCTGTACGAGCAGATGCCGGAACCGAAATACGTCATCTCCTTCGGCGCCTGCTCCAACTGCGGCGGCCCGTACTGGGACTCCTACTCCGTCACCAAGGGCGTCGACCAGATCATCCCCGTCGACGTCTACGTCCCCGGCTGCCCACCCCGTCCCGAGGCCCTGCTCCAGGGAATCCTCAAACTCCAGGAGAAGATCGCCCGCGAGTCACTGGGGGAGCGGTACGGGGTGTCTGGGGGGCGGGCGTCCACGGCTGAGCTTCGGAGCGGGTTGGTGCGGGGGCCTGGGGTGGGTGCGGGGGAGGAAACGGCTTCCGGGGTGGGTACGGGATCGGCGCCAGGGTCGCCTTCGGGCCATGAGACTTCGGATTCGGCTTCTGATTCGGCTTCGGGTTCGGGTTCGGGTTCGGGCGGGGGTTCCGGCTCGGCTTCCGGTGTGACTGCGGGCGGGGGTGCGGCTCCAGGTACTGCTTCCGGTCCCGCCTCGGGCCCGGCTTCCGGTTCGTCCGACGGTCCGGTCTCGGGGGAGGAACGATGACCACGGTCGGCTGGCTGACCGCCCCCGCCGAGGAACTCTTCGGCGCGGAGGCCACTGCCGAGGAGGCCTACGAGGTCCTCACGGTGGACGTGCCGCCGGCATCCTGGATCACGGCGCTGGAGACGGCGCGCGACGAACTGGGCTGCACGTACTTCGACTGGCTGAGCGCGGTCGACGAGCCGGGCACGGGCTTCCGCGTCGCCGCCCATGTCGCGGCCCTGTCCCCGGTACGACGACTCTTGCTCCGCACCACCGTCCCGCACGAGTCCCCGACCCTGCCCAGCGCCGTCGACGTCTTCGCGGGCGCGGCCTGGCACGAACGCGAGACGCACGAAATGTTCGGCGTCGTCTTCGAGGGCCACCCCGCCCTGGACCACCTCCTCCTCCCCGAGAACTTCGAGGGCCACCCCCTGCGCAAGGACTTCGTCCTGGCAGCCCGGGTCGCCAAGGCCTGGCCCGGTGCCAAGGAACCGGGCGAGTCCGACCACGGCGGCCCCAAACCTGTCTCTTATCAACATCT
>NZ_JABERD010000207.1 GCF_013044505.1 Streptomyces sp. S3(2020) | reverse complement strand
GAACGGGCCGTGGACCCCCTGGAGATCGCGGCGGGCCTGGAGGCCCACGGCCCGTTCGCACAGCTCGCGATGGCGGTGGATCAGGGCCTTCACGGGGTCCGCGGCGGCACGGCGGGGCGCGGGAGGCTGTCTGCGCGCCGAGGGGGCTTCGGGTGCGCGGGCGGTCTTGCGGTCCTCGTCCCCGGTGGCTACGACGGTTTCGGTGCCGTCGACCTCGACACCCTCGCCGTCGTCGGCCTGGGCACCTTTACCCTCGCCCTCGTCGGCCTGGGCACCCTTCCCCTCGTCGCCGTCGGCTTCAATGCCCTCGCCCTCGTCGCCGTCCCCCACCAGCCACTCCTGCGACCGCGCGTCCCACGGGCCGGGGCTGGCCGGGGTGCCGGGACGGTCCAGTTCGCCGAGGTCGCTCATCGCGCTCCCTCCGTGGCGGGCAGCGGGGTGTTGGCGCGTACCGGAGGGCCTGCCGCCCAGCCGGGGCCGCCGCGCGCCACGACCCGTGCCCCGGAGTCCGTCCAGCGGCCCGGCATGTGGGCCTCGGCGGGGACGGCGAACGGGAGCGGTTCTCCGGTGCTGTCGTCGAGGACGACCCGGCGGACCGGGTGACGCGAGACGATCTCCAGGTAAATGCCGTGAAATGCCGTGATGTTCTGGTCGACGGTGAACAGTTCGAGCGCCCGCGCGCGTGCGGCGGCGCCCAGGCGCTCACGGCGCTCGGGGTCGCGCAACAGGGTCACGCACGCCTCGGCGAGCGCCCGCGGATTGCGCGGGGGTACGACGAGCCCGGTGCCGCCGATGACCTCGACCACCGCCCCCACGTCCGTGGACACGGTCGCGCGGCCGCAGAACATGGCCTCCACCAGGCTGATCGGGAAGCCCTCGACAACGCTGGACAGGACGGTCACGGCGCCCGACGCGTACGCGTCGGCGAGGGCGGGGACCTCCGGGCCGCCGATCTCCCCGAAGGAGACCGGGTTGTCGCCGACGGCGTGCAGGCCGTCCGCCTCGTCCGGGAACAGCTGCGCGGCCAGCGCCTTGCAATGGCCGAGGTAGGCCGTGCCCTCGGGTCCGGCGGGCACACCGATGATCCGCAGCCGGGTCTTCGGCTCCTCCTTGCGGATCTCCGCGAAGGCGTGCAGAAGGGAGATGAGGTCCTTGGTCGGTTCGATACGGCCGACCCAGACCAGGGTGTCGGGGTCCGCGCACTCCGGGGACTCGCCGACCTCCGCGAAGCGGGCGGCGTCCATGCCCGGATAGACCGTGCGGATCTTGTCGCGGTCGGCGCCGCAGCGCTCCTGCCAGCGGCGGGCGTGTGTGTTGCCGGGGGTGACGAGTGCGGCGCGGCCGTAGATCTCGGCGGCGAGGCGGCCATGGAAGGCGGCGAGCAGCGACCGCACCGACGGCGAGGCCTCCGTGGCGGACAGGTAGTGCGTCCGCAGCTGCACCCCGTACTCGGTCACCAGCAGGGGGACGTCGGAGAAATGGCGGGCGAGCAGTCCGGGCAGAGCGGCCGGACCGCCGGAGGCCGCGTGGCACAGGTCGACCGAGCCGAGCCCGTCGTCCTCGTACCAGTCGAGGGACAGGGGGCGCAGCGCGCGTTCCAGGTGGGCGGCCACGGCGAGCAGATCGGGTACGCGCGCCTCGCGGGCCGGGCGTGCGGCACCCGGCGCACGACAGGCGCGTTCGAGGGCACTTACGGCCGCCTCGGAGCGGAGCGCCCCCACCAGCCCGCCCTCGTCGCGGGCCAGTTCGGCGAGACCGTACAGGGCGCTGCCGAAACGGTCCGCCTCAAGGGCCGACGGCCCCTCGCAGCGGCCCGCGCACAGTACGGCCGCCAACTCGCCGTAGCACTCGGCGAACCGTCGGCGCGCGCGGCGCCCGTACCCGACGCCGTCGTCCTCGGCCGTCCACAGGGGCGCCGTCCGCACCCGGCTGACCTGCGAAGGAAGCGGGACCCAGCCCTCGTCCTCCTGCTCTTCGCTGCGGCTGAGCGCATAGATGTCGAACTCGTGCTGCCCGAGCCCGCGCACGAGCCGGTCGCACCAGAGCCTGGCGTCACCGCTCACATACGGATAGCCACCCTCCGTAAGCAGTCCGATGCGCACGAGCGCACCCCCGATCTCCCGTATGGGGAGCCGCCGTTGGTCCGGCGGCTCGCAGCGGGACGAACGTATGCGGACATGACGGTGGCGCGATGGACGGTTGTCCATCGCGCCACCAAAAGGGGTGAACGGTCGTAACTTTCCCGTGCGGGCCGCGTTCGATCGCGCTACGAGATCAAGGAGTCACGTTGCGTCAGGTGGCGGCCAGTTCCCTGCGTGCCGCTCTGCGCCACGCGGCCACCTCGGGATCGAGCGCCGGTACGGCCGCCAGGAGCTGCTTGGTGTACGGGTCCCGCGGGTCGTCGTACACCTCGTCGGCGGGCCCCGACTCGACGATCCGGCCGCGGCGCATCACCGCGACCCGGTCGCTGACCTGCCGTACCACGGCGAGGTCGTGGGCGACGAAGACGAGCGCGAGCCCGAGTTCGCGCTGCAACTCGCCGAGCAGGGCGACCACCTGGGCCTGGGTCGTCACGTCGAGCGCGGAGACCGGCTCGTCGCACACGATGACGCGCGGGTCGGCGGCGAGCGCCCGCGCGATACCCACGCGCTGGCGCTGTCCGCCGCTGAACTCGTGCGGATAGCGCTCGTAGTGCGCCCCTTCGAGCCCCACGCGCTCCAGCAGTTCCGTCACGCGCCCCCGGACGCGCCCCTCGTCCTTCTCGCCACGCGCGCGTAGCGGGTCGGCGATCGACTCGCCCACGCTGCGGCGGGGGTTGAGGGAGGAGACGGGGTCCTGGAAGACCATCTGCACGTCCGGGCGCACCCCGCCACCGGGCCTGATCTCTCCCGCCGTCGGCTCCAGCAGCCCGACCAGCATGCGCCCGAGCGTCGTCTTGCCGCTGCCGCTCTCCCCGACGATCCCGAGGGTCTCCCCGCGGCGGATCGTCAGCGACACGTCGTCCACGGCCACGAACGCCCGCTTGCCGCGGCCGAACTCCCGCCGCAGACCGTGCGCTTCGAGGACGACACCGGTGGGCCGCGCAGGCGCCTCGGAGGACAAGCCCGGCGATTCCGAGGGCGAGCCTGATGATGCGGGGGCCGCGTCCGAGGCCGGCCCGGCAGCCGCCGACGACAGCCCGTCCGAGGCGGTGCCAGTCGTGCTCGACCACGCCGCGGGACCGTCGCAGGACGGCACCCCGGCTGTCCTGGACGCCGCCCGCGAGCCGACCTCCAGAGCCTGTGACCCGGCATCCGACGCACCCTGCGCGCCGGCCGCCCCAGCCTTCCCGGCCACCCCAGGCGCCCGTACGAAGGTCACCGCCCGCCGCCGCGCGTCCACCCGCGGCACCGCCCCCAGCAACTCCCGCGTGTACGTCTCGGAAGGCGCCGTCAGCACGTCCCCGACCGCCCCGTGCTCGACCACGCGCCCGTGCCGCATCACCAGCACCTCGTCGACGCTCTCGGCGGCCACGCCCACGTCGTGTGTGACGAGCAGCAGTCCCATGCCGGTCTCCTCGCGCAGCGTGTGCAGCAGGTCGAGGATCTGGGCCTGGACGGTGACGTCGAGGGCGGTGGTCGGCTCGTCGGCGATCAGGAGGTCCGGTTCGCAGGCCAGCGCCATGGCGATGAGCGCGCGCTGGCGCATGCCGCCGCTGAACTCGTGCGGACGGGACCGGGATCGCCTCACCGCGTCCGGAATTCCTACCCTCTCCAGCACCTCCACCCCACGCGCGCGTGCGGCTCGTCGCGACACGCGCGCGTGCACCCGGTACACCTCGGCGATCTGGTCGCCGATCGCGTAGTACGGGTCGAGGGAGGACAGCGGGTCCTGGAAGACCATGGCGGCCTTCGCGCCCCGCAGCCGCCGCAGCTCCTCGTCCGACGCCGCCGGCACGTCGACACCGGCGACCTCGATCGCGCCGCCGACCCTCGCACCCGTGCCGCGATGCAGCCCCAGCAGGGCGGACGCGACCGTGGACTTGCCGGAGCCGGACTCACCGACCAGAGCGAGGGCGGCGCCCTGCTCCAGGCGGAAGGAGAGTCCGTCGACGGCCCGCAGCTCGCCGAACTCGACCGTCAGGTCCCTGACGTTCACCAGACTCATGCGAGCACCACCCGTCGGTCGGCCACCGCGTACAGCACGTCCGCGACGGCGTTGGCGACGACCACGAAGAAGCCGATGACCAGGACCATGCCGACCACGACCGGCAGATCGACCACATTGACGGCGTGGACGAGCTCCTGGCCGATGCCGGGCAGGCCGAAGAGCGTCTCGGTGAGCACCGCGCCGCCGACCGCGCCGCCGAAGTTGTTGGCGTTGAGCGCGATGACCGGCGCGAGCGCCCCGCGCAGCGCGTGCCGCCCGATGATCGACCGTTCCCCCACCCCGTACGCGCGGAAGGTGCGGATGTGGTCCTCGGCGAGTGTCTCCAGCATCGACGCGCGCGTGAGGCGCGCGAACGCGGCCGCCTCGATGAGGGCCAGCGACAGCCAGGGCAGCAGCAGGTTCCACGCCCACTGCTCGGGGTCGTCGGTGAGGTTCACGTACTGCGGGAACGGCAGCAGTTGCAGCTGCCCGCAGACGACGATCATCAGGACCAGGCCGATGACGAAGACCGGCGTGGCCACGCCCGCGAGCGTGATGCCGGTCAGGACCCGCTCGGTGAGCCGGCCGCGCCGCCACGCGGACAGCACGCCGGTGCCGACACCGAGGACCAGCCACAGCACCATCGCGCCGAACACCAGCGACAGGCTGACCGGCAGCTTGGCCAGGATCAGCTGGGTGACCTGCTGGTCGCTCTGGTACGACAGCCCGAGGCAGGGCGCGGAGCAGTGCTCCACGGACGTGCCGGTCGAGTAGTCCTGACCGGCGACGAGCCCCTGAAGGAAGTGCCAGTACTGCGTGTACAGCGGGTCGTTCAGGTGCAGTTGGTCGGCGACCTGCTGCACCTGGGTGGGCGAGCAGCGCGGGCCGCAGGTGATCTGGGCGACGTTGCCGGGGGTGACGTAGAAGACGACGTAGACGATCACCGAGATGGCGAACAGGGTGATCAGGGCGCCGAGGAGGCGGCGCAGCGCGAAGCCGGTGAAGCCGCTCATGCCTTGGCCTCCCTCTTGCGGCCCGTTCCGACGCGCAGACGTGAGGCCGCGCGCGGGTCGAGCGCCGTGCGGACGCCGTCACCGAGGACGGTGAGGGCCAGCACGGTCACGAAGAGCGCGCCCGCGGGCAGCAGCAGGTACTGCGGGGCCGCCTGGTACCAGACGTCGGCGGCGGTGAGCATCTGTCCCCACGACGGCGTCGGGGGTTTCACGCCGACGCCGAGGAAGGACAGCGCTGCCTCGACGGTGATGTTGATCGGGACGAGGAGCGCCGCGTAGGTGATGACCGGCGCGGCGAGCCCGGGTAGCAGTTCCCGGCGGGCGATCCGCCAGGTGCTCCAGCCGCTGAGCCGGGCCGCGGAGACGTAGTCGAACCCCTTGAGGGTGAGGGTCTGCGCGCGCGTGATCTTCGCGATGTTGCCCCAGGCGATGAGGCCGATGACGAGGGCGACCAGGACGGGCCGCGGGAAGTCCGACGGCACGATGGCGAGCAGGGCCAATGCCATGATCATGAGGGGCAGGGCGACGATGATGTCGGTGAGCCGGTTCAACAGTTGATCAACCCATTGACTGCCGAGTGCGGCCGTCACGCCCACCAGGACGCCGATCAACACCTGTACGACGGTCGCGGCCAGCGCGACGCCCAGGGAGACCCGAGCGCCGTAGACGAGCCGCGCGAACAGGTCGCGTCCGGTCTGCGGTTCGACGCCGAGCCAGTGGTCGCCGCTGATGCCCCCGAAGGAGCCGACGGGCACGCCACCGCGCGCGGAGTCGACCAGCGAGGGGTGGTAGGTGGTCGGGTCCTGGCCCTCCAGGGCGGTCAGCAGCGGTGCCGCGAGCGCGACCAGGACGAGCAGCGCGACGACGGCCGCCGCGACGAGGGCGGCGCGCTGCGTCCGCAGCCGCCGCCAGAACCGACGGGCCCCCGAAGCCCCCGGGGCGGTGGACGCCCCGGGGGCCTGGGTGGCGACAAGTGCCTCGCTCACGGCGCTACTTCACCGCGACCTGCGAGATGTCCAGCACACCGGTCCAGTCGCTGATCACGACGTTCCTGATGTCCTTGCCCACCAGGCGCTTGTAGACGGGGTGGAACAGCGGCACGGTCAGCGCCTGCTCGCCGATCTTCTTGTCCAGCGCACCCCACCGCTTGGCGGCAGCGTCAAGATCGGTCAACTTGTTGATCGCGTCAATCTCGGCATTGACCGACTTGTCGTTCAACAGGCCCGTGTTGAAGTTCGCGCCGTCCTTCACGATCTGTCGACCATCGAAGATCGGGGCGAGGAAGGGACCGCCGGACGGCCAGTCCGCACCCCAGTGGGCGAGGAAGAAGCCGGGCTCCGTCTTCACGTTGTGGATCTTGTCGGAGTAGTCGTTGTCCTCCAGACCCTGGAGCTTGACCGTGATACCGGCCTTCTTGAGCGCGTCCTGGATCGCGGTCGCGATCTCCGGGCTGGTCTCGAAGTCCTTGGCGTTGGAGTGGGTCAGCGTGACGGTGAGCCCGTCCGCGTAACCGGCCTCCTTCAGCAGCTCCTTGGCCTTCGCCGCGTCGCCGGACGCGCCCGCCGGGAACAGGTCGTAGTCCTCGTACCCGAAGGACTTCTGGTTCGGCAGGAAGGTGGTCGCGGCCTCGGCGAGGGACGACCCTCCGGCGGCGTTCACGACCGAAGAGCGGTCGACGGCGTACGAGATCGCCTGCCGCACCTTGGCGTTGTCGAACGGCTTGACCGTCGGGTTGAACGCTATGTAGTTCGTGTAGCCGAAGTGACCGGTACCGACCCGCGCGGCCAGCTCCTTGTCGCCCGTCACCTTGGCGAGCTCGGCGGGCCCAAGGTTGGTGTCCGTGGTGACGGCCGTCGAGTCCGCCCCTTGAGACGCGGACAGCCGCTGGTTGATCACGGAGGAGTCGAGCCCCGACCGCACATCCACCGTGTCCGGGTAGGCCTTGCGCTCGGCGTCCGTCGAGGCGGACCAGTACGTGTTGCGCTCCAGGACGAGGTGCTCACCGTCGTTCTCGTTCTTGACGACCTTGTACGGGCCGGACGAGATCGGGTGCTCCTCGTACTTCGTCCCGGTGTCCTTGGCCTTCGGCACCGGCGTGAACTGCGTCTGCGTGGCCAGGTACGGGAACTCGCCCTCGGGCTTGTTCAGATGGAAGACGATGGTCCGGTCGTCCGGCGTCCCGATCGCGTCGAGCCCGCCCTTGTCCTTGTACGGCCCCTGGTAGTCGGCGGCGCCGACCAGCCAGTCCCGCAGATAGGGGGCGCCACCGGAGAGTTCGGGGGCGAAGGACCGCTCGATGCCGTACTTGATGTCGCCGGACGTGATCGCGGTGCCGTCCTCGTACTTCAGCCCCGCCTTCAGGGTGTACGTCCACACGGTCGCGTCCTTGTTGGGGCGCCCGGTGTCGGTCGCGAGGTCCGGGACGACCTCGGCGCCGGCCTCACCGTTCTCGCGGTTGCGGGTGGTGAGCGTACGGAACACCAGGGACGGGACGTTGCCGCCGCCCGAGGTGTAGAGACGGGCCGGGTCGAAGTCCTGCTGCGGGTTGGAGTTCAGAACCGTCAGGGTGCCGCCCTTGTGGGGCGTGGAGTCACCACCGGAGCCCTTGGCATCGTTGTCATCCGGCCCGCAGGCGGCGGCGCCCGCTGCCAGAACCAGGCTTACGGACACCGCGGCCACGCGGCGCGCTATGACAGACGGTTGACGCATCGGAGACGACCTCTCGAATGGCGAGACAGATAGACGAGGAGTGAGACGAAAATGAACAGACGTCTGCCCGGGCGTCAGGTCGTCGGAAAGCCGCGACGGAGGGTCACGGGAAAAGGAAGAGATCGCGACGCGAACGCCAGAGGGCGGACGTCAGCGACAGTGGATGTCGGCCACGCACAGAGCGGTCACACCGATGAGCGTCAGCTCGATGGCTGCGCGTACGGAGGCGTGACGGGTCGACATGCGCAGCAATATGTACGACTTTTCTGCGCATGTCAACGCGACATCCGGGGCCCCGTCAACTACCGGGGTATGCCCAGGGGTTGGGCTTGCAGGTGACTCCGCGATAGGTCAGGAACTTGGTCTGCTGCTGCATCACCGGCGCGAGTTCGCCGCTCTTGTCGCAGGTCACATGCTGGTAGCCGAGCCGGTGACCGACCTCGTGATTGATCAGCATCTGCCGATAGGCGTGAATTTGATCACCGTAGGTCTTGGACCCCTGAGCCCACCGGTACGCGTTGATCATCACGCGGTCGGTGGCGGTCGAATTGCAGGACACGTTGTCCACGGTGGTGTCCAGACCGGACTTCGCACACCACTCCGCGGTCGTCCCCGGACTGGCGAGCGTGATCACGAAGTCGGGTTTCCCGGAGTAGATGCGCTCGAAGGTACGGGCCCCGTTGTGGGCCCAGCTCCGGTCGTCGTTGAGCGTCTTCTGCACGGCCTCGGCGAACAGCTCGCCGTCCAGCCCGATCCCCTGCTCGACATCCACCCGGTAGGTGAACTTCTGCCCCGTGCCGGGCGCCTTGTCGATGCCCTTGACCGCGTCGAACTTCCCCGACCCGTCGAGCTTCGCGCTGAGCGGGTACGTCTTGCCCATCTTCTGCTCGTACGTCAGCGTCGCCACGCTCGGCGACGAGGACGGCGTCGGCCGCCCGTCCGAGCGCGAGGCCGAATCCCGGGCGTCCCGCCCCTGGTCGGTGGCCGACTGGGACTGTACGGCGTCGTCGTCCCGCCCGTCGGCGACCTGTCCCGCGACGACGATGGCCAGCACGGTGGTGACGGCGGCCGCCGCGATGCCGGTGAAGGCCCGCCCCTTGCCGCCCTTCTGCCGCGCGGGCTCGCCGGTGGGCGGCTCGTCGTCGACGGCGGTACGGGGCTGTGGCGCGGTCTGCCAGTCGGTGACGGACGCGTACGGGTCGGCCGGCGCCTGAGGAGAGCGGGGCTCGAAGACGTCCTGGTCCCCGAAGGCGTCGAGATAGTCCTGCCGAGGGCTCGCCTGCCCGGTCTGCCGGGGGCCTCCGGGAGGCGCCTGCCGCTGCCGCGGTATCGCGACACCGGGCGCGGCAGCCATGCCGTGCGCCCCCGACTCGCCCCATGCACCGCCTGCTTCACGCTGCTCGGGGTGCCCGCCACGGACCCGTGGGGTGCCGTGCGCGGGGGTGCCGTCGGCGAACCTGGGCGTGCCGTGGGCAGGAGTGCCGTCGGGGAACCGGGGCATGCCGTGCGCGGGCGTCCCGTCGGGAAGACGCGGCACACCATGGGCGGGGGTGCCGTCGGCGAACCTCGGAACACCCTGCGCGGGCGTCCCGTCGGCGTACCGCGGCACCCCATGAGCCGGCGTCCCGTCGGCCGAGCGCGGAACCCCCCGCGCCGGAGTCCCGTCGGCGTACCGGGGCATCCCCTGCGCGGGCGCCCCCTCCGGGAACCGCCGACCCCCCTGCGGAACCGCCCGGTAGACCGGATCCCCGTACACCGAGGGCCCACCCGGCGCCGGCGTCCCCTGTCGCGGCGGAGCGCCCTGCGGCGGCCGTACGGCTCCTTGCCGGGGCGAAGCACCCTGGGGCCCTGGAGCGCTCTGAAGCCCTGGAGCACCCTGAGGCCCCGGAGCGCCCTCGGCGTCCCGGCCACGTCGTCCTGCGGCTATGTCCGCGGGGTCACTCTTGGGAGCAGACCCGCGGCGGCGACTGTGTCGTCCCACCCCGCCCCTCAGCTCCCCGCGCTCGCGGTCTCGGGCGCACCGGCACCCGAGGACCCGGCCACACCACCGGACGCCCCCACGGACCCGCCCTCACCCTCGGAGCTCCCCGTCTCCGCGAGGAACTCCCGGAAGGCCCGGGACACCGCGTCGGGATACTCCATCATCGCCACATGCCCCGCCTCCGGCAGGCTCAGCAGCCGGGAGTCCCGGAAGGACCGGGCCGCCTTGCGGGCCATGCGGTAGCCGACGAGCTGGTCGCGTCCGCCGTAGACGAGTAGGGTCGGCGCGAGGACCCGCTCCGCCTGGCGCCACAGCGCGTGCTGTCCGCCGAGCGTGTACGCGTTGACCAGCCCGCGCGCGGAACGCGTCATCGCGTCCCAGAAGTACGGCAGTTGCTGCCGGCGCTCCATCTCCTCGACGGCGTGCCGGAACCCCTCCGGTGAGACCCGCCCGGGATCGCCGTAGCAGAGCGCCATGACACCGCTGACGCGCTGCTCGGCCGTCCAGTCCCGGCTGATCCGGGTGAAGAGCGCGGCCACGCCCGGCACCGCGAGGAGCGCGGTGGGCACCGCGCTGCGCTGCACGCGGATCTCGGGGAGCGCCGGCGACACGAGCGTCAACGTCCGCACGAGGTCGGGACGTACCGCGGCCACGCGCGTGGAGACCGCGCCGCCGAGGGAGTTGCCGAAGAGATGCACGGGCCCGCGGCCGGAGGCGTCCAGAAAACGAATCACCGCACGCGCGTGTGCGGTGATCGAGTAGTCGCCGTCGTCAGGCGGCGGCGAGTCCCCGAATCCGGGCAGGTCGACGGCCTCACCGTCGAGAACACCCTCGAGCTCCACCATCAGCGCCGACCAGTTCTGCGAGGAACCGCCGAGGCCATGGATATAGAGCGCGGGCGGCAGGCCCTCACGCGCGGGTGGTCTCGAACGGACCGACAGCGTGATCCCCGGCAACCCCACCGACCGGAGCCGCTCGCCCTCCGCCACCCTGACGGGTGTCACCTTCGGGAGCACATTGGCGGCCGGTACGGACGGCAACTCGGTCGAAGACATGCGGCAATGTTACGAGACGATCACGCAGTGGTTCATGTGTTCGCCGTCACAGGGACCACGCACATCGCATAGCGTCCGGAACGTGTGTCTCCTAGGCTCGTACGCAGGGCACCCGCACGTGGCCCCCTGCATCGGTCAGGGACGTTCTAGGAAGGGAGCCCGCGATGGCCTACGACCCCAGCGACCCCGACACCTTCGAGGACGGCGGCGGTGACGTCGAGCTCGACGTCGAGGCCCCCGAGGACGACGCCGCCGAGCAGCAGGCGGAGGTCTCCCAGGACCGCGACGACCCCCTGACCAGCGTCGACACGGACCAGGCCGACGAGGCCGACCTCATCGAACAGGCCCGTGTCGTACGGATCGACGAGGACGACTATCGGTGACGCCCCGGGACACATCACCGAGCGGGAGCGCGACCGGCACTGCCCGCTAAGTACCCCTTTGAAACCTTCGCGGGGCTATCGCCACCGTCCGGTACGTGAAATTCTGCGCTCGCACCGCGCACACCACGGTTACCGAAAAGTACGATGGCGGCGCGGCGCACACCGCAAGTGGACGACTTATGGGAGGCGGCGTGACAGCCATCGAGCAGACAGAGGCGGCACGCCCTCGAGGTACGCGCCTGCCGCGCCGTGCCCGACGGAATCAGCTGCTGGGCGCCGCACAGGAAGTCTTCGTGGCGCAGGGCTACCACTCGGCCGCGATGGACGACATCGCCGAGCGCGCCGGAGTCAGCAAGCCGGTGCTCTACCAGCACTTCCCCGGCAAGCTGGACCTCTATCTCGCACTGCTGGACCAGCACTGCGAGTCCCTGATCCAGTCGGTACGGCAGGCGCTCGCGTCGACGAACGACAACAAGCAGCGCGTACGGGCGACCATGGACGCCTACTTCGCGTACGTCGAGGACGACGGCGGCGCCTTCCGCCTGGTCTTCGAGTCGGATCTGACCAACGAGCCCGCCGTGCGCGAGCGCGTCGACAAGGTCACGACCGAGTGCGCCGAGGCGATCTGCGAGGTCATCGCCGAGGACACCGGCCTCTCGCGCGCGGAGTCGATGCTGCTGGCCTCGGGCCTGGGCGGCCTCGCGCAGGTCGTGGCCCGCTCCTGGCTGCACAGCGACCGCAGCGTGCCGCGCGATCAGGCGGTCCAGCTGCTGACGTCCCTGGCATGGCGGGGCATCGCCGGTTTCCCACTGCACGGCATCGATCCCCACTGACCCGACACTTTGTTCCCGCCCGCTGTTCGCTCCTGGCGTTCTTGCGCGGAGCGTGAACGTCCCCTCACCGGGCTAATGTGTGCTGGGTACGGCGCGGAAGGTCGCGCACTTCTATGACCGTCGGAGGGACATAGCCGTGGAGGTCAAGATCGGCGTGCAGCACGCGCCCCGCGAGATCGTTCTGGAGAGCGGTCAGAGTGCCGAGGAGGTCGAGCGCGTGGTGGCCGAGGCACTGGCCGGAAAGTCGCAGCTGCTGAGCCTCACGGACGAGCACGGCCGCAAGGTCCTGGTCCCGGCGGAGCGCCTGGCCTACGTGGAGCTCGGCGAGCCGGCCCCGCGCAAGGTGGGCTTCGGCGCGCTGTAGACGGACGGATACGAGAAGGGCCCGGCGACTCGAAGTCGCCGGGCCCTTCTCGTCGTACGAGCGCGTACGGGCAAAGCTCCGCAAGATTTTTTTCTCCACATATGGAGCACAAGTCACCCACAGAGGAGGATTGCATTCCGCAGGTCACGGGTAAGACGGGCTACGACCGCATTGCGCAGCGTGACCGTGTGGGAGGGACCCCAAATGATGTTGCTGGAAGCGCTCGGCTCCGCACTGCTCGGTCTCGTCCTGGCCGCGGTGGCAGCCCATCGGCTGGCCCACCGCCTGCCCGCCCGCTCCCTGGTACTGGCGACGGGCGTCTCCGGCGCCCTGTTCGGCGCCTTCGTCACACACAGCGCCCTGGGCGCGGGCAGCATCCTGCTGAACCTGATCGGCGCGGTGGTCGTCTCGGCCGCGTCCCTCTCGCTCCTGCTCCGCCCAGCGGGAAGACTCCGCCGCAGGTCGGCACCGGCGTAGGACCTGAACTCCCCAACACCCTTCAGGGCGACGCCGGTAGGGACGCGGGGAACTGCGCACCACCCCCACGCACCCGCGGCCGCGCAACCGGCGGAAGCACCCCCCACTGAGCGCTAGGCCGCCAACCCCAGCGCGGCCATCCGCTTGGTGTGCGCCTCGGTGATCCGCGAGAACATCCGCCCGACCTCAGCGAGGTCGAACCCGTCGGCAACCCCGCCCACGAGCATCGTCGACAGCGCGTCCCGGTCCGCGACGACCCGCTGCGACTGCGACAGGGCCTCTCCCATGAGACGCCGGGCCCACAGAGCGAGACGCCCACCCACGCGCGGGTCGGCATCGATGGCCGCCCGCACCTTCTCCACGGCGAACCCGGCATGACCCGTGTCGTCCAGCACCGCCAGGACCAGCTCGCGCGTGTCCGAGTCCAGCCGCGCCGCGACCTCGCGATAGAAGTCACTCGCGATCGAGTCACCGACGTACGCCTTGACGAGCCCCTCCAGCCAGTCCGAGGGCGCCGTCTGCCGGTGGAAGCCGTCCAGCGCGGCGACGAACGGCTCCATGGCCTGCGTCGGCTCCGCACCGATCTCGGTCAGCCGGTCGCGCAGCTTCTCGTAGTGGTGGAACTCCGCCGACGCCATCTTGGCCAGCTCCGCCTTGTCCGCCAGCGTCGGCGCCAGCTTGGCGTCCTCCGCGAGCCGCTCGAACGCCGCCAGCTCCCCGTACGCGAGCGCGCCGAGCAGGTCCACGACAGCGGCCCGGTACTGCGGTTCGGCGGAGGCCTTCGCCCAGTCCTGGGCGGCGACTCCGGTGGGTTCGGGAGAAGCGTCGGAGGTGTTGTCAGGCGTCGTCATGAAGCGCACAATAGCCCGCTCCCCGCGCGGCGGAAGTCCCTGGTGAAGCAGTGTGACGACGACTACGTGACCAAATCGGCCATCGCATGTGCGCGTTTCCGGGGTATGGTGGTAATGCGCCTGCTGAGTACTCACGTCCACAAGGACTGTGTATCTCCACAGGCCGCACGTATGAGGATGCCCGGTCGGTGGCCCGATCGGCTCCGACCTGACAGCTCTCCTTGGCCGTACGGCACTGTGCGTACGGCATCCGGAGGGACCCTCAGCGGTTCGAGCGCTTGAGCGTCGGCAGAGGTCCCGTGCCGTTACGGCTAGCCCCGTAAGGCGGTCGACGTCCCCAGCACGGTCCTAGACGACCCCCGAGCTCGCCTCGCACCGCGCACACAGAAGAGGCAAAACCCTGACTACGACGTTCAGAGATCTCGGAATCCTCCCCGAGACCGCCGAGGCCCTCGAGGCCGTCGGCATCATCAACCCCTTCCCCATCCAGGAGATGACGCTCCCCGTCGCCCTTTCCGGCACGGACGTCATCGGCCAGGCCAAGACCGGCACCGGCAAGACGCTGGGCTTCGGCCTCCCGCTCCTCGAGCGCGTCACCGTCCCCGCCGACGTGGAGGCCGGACGCGCGAAGCCCGAGGACCTCACCGACGCCCCGCAGGCCCTCGTCGTCGTCCCCACGCGCGAGCTGTGCCAGCAGGTCACCAACGACCTCCTGACCGCGGGCAAGGTCCGCAACGTACGCGTTCTCGCCATCTACGGCGGCCGGGCGTACGAGCCGCAGGTCGAGGCCCTCAAGAAGGGCGTCGACGTGATCGTCGGCACCCCGGGCCGGCTCCTGGACCTCGCGGGCCAGAAGAAGCTCAGCCTCAAGCACATCAAGGCACTCGTCCTCGACGAGGCCGACGAAATGCTCGACCTGGGCTTCCTGCCCGACGTCGAGAAGATCATCAACATGCTGCCGGCCCGCCGTCAGACGATGCTGTTCTCGGCGACCATGCCGGGCGCGGTCATCGGTCTCGCGCGCCGCTACATGTCGCAGCCCACGCACATCCGCGCCACCGCGCCGGACGACGAGGGCGTGACGGTCGCGAACATCTCGCAGCACGTGTACCGGGCCCACAACATGGACAAGCCCGAGATGGTCGCCCGCATACTGCAGTCCGACGGCCGGGGACTGGCCATGGTCTTCTGCCGGACGAAGCGCACCGCCGCCGACCTCGCCGACCAGCTCAAGCAGCGTGGCTTCGCCTCCGGCGCGGTCCACGGCGACCTCGGCCAGGGCGCCCGCGAGCAGGCGCTGCGCGCGTTCCGCAACGGCAAGGTGGACGTCCTCGTCTGCACCGACGTCGCCGCACGTGGCATCGACGTCGAGGGCGTGACGCACGTCATCAACTACCAGTCCCCCGAGGACGAGAAGACGTACCTGCACCGTGTCGGCCGTACCGGCCGCGCGGGTGCGAAGGGCATCGCGATCACCCTCGTCGACTGGGACGACATCCCGCGCTGGCAGCTGATCAACAAGGCGCTGGAGCTCAACTTCAACGACCCGCCGGAGACGTACTCCACCTCCCCGCACTTCTACGAGGAGATGAACATCCCCGCGGGCACCAAGGGTGTCCTGCCGCGTGCCGAGCGCACCCGCGCGGGTCTCGACGCGGAGGAGCTCGAGGACCTGGGCGAGACCGGTGGCCGTGGTGGCCGCGGTCGCGGTGACCGCAACGAGCGGGGTGGCCGCGGTGGCCGGGACGAGTCCCGTTCCGCCGAGCGCGAGCGCCCGGCCCGTACGCCGCGCCGTCGCCGTCGTACGCGCAACGGCACACCGCTGGACGGGACCGCCGCACCGGCGGGCACGACCGCGCCGGAGGAGACCGCGGTGACCGAGGACGCGTCCGCGTCCCGCACCCCGCGTCGCCGTCGCCGCACCCGTAACGGAGCCGCCTCGCTGGAGTCGGTGCCGACCACGGCCACGGCGTCCGAGGCCGCGGAGGTCGCGGTCGACACGGCTGAGGCCGCGGAGACCAAGCCGCGCCGCCGCCGTACCCGTAGGCCCGCGGAGACCGCCGTCGTCGAGACGCCGGTCACCGTCGAGGTCGTCGCGGAGGTCAAGGAGCCCGAGGCGCCCGCCGCCGAGGCCACCGGGACGAAGCCCCGCCGCCGTACCCGCAAGGCCGCGGAGACGGTCGCTGTCGAGACGCCGGCCGTCGTCGAGGTCGCGGAGGCCGAGGCCCCCGTCGCCGCGCCGCGCCGCCGTACCCGCAAGACGGCTGCCGCCGCCGAAGCCGCGGTCGACACGGCGGAGGGCACGGAGGCCAAGCCGCGCCGCACCCGCAAGGTCGCCGCCGCTCCCGAGGCCGCCGTCGACACCGCCGAGGCCGTGGAGACCAAGCCGCGCCGCACGCGCAAGACGGCCGCCACCGCCGCCGAGACCGCGGTCGACACCGCCGAGGCCACCGAGGCCAAGCCCCGGACCCGCCGCACCCGCAAGGTCGCCGAGACCGTGGCGACCGTCGCCGAGATCCCGGCGCAGGCCGCGGAGGAGCCGGAGACCAAGCCGCGCCGTACGCGCAAGACGGCAGCAGCCGCCGCCGAGACCGCCGTCGACACGGCCGAGGGCACGGAGGCCAAGCCTCGTCGTACCCGCAAGACGGCCGCGACCGCCGAGACCGCGGTCGACACGGCCGAGGCCCCCGCCGCCGCGCCGCGCCGCCGTACCCGCAAGGTCGCCGAGGCGTCCGAGGCAGTGGTCGACACCGCCGAGGCCGCGGAGGCCAAGCCCCGGACGCGGCGCACCCGTAAGGTCGCCGAGACCGTCGAGGCCGCTGCGGCTCCGGAGGTCACCGAGGCCAAGCCGCGTCGTACGCGCAAGACGGCTGCCGCCGCCGAGACCGCCGTCGACACGGCCGAGGGCACGGAGACCAAGCCGCGCCGCACCCGCAAGACGGCCGCCGCCCCGGAGACGACCGAGGCCAAGCCGGCTCACACCCGCAAGACCGCCGCCGCCACCGAGGCCAAGCCGGCTCGTACGCGGAAGACGGCCGCCGCCGCCGACATCCCGGCCCAGGCCGCCGAGGAGCCGGAGACCAAGCCGCGCCGCCGCACCCGCAAGGTCACGGCCGCCGCGGAGTCCACGGAGAGCTGACCCGCTCGTCCGACGGCCCGTTCCACCTCAGGTGGGACGGGCCGTCGGCGGTTTCCGGCCCGCTCCTGAAGAACGAGTCCGGCCCGCACACACCCGCATGGCCGCTCCGCCCCGCGGAACCCGCCTCACATGAACCAGGGGCGTGCCGCCCGACCCACCGGGCTCCACCAGGCCCCACCAGGGCCCCCGCATGGCCCACCTCACAC
>NZ_JABERD010000206.1 GCF_013044505.1 Streptomyces sp. S3(2020) | reverse complement strand
CCGGTCCACCGGCCCACTGTCAGAAGTAGTACGTGTCTCCCGTGTCCAGAACCAGCACCCGCTGACGATCGTTCGCACGGTTGCGGTCCACCACCCCGGCGCTCCACACCGTGTCGATCTCCAGCAGCGCCTCGGACGGCTCGCCCCTCAGGCGCAGCCGCAGGCCGATCTGGTCCCCCAGCCCGTCCGCGGCCAGCGCGCCCACCCGGCCCAGCACCCCCCGCGGGCCCAGCCGTGCGCACCCGTCCGGCAGCAGCTGCCGGTTCGCCAGCGGCTCCGACCAGCGCAGCCGCACCGTCGCGTCGGGCACCGCGGACGGCCCGTGGTTCCGCGGCGTGAACCGCACCTCGACCTGACCCGCGGCCATGGAGACGGCACCGTGATAGGCCAGATCGGCCTCGGGCCCGTCCGCGGAGGTCTCCGCCCCCGCGAAAGCCCCCGGCACCGCCCCGCCGACCACCAGCACGGCCGCGACGCACACAGCAACAACCCGCATACCGGCACTCCTCACTCCAGCGTGGCCAAACCCTCGGATGTATCCCACGCGGAGCGGGCGACAGGTGCCCTCCAACCGGTGACTGGACCCATATGGCCAGGTGACGTGGACCCATATGGCAGGCTGCGCGGCATGCTCGTCGTCCGCTCCGCCGCCCTCTTCGTCGTCGCCGCGCTCTTCGAGATCGGCGGCGCCTGGCTGGTCTGGCAGGGCGTACGGGAGCACCGCGGCTGGCTGTGGGCGGCCAGCGGCGTGCTGGCCCTCGGCGCCTACGGTTTCGTCGCCACCTTCCAGCCCGACGCCCACTTCGGCCG
This sequence comes from Streptomyces sp. S3(2020), assembly GCF_013044505.1. Classification (GTDB taxonomy): domain Bacteria; phylum Actinomycetota; class Actinomycetes; order Streptomycetales; family Streptomycetaceae; genus Streptomyces. The sequence continues at coordinate 16,396 of NZ_JABERD010000206.1, read as the reverse complement.
CATCCTCGCCGCGTACGGCGGGATCTTCGTCGCCGGTTCGATCCTGTGGGGCGCCGTCGCGGACGGCTACCGACCCGACCGCTGGGACGTCACGGGCGCACTGGTCTGCCTCGCGGGCATGGCGGTGATCATGTGGGCCCCGCGGGGTGACTGAGCGGGCCGGCCGCTACGGCGTCTCGTCGGGCAGCAGTCCGAGCTGCCCCAGGAACTCCATCTCGTCGAAGTAGAGCCGGTAGTCCACGATCCGGCCGTCCTTCACCGTGGCGATGTCCACCCCGCGGATCCTGACGTCCTTCTGTGTCGCGGGGAGCGACTCCCCGGTGGGCAGCTGGATCGGACCGGTGTTCCGCCCGCTGAAGATGCCCTCGTCGATGGCCGTGTCACCGGCCTCGTAGGAGTGCAACGACTCGAACCTGGCGCCGGGCACCGCCTCCGTCATCTGCCGCCAGTACTCGACGATGTTGTCCCGACCATGGATCTCACCCTCGTCCGGGGTGTACGCGACCGCGTCCTGCGCGTACAGCTCCCCGACGGCCTTGATGTCCGGGTGCGTGGTCAGCGCCTCCGTGAGCCGGTCCATGACCTCTCGCGCTTCACCCATAATCCACCTCGATGTGCCGGAGGATCACCCTCCCCATGGTCTCACCGGGCCCGCGATCCGGACCACCCCGGGGCGGATCACGGGAGCCGCCTATCCTGGGGAAAGTCGCCTGAAGGCCACCCGAACGCCGACCCGAGGAGCTCCCGCCCATGCCCAGCGCAGCGTCCCGCATCGCCGTCGTCACCGGTGCGAGCAGCGGAATCGGCGCCGCCACGGCCCGACAGCTCGCCGCCGCGGGCTACCGCGTCGTCCTGACCGCCCGCCGCAAGGACCGCATCGAGGCCCTGGAGGCGGAGATCACCGCGTCCGGCGGCCAGGCCACGGCCTACCAGCTGGACGTCACCGACCGCGCCGCGGTCGACGAGTTCGCGTCGGCCTTCCGGACCATCGGCGTCCTGGTCAACAACGCGGGCGGCGCGCTCGGCGCCGACCCGGTCGCGACCGGCGACCCGGCCGACTGGCGCTCGATGTACGAGACGAACGTCCTCGGCACCCTGAACGTCACCCAGGCCCTCCTGCCCAAGCTGGTCGCGAGCGGCGACGGCACGGTGGTCGTCGTCTCCTCCACCGCCGGCCACGGCACCTACGAGGGCGGCGGTGGTTACGTCGCCGCCAAGCACGGCGCCCACGTCCTCGCCGAGACGCTCCGCCTGGAGATCGTGGGCCGGCCGGTCCGTGTCATCGAGATCGCGCCCGGCATGGTGAAGACGGACGAGTTCGCCGTGACCCGCTTCGGCGGCGACAAGGAGAAGGCGGAGAAGGTCTACGAGGGTGTCGCCGAGCCCCTGACGGCCGACGACGTCGCGGAGACGATCACCTGGGCCGTCACCCGCCCCCACCACGTCAACGTGGACCTCCTGGTCCTGCGCCCCCGCGCGCAGGCGTCGAACACGAAGGTCCACAGGGAGCTGTAGGGGTGCCTTCGGCATCCACATCGTGGCCTTCGTGATGATCTACGCCGTGACGCACGCGAAGTAGGGTCGCTGTCCGTGGACAGACATGTGCGCTTCGAGACCTTGCGTAACTTCCGCGACCTGGGCGGCTACCGGGCGACCGACGGCCGGCGCGTCCGCGCGGGCCGGCTCTACCGCGCGGACTCCCTCGGCAGACTGGCCGAGGGCACCGCGGACTGGAGTCGTTTCCTGTCCCTGGGGATCGGCACGGTGATCGACCTCCGCCACGACTGGGAGATCGAGGCGAGGGGCCGTGTCCCGGCCCACCCGTCGTTCGAGTACGTCAACCTCAGCGTCGAGCACCGCCCGTACGACCAGGCGGCGTTGGGCCCCGACATCGACCCCGGCCCCTACCTCGCCGAACGCTTCATGGAAGTCGCCGAGGACGGCACGAAGGAAATCCGCCAGGCCCTGGAACTGGTGGCGGCGTCAGCCGAATCGGACACCCCCCTGGCCTTCCACTGCGCCTCCGGCAAGGACCGCACGGGCGAACTGGCGGCCCTGATCCTGTCGTTGCTCGGCGTCGACGAGCCAACCGTCATCGAGGACTTCAGCCTCACGGAACTGGCGACCCCGGCCCTGCTCGCGGACTGGCGGGCGAGGAACGAGGGCCGCTCCCCGACCTGGCCCGGCTTCGCCCGCGCGCCCGAGTCGGTGATGCGGCTGTTCCTGGAGGCGCTCAACGCGAGATACGGCTCGGTGGAGGGCTACGTGACCGAGGCCCTGGGCATGGACGCGGGGGCACTCTCGGCACGCCTGCGCGAGCACCTCCTGGAACCGACGCCGTCCACCTGGCAGCCCCTCACCTACCGCCGGGCAACCCCGCGGGACGCCCCCACCCTGGTCCGCCTCCGCGACTCGGTCGCCCTGTGGATGCTGGCCCGGGGAATCGACCAGTGGAAGCCGTCGGAAAAGGACGAGGCCCACTTCCTGAAGCGCATGGAAGAGGGCGAGGTCTGGCTGGCGCGCACGGGCGACCACCTGGCGGGCGCCTACGAACTCTGGTGGACCGACGAGGCCGCCTGGGGCCCCCGCCCCACCGACGCCGGCTACATCCACCGCCTGATGACCACCCCTCACCTGGCACCCCCCGGCACCGGCCGCGCCCTGCTCACCCACGCCGAATCCCGCATCACCGAAGCAGCCCTCCCCTACGCCCGCCTGGACTGCCTCTCCACCAACCCCCGCCTCCGCACCTACTACGAGTCAGCGGGCTACACGGTCGTCGGCGAACAGCCCGCAAAAGACGGCGGCTTGGGCAGCCCGTACGCGGTGACCCTGCTGGAGAAGCCGCTGCGGTGACATGGCGAAGGGCCCGAGCCACAGCGGCTCGGGCCCTTGCGTCAGCCCTTCACGCAGACGACCTGCTTCAGCTTGGCCACGACCTCCACCAGGTCCCGCTGCTGGTCGATGACCTGGTCGATCGACTTGTACGCACCCGGGATCTCGTCCACGACGCCGGAGTCCTTACGGCACTCCACGCCCCGCGTCTGCTCCTCCAGGTCCTTCGTCGAGAAGCGCCGCTTGGCCGCGTTGCGGCTCATGCGCCGACCCGCCCCGTGCGAGGCCGAGTTGAAGGCCTTCTCGTTGCCGAGGCCCTTCACGATGTACGACCCCGTGCCCATGGAGCCCGGGATGATGCCGAACTCGCCGGAACCGGCCCGGATCGCGCCCTTGCGGGTCACGAGCAGGTCCATCCCGTCGTACCGCTCCTCCGCGACGTAGTTGTGATGAGCGCTGATCTCCGGCTCGAAGGTCGGCTTCGCCTTCTTGAACTCCTTGCGGATCACGTCCTTGAGGAGCGCCATCATGATCGTGCGGTTGTACTTCGCGTACTCCTGCGCCCAGAAGAGGTCGTTGCGGTACGCCGCCATCTGCGGGGTGTCCGCGATGAAGACGGCGAGATCGCGGTCGACCAGACCCTGGTTGTGCGGAAGGTTCTGAGCGATGCCGATGTGGTGCTCGGCCAGTTCCTTGCCGATGTTCCGGGAGCCGGAGTGGAGCATCAGCCAAACGGAACCGGTCGTATCCGTGCACACTTCGACGAAGTGGTTTCCGGATCCAAGCGTTCCCATCTGCTTTCCGGCACGCTCATGACGGAACTTGACCGCTTCAGCGACCCCGTCAAACCGCCCCCAGAAATCGTCCCACCCGGCCGTACCGAACCCATGGAACCGCCCGGGCTCAACAGCGGAGTCATGCATCCCCCGCCCCACCGGAATGGCCTGCTCGATCTTCGACCGCAGCCGAGACAGATCCCCCGGCAGATCATTCGCGGTCAGGGACGTCTTGACCGCCGACATCCCGCACCCGATGTCCACCCCCACCGCCGCAGGACACACAGCGCCCTGCATGGCGATGACCGACCCGACCGTCGCCCCCTTCCCGTAGTGGACGTCCGGCATGACCGCCAGTCCCTTGATCCACGGCAGGGTCGCGACGTTGCGCAGCTGCTGGAGCGCCACGTCCTCGACCGACGCCGGGTCGGCCCACATACGGATGGGTACCTTCGCACCCGGCATCTCTACGTACGACATATCGTCCTCATTCCCCCGGAATTATGTAAAAGCCTCAAATCGCAAAACCGGCGCCAAGATCAACGAATGGGACAGCGGACCGGCGTCCACGGCTGTGCGTGCGATACACATGGTGCCCAGGGGCCACCCGCGCCCAGCAACCCATTAACCAGCGATGAAGAGGAGCCGACCGTGCAGCGGAAGGCGTACGTACCCGGCGTCGCGGCGCTCCTCGTGGCGTTGCTGGCCGGCTGCACCAGCGGCTCGGACGACGGCGGCACCACGGACGACGCCAACCCCGGCGACGCCGGCACCGCGTCCGCCGCCGCCGAACCCGGCCGCTACCGCACCCTCCCGGAGCCCTGCGGCGCGGTCGGCCAGAGCACCCTCGACGCGCTGCTGCCCGGCATCCCGCAGATCACGGACGAGGCGCAGCGCGAGAAGGCGTACGAGGGCGAGCCGACGGTCACGTTCGACACGGACCGCAAGGTCGGCTGCCGTTGGAAGGTCGAGTCGACGGACGCGACGGACCGTCTGCTCGTGGATCTGGAGCGGGTGGTGTCGTACGACAACGCCGTGAGCGACGACAGTCAGGCGGAGACGCTGTTCGCGAGGATGCAGGAGGCCGCCGACCTCCCGGAACCCACGGACTCCGAGTCGAGCACGTCCGACGCGAGCACGTCCGATGCGAGCACCGAGAGCTCCAGCCCGAGTTCATCCCCTTCCTCGTCTTCTTCCTCTTCTTCCAGCACCTCTCCGAGCGCCACTCCCACCGATCTCCAGCCCCGGCTGCTCGACGATCTCGGCGACGAGGCGTTCCTGGACGACGCGCTCAGCAGCTCGGGTTCGACGGCTCAGCAGCGCACGGTGACTGTGGCGTTCCGCACGTCCAATGTGATCGTGACGGTCGTGTACGAGGAGCAGCCGGCGACGGTCGGTGTGGTGCCGGACAGTGAGGAAATGCAGGACAGGGCAAGGGAACTGGCCTCTCGGCTGGCGGACGCGCTGGCGGGTTGAGGGCCGCCCGGGCGCCTCGGCAAAGCGGGTGAACCAGAGCCGCACAGCTGTCTCACCGCGTACGGTGGCCCCTCGGACCCGATCCGACCGCAGGAGCACGAGCAGCGTCATGAGTGAAGGAACCATGCAGCGAGCAGCACAGCGAGACCAGGGTGGCCGGCGAGCGAAGCGTCTGAGCCACGTACTTCTCGGCGCGGCGGCAGTCCCGGTGATGCTGGTGGCGGCCGGCTGTTCCTCGGACTCCGGTTCGGACGACGCCGGTGGCGACAAGAGCTCCGAGACCTCGGCCTCCGTCAGCGCGTCGCCGACCGTGCAGGCGGCGACGTACACCTCGCTTCCCGACGCGTGCGACACCCTGTCCAAGGGCACGTTGGGCGATCTCGTACCGAAGGCGTCGAAGTCCGGCAAGCAGGGCAAGTCGGATGACATCAAGACGCGGGGCAGCTGCTCGTGGTCGAGCCTGGACAACAACGGCGTCAAGGGCTCCCAGTTCCGCTGGCTGAACGTCTCGTTGCTGCGTTTCGACTCGGACGTCACGCGTGGCGAGGGCGACAAGCTGGCGCAGGAGTACTTCGACAAGCAGGTCCAGGACGCGCAGGCGGTGGACGGTGCGAAGAACGCCAAGGCGGCGCCGGTCACCGGTACGGGCGAGGCGGCGACGCTGGTGACGTACGACCTGAAGAAAAAGGAAGGCTCCTTCAAGCAGCAGACGCTGGTCACGCGTGTCGAGAACGTCGTCGTGACCGTCGACTACAACGGTGCGGGTCTGGCCGGTGAGAAGACGCCGAGCGCCGACACTCTCGCCAAGCTGGTGAAGACGGCGGCCAAGGAGGCGGTGGCCTCGGTGACGAAGGCGAACTCGGGCGGCGGCACGGGCACGGGGGGCGCGGCGAGCCCGTCCCCGTCGAAGTCGGCGTCCAAGTCCCCCTCGACGTCTACGTCGAAGTCCACATCTCCGTCCAAGTCGACTGCGAAGAAGAGCTGAACAGGGGCTGACAGCCCCTACCGGCCACCCGTGCGCCGCACACATGTGCCACTCTGTTGCGCGCAACAACACGCAAGGGGAGGGGATCACGGGTGGCCGCGCCAGTGCAGTTGACCCGGACGCACCGCGTTCTCATCGGCGTCGTCGTGTTCGGCGCCGTGATCATCGCCGGTATCGGCTTCGCGGGGTCGTACGCGGCCGTCCGTGAACTCGCCATCCAAAAGGGCTTCGGGAACTTCAGTTACGTCTTCCCGATCGGCATCGACGCGGGCATCTGTGTCCTGCTGGCCCTGGACCTCCTCCTCACCTGGATCCGTATCCCGTTCCCGTTGCTGCGTCAGACGGCGTGGCTCCTGACGGCGGCGACGATCGCCTTCAACGGCGCGGCCGCGTGGCCGGATCCGCTCGGTGTGGGCATGCACGCGGTGATCCCGATCCTGTTCGTGGTCTCGGTGGAGGCGGCCCGCCACGCGATCGGCCGTATCGCGGACATCACGGCGGACAAGCACATGGAGGGTGTCCGCCTCACCCGCTGGCTGCTCTCCCCGCTGCCCACGTTCCTGCTGTGGCGCCGCATGAAGCTCTGGGAGCTCCGCTCCTACGAGCAGGTCATCAAGCTGGAGCAGGAACGTCTGGTGTACCAGGCGAGGCTGAGGTCCCGCTTCGGCCGTGCCTGGCGGCGGAAGGCTCCGGTGGAGTCCCTGATGCCGCTGAGGCTCGCGCGGTACGGGGTTCCGTTGGCGGAGACGGCTCCGGCGGGCCTGGCGGCGGCGGGCATCGAGCCGGCGGTGCTCCCTCCGGCGCCGGTGCCGATGGCGGCACCGCAGGTCGAGGCGCCGGTGGCGCAGCGGGCTGTCGAGGCCGCGCCCGTCCCGCAGCAGGCGGTGGCTCCCGTGGCGGAGCAGTACCAGGAGGTGCCGGAAGAGAGCCCCTGGTTCAACACGCCGCAGCAGATCGAGTACCAGGGCGACTACGACCCGGCGTACGACCCGGCCCAGTACGCCCAGTGGTACGCGGAGCAGCAGCAGGCCGAGCAGTACCAGCAACAGCAACAGCCGGTCTACGAGGAGCCCTCTTCGGAGGAGACGGGCAGCTTCCCCATCCCGGTGGGCCCCAGCCGCACGCGGGAGCTCGGCGAGGGCGGCGGCAGCCCGGAGCCGGACGAGGAGTCGTACTACCAGGTCTTCAAGAAGTCGATAAGCGGTACCGGCTACCCGACCCCGCGTGAGTTCAGCGAGAACGTGGAGGCGGAGTTCAGCCTCATGCTCGCGCCGGACGAGTCCAAGCGCATGGTCAACCGCTTCACGAACCGCTACAACGCGGAGCTGGAAGAGGATCACATCGCGTAGGCACGATCCCGTACGACGATGGGGGCGCCCGGTTCAGCACCGGGCGCCCCCATCGTCGTAGAACCTGCTGTTACGCCCCGAGCAGGGTCCGCACCCGCTCCTGCCCCACGGCCAGCAGCAGCGTGGGCAGTCGCGGACCGGTGTCGCGCCCGACCAGCAGGTGGTAGAGCAGCGCGAAGAAGGTCCGCTGTGCGGTCTTGATCTCCGCGGGCAGCTCCTTGGGTGTCGCGTCGGCGGAGAACCCGGCCTGCACCTTGGGCACGCCGTAGACGAGGTGGGTCAGTCCGTCGAGCGACCAGTGCTCGGCGAGCCCGTCGGCCAGCAGCCGCAGGGACTCCGTGGAGGCCTCGTCGAGGGACTTCAGCAGTTCGACGTCCGCCTCGTCGCGCACGATGGTCCGCTGGTCGGCGGGAACGTGCGTGTTGATCCAGGCCTCGGCCTTGTCGTACCGGGGCCGGGCCTCGTCCAGCGAGCCCAGGGGGTTCGCAGGGTCGAGCTCGGACAGGATCCGCAGCGCCTGGTCCGCGTGCCCGGCGGTGATGTCCGCGACGGACGCGAGGGTCCGGTACGGCATCGGCCGCGCGGTACGGGGCAGCTCGCCCTCGGCCGTCCGCACCGCACGCGCGTGTGCGGCGATGTCGGCCGGGAGGGCGGACCCGTCCGCGACCTTGGCGTCCAGCTTGTCCCACTCGTCGTAGAGCCGCTGGATCTCCTGGTCGAAGGCGATCTTGAAGGACTGGTTGGGGCGGCGCCGGGCGTAGAGCCACCGCAGCAGCTGCGGCTCCATGATCTGGAGCGCGTCGCCGGGCGTGGGCACGCCGCCCTTGGACGACGACATCTTCGCCATCCCGGAGATCCCCACGAAGGCGTACATGGGCCCGATGGGCTGCTTCCCGCCGAAGATCCCGACGATCTGCCCGCCGACCTGGAAGGAGGACCCCGGGGACGAGTGGTCGACACCGGAGGGCTCGAACACGACCCCCTCGTACGCCCACCGCATGGGCCAGTCGACCTTCCAGACCAGCTTGCCGCGGTTGAACTCGTTGAGCCGTACGGTCTCGGAGAAGCCGCAGAGGTCGCAGGTGTACGTCAGCTCGGTGCTGTCGTCGTCGTACGCGGTGACGGTCGTCAGGTCCTTCTCGCAGTTGCCGCAGTACGGCTTGTACGGGAAGTACCCGGCGGCGCCGGACGAGCCGTCGTCCTCGGCGGCGGCACCGGAGCCTTCGGCGGCTTCGAGCTCGGCCTCGTCGAGGGGCTTCTGCGACTGCTGCTTCTTGGCGGGGGCCTTCTTGGTCCGGTACTGGTCGAGGATCGCGTCGATGTCGCCGCGGTGCTTGACGGCGTGCAGGATCTGCTCGCGGTACACACCGGAGGTGTACTGCGCGGTCTGGCTGATCCCGTCGAACTCCACGCCCAGCTCGGCGAGCGCCTCGACCATGGCGGCCTTGAAGTGCTCGGCCCAGTTCGGGTACGCGGACCCCTTCGGCGCGGGCACGGAGGTCAGCGGCTTGCCGATGTGCTCGGCCCAGGAGTCGTCGATGCCCGCGATACCGGCCGGCACCTTGCGGTAGCGGTCGTAGTCGTCCCAGGAGATCAGATGCCGGACCTGAAGCCCCCGGCGCCGGATCTCGTCGGCGACCAGGTGCGGGGTCATGACCTCGCGCAGGTTCCCGAGGTGGATCGGCCCGGAGGGCGAAAGCCCGGACGCGACGACGACCGGTTTGCCCGGGGCCCGACGCTCCGACTCCTCGATGACCTCATCCGCGAAACGGGAGACCCAGTCGGTGGTCTCGGTGCTCTGAGCCACGGGGCACGTCCTTCTTTCTCCAGGGGCAGCCGTACGGTCAACAGCCGCACCTCCAGTTTAGGCGGCGCAGCCGCCTACAAGGGGCGCGGGGAACTGCGCGACCAGGCCCCACCGCCCCGCACCCGGCCACGAGACGGAAAAACCCCTTTGCGACCCCGTGGGATACTGACCGGGTCTGTAAAACCCACGAGGAGAACGGCTCCCACCCCATGGCCCCGGTCAAGTCCCTCAGCGCCTCCGTCGCACAGCAGCTCACGTCCGCGATCTCCGCCACCGTGCCGGAGGCCGCCGTGGACCCCCTGCTGCGCCGAAGCGACCGGGCCGACTACCAGGCCAACGGCATCCTCGCCCTCGCCAAGAAGGCCAAGGCCAACCCTCGGGAGCTGGCCACACAGGTCGTCGCGAACATCACCACCGGTGGCGTGATCAAGGACATCGAGGTCTCCGGCCCCGGCTTCCTCAACATCACGATCTCCGACAAGGCGATCATCGAGAACCTCGCCGACCGCTACGCCGACCCCGCCCGCCTGGGCGTCCCGCCGAAGACGAACCCCGGCATCACGGTCGTCGACTACGCCCAGCCGAACGTGGCCAAGGAGATGCACGTAGGCCACCTGCGCTCCGCGGTGATCGGCGACGCTCTCCGCTCCATGCTCGACTTCACCGGCGAGCAGACGATCGGCCGCCACCACATCGGCGACTGGGGCACCCAGTTCGGCATGCTCATCCAGTACCTGTTCGAGCACCCCGGCGAGCTGGCCCCGGCCGAGGACGTCGACGGCGAGCAGGCCATGTCGAACCTGAACCGGGTGTACAAGGCGTCGCGCGCGGTCTTCGACGCGGACGAGGAGTTCAAGGAGCGCGCCCGGAAGCGGGTCGTGGCCCTCCAGTCCGGCGACAAGGAGACCCTCGGACTGTGGCAGCAGTTCGTCGACGAGTCGAAGGTCTACTTCTACTCCGTCTTCGAGAAGCTGGACATGGAGATCCGCGACGACGAGATCGTCGGCGAGTCGGCGTACAACGACGGCATGCCCGAGACCGCCCGCCTCCTGGAGGAGATGGGCGTCGCGGAGCGCTCCGACGGCGCGCTCGTGGTCTTCTTCGACGACATCCGCGGCAAGGACGACAAGCCGGTCCCGCTGATCGTGCAGAAGGCGGACGGCGGCTTCGGCTACGCGGCCTCCGACCTGACGGCGATCCGCGACCGCGTCGGCGACCTGCACGCCACGTCCCTCCTCTACGTCGTGGACGTACGCCAGTCGCTGCACTTCAAGATGGTCTTCGAGGCGGCCCGCCGCGCCGGCTGGCTGACCGACGAGGTCACCGCGCACAACATGGGCTACGGCACGGTGCTGGGCGCGGACGGCAAGCCGTTCAAGACGCGTGAGGGCGAGACGGTCAAGCTGGAGGACCTCCTGGACGAGGCCGTCGAGCGGGCCGCAGAGGTCGTACGGGAGAAGGCGCAGGATCTCAGCGAGGCCGAGATCCTGGAGCGGGCGGCGCAGGTCGGTATCGGTGCCGTGAAGTACGCCGACCTGTCGACGTCGCCGAGCCGGGACTACAAGTTCGACCTGGACCAGATGGTCTCGCTGAACGGCGACACCTCGGTCTACCTCCAGTACGCGTACGCCCGTATCCAGTCGATCCTGCGCAAGGCGGAGGCGGTGGCGCCCGCCGCGCACCCGGAGCTCGAACTGCACGCGGCGGAGCGGGCGATGGGCCTGCACCTGGACGCCTTCGGTGACACGGTCTTCGAGGCGGCCGCGGAGTACGCCCCGCACAAGCTGGCCGCGTACCTGTACCAACTGGCGTCGCTGTACACGTCGTTCTACGACAAGTGCCCGGTGCTGAAGGCCGACACGGAGGCGCAGAAGGAGAACCGCCTCTTCCTCTGCGACCTGACCGCCCGCACCCTCCACCAGGGCATGGCCCTACTGGGCATCAGGACCCCCGAGAAGCTCTGAGCTAGTTACTCGGACAGGCCCCGGCAGGGTGGACGAACTCGCACCACACCACCTTGCCGGGGTCCCGCTGTCCCACCCCCCACTTGTCGGCGAGCGCGGCGACGAGAAACAGCCCACGCCCACCCTCGTCGGCCTCGTCCGCGACACACGGCTCACCGCCCCCGCTGTCGTGCACCTCCACCCGCAGTACGTCACCGTCGTACCGCACCCGCAGCAGGAACCCCCGTCCGGGCGGCGCCCCGTGCAGGAGTGCGTTGGTCGCCAACTCGCTCACACACAGCAACACATCATCGGCCCGCTCCCACGTCGCCAGCCCCCAGTGGACGAGGGACCACCGCGCGAACCGCCTGGCGGCGGACACAGAACGGCGGTCGCGGCGATAGAACTGGTCGCGCTGGACGGCGAGTTGGCTCTGCTCATTCACGGGACGAATGTCGCGCAGAGTCACTGGCGTGGATCAGCGAGTGAACCCGTACGGAATTTTTGTACGGGCTCTCACCCGGTGACGTACCTGTGCCCTGGGGGATTGAGACCGACATGAGCGCGAAGAAGCCACCGCGGCCGAAGAACCTGACCTCCATGAAGATGCTGGGCAAGCAACTGGCCGCGGCCCGCCGCGCGATGGGCTACACCCAGAATGCCCTGGCCGCACTGGTCAAGGTCGACGAGGAGACGATCGCCTCGATCGAGCAGGGCAGAAGGTCCCTGAAACCGGACCTGGCCGCCCTCCTGGACGAGATCCTCCAGACCAAGGGGATGCTGTCGGTGGGTGTGGCCAACCTGCCGGAGATCGACCAGTTCCCGATGTGGGCGGAGCTGTACATGGAGCATGAGCGGGAGGCGATCGCGCTGTCCCTCTATGCCAACCAGGTGCTGCCGGGCCTGCTTCAGACGCGGGAGTACGCGGAAGTCGTCCTCCGAGAGCGAGTTCCGGCGTACGAGGAGGAAGAGATCGAGCCGAAAACGGTGGCGCGGATGGAGCGACAGGAGATCTTGCATCGCAAGAGCCCACCCACGCTCAGCTTCGTCATCTGGGAGTCCGTGCTACATCTGGGCATCGGAGGTCCGGAGGTCCGCGCGGAACAGCTTCGCCATCTACGCTTCTGCGCAGAACTCCCCTGCGTGTCACTCCAGTTCCTGCCAACGGTCAGCCCCTCTCATGCAGGGCTGGCAGGCCCCTTCATCCTCCTGGAGACGCCCGACCACCAGCACTTGGCCTACATCGAGGGGCAACGCGGCAGCCAGTGGGTTTCCGACGCAGATGAGGTGTCCAGGCTCGCGCGCAAGTATGCGATGCTGCGAGCACAGGCCCTGTCCCCCTTGGAGTCGAAAGGCCTGCTGGACCGTCTGCTAGGAGAGCAATGAGCACCGAGGCACTTCAGTGGTTCAAGTCGACGTACAGCAGCGACGAGGGCGGCGAGTGCGTCGAGATCGCCACCCGGCCCCACACCATCCACGTCCGCGACTCCAAGAACCCCACCGGCCCGACCCTCCAGGTCGCCGCCACCGCATGGTCCGCGTTCATCGCGACCACCGCCTAGTTCGAACACCCCGTCGACGGACCCTAGACGCCAACTCCCGTACTTGCCCGCGCGTTTCCCTGCGGACGCCGTCCGAGCACATAGACGCGGGCGTACGGCGAGACCTCCTCGGACCGGTTCCGCAGGGCCTCGATGTCCGTGCCGGGTGGCCAGCGCGTGCCGGTCTCCGACCACTGGATGCCGTTGAGTCCGGGGTCGTTCGGGTTCACGCCGGTGAGGTCCGCGTCGGTGAAGTCGTCCAGCGTGCCGTCGAGCAGCGCGGCGACAAGACCGTCCGTGGTCGGGAGGTGGAGACGGCGGCCGGCGTCGCGGACGAGGCTGTCGGCGAGCGGGCGGGCGACCAGGTCGTAGGCGCGGACGCGTTCGGGGTCCCGGGCGCGGGCGGCGGCGTCGAGGGTGTCGGTGAGGGCGTGGGCGTCGTCGCGGGGGCGGCGGGCCTCGCCGAGGTCGTGTTCGAAGGTGCGGGCGAAGACCGCGGCGAGGTTGAGGGCGGCGGGGAGGGTCAGCGCGGGCGGCTCCGCCAGCGCGAACCTGCGGGCGCGGGCGTAGTCCCGGGCGAGGTCGGCGAAACGCCGGGCGTAGGGGGCGGGGAAAGCCTCGCCGGCCCCCAGCCGCTTCTCCTCCCGGACGAGGTCGTCGAGCAACTCCAGTGCCCGGACGAGGAGTTCGCCGCTGACGCAGGCGGCGATCGCGGGATCCTTGCGCGCGGCCAGCCGCTGTCGCGCGGGGAGGGCGCGCAGGGCCTCGGCGACGTCGGCCTCCGGCATCCACTCCCGGTCCGCGAGGTCCCCGGAGTCCGCCTCGTCCTCGGCATGGAGGATGCTCGCCAGCCCGCCCTCGACGTCCAGCACCAGCCCCAGACCACGGACCACGTCCTCGTGCCCGCCGGCCTGCGCCCGCACCTCGCTCAATCCGGCGTCGGGATCGAGGAACCGGGCGAGCCCGAGGCGGAACTCCCCGTGCTCACGGGAGAGCCACTCGTCGGCCATCAGTCCTCCTCCCGCCGCGCGAGATGCTGGGCGACCGCCTTGCGCGCCTTGAACAGGTTCGACCGTACCGCCGCGCCCTCGATCCCGATCAGCTTGGCGATCTCGGCCGGTTTCCACCCGTCCAGCATGAGGGCCAGCACCTGCCGTTGCCGTGCGGGCAGGCTCCGTAGGACCTGGACGATCTCCTGTTCCTGTAACCAGGACTCTGTCGCCTCGGGTCGGCACAGGAGGGTCGTGGACTCGGGTACTTCCTCGACGGGCTCCTCCACGCGCGTGGCGTGGCGGACGAACTCCCGGTAGGCGACCGTGTAGGCCCAGCTCCTGTGCGACCTGATCTCGTGCCAGGAGCGGTAGGCCTTGACCATCGTGTCCTGCACGAATTCCCCGGCCCGGTCCACGGGGGCGCCCTGGTAGACGAGATACGCGGTGAGCCTGGGCACGTAGGCGCGGTAGAAGTGGCTGAACGCCTCCTCGTCCTCGGGAGACAGGCCGTACGAGGGCTGCGCGACGCCTTCTACCGCCGGAGCGCCCTCCGCCGGAACGCCTTCCCCGGCGCCGCCCACCGGCAGCGGCTCCCTGGAGTCGTCCTCCCGCGGGCCCGGCTCCGTCACGCCGTCTCCCTCCCGTCCGAGGCGCACTGGCAGCGCGCCGCCCGTTCCCGCTCCCGACGCTCGGCCCACCGTAGCCTCAACTCCTCACGGATCAAGGTGACTACGTGAATTCCCAGCCCCGCCAGTGCGGTGACGACCGACGCCGTGCCCGGGTCCATCCGCTGCTCCCGTCCTCCGGGTCCGCGCCGACCGCGAGCCCCTTCGCATGTAAGAGCCGCCCCGTACGCCCCGCGTGAACCGCGTCCCGCAAGATCTTCGGGTGCCGCGGTCGTTGTCAGTGGCTGCCCCTACAGTCGTCGGCATGGCAACGCTTCCCAACCCGCTGCCGAGGCTGGCCTCCCTCGGCCTCGGCCTCCCGCCGGGCAAGCTGATCGACACGACCGACGAGGGGCCGTGGCACGAGCCGCTGCTCTGGCTGGGCGACGACCGGGCGACCCCGGCCGCCTGGTCCGCCCTCCAGCAGGCGCCCCGCGCGCACGGCCTGCTCCCGGTGGTCCTGGACATCGGAGGGGGCCATGGCGGCCCGGAGGAGTGGGAGTTGGCACCGGCGGAGGTGTCGTACCCCGGTGATCATGACGCGGAGGAGGTGCTGGCCGACTTCTGGGAGGAGTGCTGCGCGGAGGAGGCCGGCGACTGGCCGGGCCTCGCGGAGGCGACCGCCGCCGGGGCCGACCCGGACGCGACGGCCACCGGCATCGCCGAAGGCCTCCTCTCCGCCGGCGGCCCCCTCAAGGAGCCCCGCCTGGCCCTGGTCCCGGCCCGGCGCAGCGCCGACATCCCGACGGCGATCGGCTGGATGGGCGCGGTGAACTACGGCGACGACACGGCCCGTCTCAGCGCGGTGCTCCGCTCCTGGGAGGACCGCTTCGGCATACGGGTCGTGGCGCTCGGCTTCGACCATCTACGGCTCTCCGTGGCGGCCCCGCCCACGACACTCGCCGAGGCGCGGGCGCTGGCCGCCGAGCACTTCGCGTTCTGCCCGGACAACCTCTGGCAGGGCGGCGACACGATCCCGAAGGAACTGGAGGCCTACGCCGAACGCGAGTTGCTCGATCAGCCGGCCTGGTCCTTCTGGTGGGACTGAGGGACGTCGATCCCGAACTCCTCGTCCAGCAGCCGCGCGACCTCCTCCTCGGAGACCTCCCGCTTGCTGACCGTGCCGTCGGGTGATGTCACGGTCAGCTCCTGGCCGAGCAGCAGGACATGCTGGTCGCCGCTGAGCCGCTGCACGAACCGCCGCTGCACGAAGGGGGAGCGCGGGTGTGTGGCGACGTACCAGTTGGCCACCTCGAAGTCGGGCCTCTCGGCGGGGTCCAGCGTGAAGTTGTACTGCCGCCGCCAGCCGGCCCCCCACTCCGAGCCCGGCACATAGGTCTCCAGAACCCACAGGTCCAGGGGCCCCTGATGTGCCACCCGCACCAGCCGGTGCCGCCGCCCCGCACCCTCGAACTCGACGCCCGCCACCAGCGGCACCGGTTCCAGCAGCGCGCCGATCGCCGCGAAGCCGACGTCGGCGAGATAGGGCCGGGTCTCCCCCGGCACCTCCACCAGCAGGGTCATATGGGTCCGCGGACGACCCGAGCTCGCCGAACCGTCCGCGCCCACCAGAACCCGCGCCGCCAGCCTGGTCACCCCGAAGCCCAGCGCCTCCAGCGCGTGCAGGAACAGGATGTTGTGCTCGTAGCAGTAGCCCCCGCGCCGGCTACGGACCAGCTTGTCCAGCAGATCACCGACGGCGAGCGACGGAGCCGTGCGGTTGACGGCGTCGAGGTTCTCGTAGGGGATGCCCCGCGAGTGCGCGAGATGCACACCCCGCAGAGTCGCCACATCGGCGACCCGCTCCCCTCCCCACCCGATCCGGCCGAGATACGCGTCAAGGTCGAACTCCACTGTGTCGGACATGCCACAACCCTAGACACACCCCCACCCACCGTCCGCAGCCTTCAGCCCCAACGCCACCAACTGGCCCCTATAAACATATACGAGGCCAAGAGAAACATGAGCAACGCGGAAGGCGTCTTCTGTTTGAAAAAAAAAAAAAAGAAGGAGAACCGAACAGAGAA
>NZ_JABERD010000205.1 GCF_013044505.1 Streptomyces sp. S3(2020) | reverse complement strand
CGCAGTCCCACGGCACGACCGTCCGTAGAACCGCACCACGCACCACACGCACCTCCGGCGTACCCCAGACCCGGTATCGGGAGCCGCTGGTCCGCGCGGGGCGGCGGGATCGTGTGTCCGAGACGACATCACGGTCCTGCCGTCCCGCGCGGCCTTTTTGTGCCCAAGCATCGCCACGCATCGCCCCGCACCGCCCCCGCATCGCCCCGGGACGCCACCGCGCCATGGCCGGATCGCGCCCGCAGAGCGCCAACTGCCTTGTGATCATGGCGATCTGGCGCGTACGCAGCGCATATCCACCGTTTCCCAGCGGTAGAAACCACCTTGGTGGCAGTCTGCTCAACAGCAGATACGCAAAGTGGCAATTTTCGAAGGCACGCAGCCGGAGGTGCACGTTCCCGTGGCGTCCAATGTCAATCCCACCGTCAGGCGACGCCGGCTCGGCCAGGAGTTGCGCCGGCTCCGCGAACTCAAGGGCATGACGGCCGAAGAGGTCGCCGAACGGCTTCTGGTGTCCCAGTCGAAGATCAGCCGGCTGGAGAACGGCCGGCGCAGCATCAGCCAGCGCGACGTCCGCGACCTCTGCGGGGTGTACGAGGTGGAGGACGTCCGGATCGTCGACTCCCTGATGCAGATGGCCAAGGACAGCCGCCAGCAGGGCTGGTGGCACTCCTTCGGCGACATCCCCTACAGCGTCTACATCGGCCTGGAGACGGACGCGGCGAGTCTGCGCGTCTACGACCCCCAGGTCGTCCCCGGGCTCCTCCAGACCCGCACCTACGCGGAGTCCCTCATCTCCGGCGCGCTGCCCGAGGCGACGCCCACCGACATCGACAAGCGTGTCCAGGTGCGGCTGCGCCGACAGGAACGTATCTCTGCCGCCGACAACCCGCTCCGGCTCTGGGCCGTCCTGGACGAGGCCGCGCTGCGCCGCGAGGTCGGCAACCGGCAGGTGATGATCGAGCAGTTGGAGCATCTGATCGAGATGTCTCAACTGCCGCACGTGACGGTGCAGATGATCCCCTTCACGATGGGCGCGCATCCCGGGGTGAGCGGGCAGTACGCGATCCTCGAGTTCCCCGATGCCGCCGATTCCAGCGTGGTCTACATCGAGGGCGTGACGAGCGACCTGTATCTGGAGAAGGCGCAGGACGTACAGAAGTACAGCGTCATGTACGAGCATCTGCGGGCACAGGCCCTGAACGTGGAACAAAGCAGGGAATTCATCTCAAGCATCGCGAAGGACTACGCACGCTGAGCCACTCTGTAAGGCAAGGTGGCGCAAGGTACACCTTCGCCCGGCCCCAGCGGAAGACCCCCGTGGAATATGCCACCCGCTCGGGTGAATGCTTCCTCCGCTCCCCGATGTTGGCGAGTAGCGTCGATCACGCCATCGGATAACAACGTTGGCGCAAACCCGTGCCGTGCAGACGGAGACATACGCACGCCACGGCGACAGCAACTCAGCAACTGGCTATCGGAGCGAAAATGGCAATCAAGCAGGGCGCCGCGGACAAGTGGGTCAAGTCTTCGTACTCCCAGGGCAATGGCGCGTGCGTCGAGATCAAGTCCCCTGTCGTGTCGGCGATGGCCGTCCAGGACTCGAAGATCCAGAACGGCCCCACGCTGGCCTTCCCCGCGGACGCGTGGAACGCCTTCGTCGGCTCGGTCAAGGCGTAAATCATCGAGTGATCGAGCGGTACTACACAACTACACAAGCATCACCGAAGAGCCCTCTCGACCAGATCGCCGTCCTTGCCGAGGGGGCTCGGCTTGTGTCCCGGCACAGGTCTATCGGAGACGGTCGACGTAGGCGTCCGTACCCGGCACGGTCGGGATGAACGGTGCCACCAGCTCCACCCTCCCCAGCCCCGCCTCCTCCACCGGCCCGGCCAGCCCCGTGAAGTACTCCTCCCAGCAGTCCCGCGGATCCGCTTCCAGGAACCACAGCAGCGTCAGCCGGGTGTCGACGCCCTCGACCTGCTTCACATACGTCATCCGGTCCCCCGGCAGCGGCGTCGGCCGGAAGACCGTCACCATCGCCGCCGGTGACCCCGCGACCCGCTTCGGCAGGTGCCGGGACCGCAGCCACTCCAGCAACTCCTCGCGCCGCTCGGCCGATTCGGCGTCGATCACCTCGACGACCAGGCCCTTGTACGGGTGGTCCAGGGCGTGGAAGTCCCGGGGCCCGGCGGCACCGTCGCGGTAGACGGTCGCCTCGTGGTCCTGGAACGCGGTGAAGACGTGCGTCCGGTCCTGGTAGACCCGGGCGTCCCGGTTGAGGCGCTTGTTGATGCCGACGGTCCACTTCATGTGGTCGTCGTAGCGGCCGTCGGTGATCCAGTACGTCGAGATGTAGCACCCGGCGGTGACCGGCTGGGCGATGGCCGACTTCTCGGGGTAGCGCAGGAGCTGGAGGTCCCGGGTGGCGACCCAGCGGCGCCCGGCGTACATCCAGGGCATCGCCATCGCGCCGGCGTAGTAGTGGTCGTCCTCGTACCAGCGGTTGTAGGCGTACTCGTGGCCCGGATGCGGCTCGACCATGGTGATGAGCGCATGGCCGGGGCGGACTCCGTACGGGCCGACGGCGGCCAGTTCGGCGTACGTCTCGCTGCGGGTCTCTTCGCTCATTCCCTTCCCCTTCCTGGGTGGCTCGCCCATACTCTGACGCCCCGTCAGATAGAGCGCCAGAGCCAGGAATCGACAGGATTCAGGGAGGCCCATATGTCACTGCTCGCGGGCAAGACGGTCGTCGTGTCGGGAGTCGGCGCCGGGCTCGGCCACCAGGTCGCCGCGGCCGTCGTACGCGACGGCGGGAACGCCGTGCTCGGGGCGCGCACCGAGGACAGCCTCGCCAAGAGCGCCGCCGAGATCGATCCGGAGGGTGCGCACACGGCGTACCGGACGACGGACATCACCGACGAGACGCGGTGCGAGACGCTGGCGGCGCTCGCGCTGGAGCGGTTCGGGCGGATCGACGCGGTCGTCCATGTGGCCGCCTGGGACAGCTACTTCGGCGGCCTGGAGGAGGCGGACTTCGCCACCTGGCAGTCGGTGATCGACGTGAACCTGCTGGGCTCGCTGCGGATGACGCGGGCCTGTCTGCCGGCGCTGAAGGAGCGCGGGGGCTCGGTGGTCTTCATCGGGACGCAGTCCTCGGTCGCCGCCCCCTCGCAGGTGCGGCAGGCGGCGTACGCGGCTTCCAAGGGGGCGCTGACGAGCGCGATGTACTCCCTGGCGCGGGAGCTCGGGCCGCACCGGATCCGGGTCAACACCGTGCTGCCGGGCTGGATGTGGGGGCCGCCGGTGCAGGCCTACGTCCAGTTCACCGCGCACACGGAAGGGGTCGGGGAGTCCGAGGTGCTGGGAAGGCTCACCGAGCGCATGGCCCTGCCCGATCTCGCCACGGACGGGGATGTGGCCGACGCGGCGGTGTTCCTGGCGTCGGATCGCGCGCGGGCGATCACCGGACAATCACTGCTGGTCAACGCAGGGGAGCTGATGCGCTGAGTTCACATAGATGAACCAAGGCCATCATGTCGAATACTTTTACCTCCCTTTGACCTTACGCTCACTTGTCGTGTTCACGCGGCAGCGCCCACGATGAGCGCCGGGCAGACCCATGGGAGGGCGCACATGAACGGTCTCGACTGGGCCGTACTGATCGGCTATTTCGGCGTGATGGTCGCGATCGGCGTGTGGTCGCACAAGCGTGTGGACAACGTCAGCGACTTCTTCACCGCCGGCGGCAAGATGCCCTGGTGGCTCTCCGGCATCTCGCACCACATGTCGGGCTACAGCGCGGTGATGTTCACGGGGTACGCGGGCATCGCCTACACCTACGGCGTCACATCCTTCGTGACCTGGTCCTTCCCCATCGCCCTCGGCATCGCGATCGGGTCGAAGCTGTTCGCGCCGCGCATCAACCGGCTGCGCTCACGTCTCCACGTGGCCTCCCCGCTGGAGTACCTGAAGAACCGCTACGACCTCAAGACCCAGCAGGCGCTGGCCTGGTCCGGCATGCTGCTGAAGATCGTGGACGTGGGCGCCAAGTGGGCGGCGATCGCCACCCTGTTGTCGGTCTTCACCGGCATCTCGCTGAACCAGGGCATCCTCATCACCGGCACGATCACCGCCGTCTACTGCACGATCGGCGGCCTGTGGGCGGACGCGCTGACCGAACTCGGCCAGTTCATCATCCAACTCCTCGCCGGTGTCGCGATGTTCATCGCGGTCGTCGCGGAACTCAACGACAAGGGCATCGGCTTCTTCGAGGCCTGGGACCGCCCGGAGCTCCAGGGCCACGGCGAGCCGCTGGTGGGCCCGTACGGCACGGTGTTCCTCCTGGCCTTCCTCTTCATCAAGCTCTTCGAGTACAACGGCGGCATGCTCAACCAGGCCCAGCGCTACATGGCCACCGCCAACGCGTACGAGGCCGAGCGCTCGGCCCGGCTGTCCGCGATCCTCTGGCTGGTCTGGCCGGTCGTCCTCTTCTTCCCCATGTGGATGTCGCCGCTGCTGGTCCAGTCCCAGAAGCCGGACGGTTCCGACTCCTACGGCCTGATGACCGAACAGCTGCTGCCGCACGGCCTGTTGGGCCTGGTCATCGTCGGCTTCTTCTCCCACACCATGGCGATGTGCTCCTCCGACGCCAACGCCATCGCGGCCGTCTTCACCCGTGACTGCGCCCCGGTGATCTGGCGCCGCGCCCGGGCCTGGAACGAGGGCCAGGGCCTGAAGGTCGCCCGCGTCACGACGGTCGTCTTCCTCGGCCTGTCCATGGCGGCGGCGACGCAGGTCAACTCCCCCGCGTTCAAGGACATCATCACGGTCGTCATCAAGTGGGTGGCCGGTCTGATGGGCCCGATGGCGATCCCGATGATGCTCGGCCTGCTCCGCCCCTTCCGCCGCTCCGGCCCCACGGCCGCGCTCACCAGCTGGTCGATGGGTCTGCTCGCCTTCTGGCTGGTCAACTACCCGATCAACTGGAACGTCGACGGCGGCGTCCCGCTCCAGTACCAGGTCTCCATCCCGCTCGCGGTGTCGCTGGTCCTCTACATCCTCATCGGCTTCGTGAAGCCCGAGGACACCCCGGAACGGCTCGCGATCATCGAGAAGATCAACACCGACGGGGACGGGACGGCAGCGGCCGCGGTGCCGGTGCCGGCGGGGCCGGTGGACGAGGTGGTCAGGACGAAGGACTAGCGCGGGTACGGACACGGACACGGACACGGAGGACTGTCGCGGGTACGGCCGTGGGACCATCCGGCGGTGAACACCGAACTCCCCGCCGGATGGACCATCGAGCTGGTGCGCGCCGTCTCCGGTGACCGGACCGCCACGCCGATCTCCCCCGACCGACCCGTGAGCATCGCCGACGGCACGCTGGGCGGCGACCGCACGGTCCTGCGGCCCGACCTCGTTCTCGCCTTCGGCATGCTGTGCCTCGTACGGGAGGCTGACGAGTGGTACATGGGGAGCCTGAACGACGACGGCTCGGTGATCTGCTGGGCCGGCTACGGCCACAACCTGGTGGAGGCGCTCCGGGGGCTGTGAACGTCAGCCCCTCGGATACCTCGCCAGCCACCCCGGGGACGACCCCGCCGGGCCGTGGAGCGCCGGCCCCTGGGTCATCTCCATGGCGAAGTCGTCCGCGAGCTCCAGCAAGGTGGGACGGCCCTCCAGTTCGGCCAGCCAGGCCGGCGGGAGGGCCGTCTCGCCGTGCAGGGCGCCCAGGAGGCCACCGGTGAGGGCGCCGGCCGCGGCGGAGGGACCGTCGTGGTTGACGGAGAGACAGAGCCCGTGCCGGACGTCCTCGCCGACGAGGGCGCAGTACACGGCGACGGCGAGCAGCCCCTCGGCCGTCCCCTCCCCCATGAGCTCCCCGACCCGCTCCGGGGTCGGCATGCCCTGCCGTACGGCGCCCAGCGCGTGCTGCAACGCGTCCGAGACGGCCTCGTGCCCCGGCCGGGCCGCCAGCAGCGCCAGCGCCCGCTGCACGGCCCCGTCGAGGCTCTCGCCGCGGGCCAGCGCGTGCACGATGACGGCGTACGCCCCGGCGCAGAGGTATCCGACCGGATGCCCGTGCGTCTGCGCGGCGCACTCCACCGCGAGCTGCGCGACGAGCTGCGGCTCCCATCCGACGAGCAGCCCGAAGGGCGCGGACCGCGCGGCCGCCTCGGGTCCCGCCTCGGCGGGGTTCTTGGGTACGTCGAGGGTCCCCATGTGCTCGTCGCCGAACCCGACGATCAGGGAGCGGGCGGGGTCACGCCGGGCGTACAGCCACTCTTCTCTGGCGAGCCATCCATCGTCTTTGCGCCGCTCGTCGGGCCCCCAGTCCCGCTGGGTGGCGGCCCACCTCAGATACGCCCGGTGCACATCGGTCGGCGGATGCCAGGCCCCGATGTCCCGCCGGACCTGGGCCCGTATCAGCCCGTCGACGGAGAACAGCGTGAGCTGGGTGAGATGTGTGACGGCCCCGCGTCTCCCATAGGCGGCACCGAGATCGACGACACCCTCGGCGCCGTACGCCTCCCGGATCCCGTCGAGATCCAACTGGTCGACAGGCGCCCCGAGCGCGTCCCCGACGGCCACCCCGAGCAACGTCCCCCGCACCCGGCCCCGAAAGTCCTGCTGCTCGACACGGCCCCATATGGCCCCGGCCGTCGCACCCACCAAGACCTCCCAGGCAACCGTCCGTATGTACGACGTCCTGCACTGTAATCGAATGAGGTTGACGGGTTCGGTGCGCGGTTTGTTATGCGGAGTGTGCCCTGGGTAGTCCTGGAGATCGCTTATCAGCCGTACCAGGTGACATTGCAGACGTAGACACACTCATGGCGGGGTACGGCCAGAAAGCTGATGAAGCCGCGCCCACCGAGAATGTCGAACTCCGGCAGTCCACCCTCGCGGTCGACAGGCCTGCCGACCTTCACGGAGTCCTGGCCGAGGGCAGCCAGCTCGGTGGCGAGTCGCTCGACTTCGGCCACCACCCCGGTCGGCAGCCCGTCCGTGACGTACTCAGCGCTCGGGTTGTAATCCCAAGCCCAGTCGGTCACAACCCTGCCTCCGCCTCGGCCGTCTCCCGGATCGCGTTGATCTCGGCGACGGCCTCTGCCGGATCCTGTTCCCCCGTGTCCACGATCGCCTCCAGCTCTCGCAGTCGGGCGGCCCGCTGAGGATGCCGTTCGATCGCCACGAAGACCGCCCAGGAGTGGACGAAGGCTCGCAGCGGGGCCAGGGTCTGCGTCTGCTGGGCGTTCGTCGTGGCTTCGAACAGGTGCTGGGTGAGGGCCGGGACTCGGCTCGGAGCGATGCGTTCGACCGCTGCCCGCAGCCCGTCCGGCGTGAGCTCGGGCATGGGGATCAGCGGTCCGTACGGGCCGTCGGTCTGGGCGCTCACGGTGACCTCCGGTGCGGGTGGCTCGGTCCTCGTACCGTACCGGCGGAGTCGGTGGCGCGGTGCTTGGGCGGCGCTGGGCATGGGGATCGTCATCGGGCTCTACGCCGCTCCGGCCATACGGCAGTCCCGGCACTGGCCTGGCTCCGGGGAGCGGAAGGGGCGGTCGCAGCCGTCGCAGTCCTGCAAGCGAGCCGGGCGGACACGGGCCGCAGGGGGCGGCGGCACCGGGAGCGACGGAGGCAGAAGCTCTCGGAGGCGGCGCGCGAGGAACGCCGCCGGGTGCCTGATCGGGTCCTGCGGCAGGCCGCTCGTCAGGGCCCGCTCCACGGCGGTGGGCCCCACGCCCCGCTCGAACCACGCCGAGACATCCGGCACCAGCCGCTGTACGTCCCGCTCGGACAGCAGCAGACGGGAGTCGTAGGTGCGCAGGCGGGTCAGGAGGTCGACCGCGGGTGTCCTCCCGGGCGCGGACGCCTTAGGCGGAGCCGGGACCGGCACGGCGGGTTCAGCGGCCGGAGTCGTCGCGTTCCGCGGCCTGTTGTACGAGGTCGTCCGGGTTATCACTCGTCCCGAATGAAGACGCTCCCTGGCACGCGTGAGGTACCCGTGTTCCTCCAACTCCCGCAACGCGGCGGCGATCCGGATCTCCCCTTCCGGGAATCTCCCCGCCAACGCCTTGATCCCGGCCGACGCCCCGGCGGGCAGCGACTGGATGTGGACCGCGAGACCGATCGCCAGCAGGGACAACTCGGAGTGCTGCGCGAGGTGATTGCCGACCACCGTGAAGTTCTCGGTGTGGGGTTCATTCACATGGATGACACCGGAGTGGGATTGCCGGGTCTTCGCGGGCACGGGCGCGCTAGGGTGCTTGTCAGTCATGGGGAAGGTGCTTTCTTCCTGGTGATCAGGCCCTCGCAGCGGGATTGCAGTCCCCGCGAGGGCCGAAGCATTTCTGGAGTTGTTGTCGCAGACGCTGCACCACAACCAGCCCGCCGCGCCAGCCGAGTTGGGCATATTCACTCCGGAGAGTGATCGCCGGGGACGGCAGGGGTGGGTTGGGTTCTTTCCCCGGTTCTTTGGTCTTTGGTGTCGTGACCGACCGGATCATGACGCACCGCGATCCGGTGCCAGTTCCGCCCATACGGTCTTGCAGCCGGCGACCCCCTGGTCAACACCCCAGCGCTCCGCGTACGCCGCCACGATCCGCAACCCCCGCCCGGACTCCGCGTCGGCGTCCACCGGGTCGGGGATACGCGGGATCCGGTCGCCCCGGGCGTCGGTCACCTCGATACGGAGCGTGCCGTCGGCGAGGACCCGCAGCCTCAGCCGGAAGTCCCTTCCCATGACCCGCCCGTGCAGCACGGCGTTCGACGCCAGCTCCGCGACAACCTGCGCGGCCTCCTGGAACGGCACGCCCCAGGCGCCGAGTTGTCGCACCGTGTGCTCGCGGGCGCGTCGAGCACCCCTTCGATTTGCCGCAAGCAACACGGTGAAGTGGAGCGTGGGGGCGGTGACTTGGGGGGATCTCTGATTCACGTCACCCAGAGTGGTCGGGCGAACCTACTCTGAACAGCGGCGACGCCGGTACGGAGCGTGACTGTCCGGGTGCGTGGTGGTGGTGTACGGCCGGTACGGCGAGAGGGGTGAGGGTGGAGGACGAGGAGGCCGAGGCCGTGCTCAAGGCGGTCGGGCGGCAGATCAAGATGTGGCGGGAGGCCGCCGGACTGACGCAGCCCGAGTTCGGGGAGGCGATCGGGTACGGCGGGGAGATGGTCTCGTCCGTGGAGCGGGGGCGGCGGAGTCCCAAGCCGGATTTCCTCGACAAGGCGGACGAGGTGCTCGGCGCGGGCGGCAAGATCTCGGCGATGAAGAAGGACCTGGAGGAGGCCCGTTACCCCAAGAAGGTGCGCGATCTGGCGAAGCTGGAGGACGAGGCCGTCGAGTTCGGGGCCTACGGGAGCCACAACATCCACGGCCTGCTCCAGACCCCGGAGTACGCGCGGGCGTTGTTCACAGGACGGCAGCCCCCTTACTCCGAGGACGAGATCGACCGCCAGGTCTCCGCTCGCATCGCACGGCAGCGCGTCTTCGAGCGGACGCCCGCCCCGCTTCTCACCTTCGTCCAGGAAGAGGTGACGCTGAGGCGACCCATCGGGGGCAGAATGGTGCTGCGGCGCCAGCTCGAACACCTGTTGGAGATCGGCACGTTGAGGCACGTCAGGATTCAGGTGATGCCGACATCCTGTGAGGATCACGCGGGCATGAGCGGTCCCATCCGGCTGTTGAAACTGCGCGACGGCAAGACGCTGGGACACTCCGAGGCACAGCTGCACAGTCGCGTGATCAGTGATCCCCGGGAGGTTCAGATCCTGGAGATGCGCTATGGAATGATCCGGGCGCAGGCCCTCACACCCCGCGAGTCGCTGGCCTTCATCGAGAAAGTCCTGGGAGAAGAAGAGACATGACCTCCGCCCTGGAGTGGTTCAAGAGCAGCTACAGCAGTGACGACGGCCCGGATTGCGTCGAGGTCGCCATATCCCCCGCCACCGCCACCATCCACGTCCGCGACTCCAAGGACACAGACGGCGCCCGGCTCGCCTTCGCCGACGACGCCTGGACGGCGTTCCTGGGCACCTACTCCGCGTAACGGGCCTGGAAGGCGTCCCGCGCCGCGATCACTCGCGACAGGCGGGGACCGAAGTACGCGGGGTCGGCGTCGGGGCAGCGGGTCAGGAAGGTGAGCCAGAACGCGGCGTCGGCCAGGTCCTCCCAGTCGTGGGGGCCGGAGAGAATCCTGGAGAGAGAGGCGTCGGCCCGGGCTCCGTCTCCTCGTACGTAGCCGAGCAGCATCCGGTCGACCTCCGTGTCCGCGTCGTCCTGCGCGAGGAAGCGGCGGCCCCAGGTCTCGGCGGCACGCAGACCTTCCCTCACTGCGATCGTCAGGGCCACCGCGAACCACCCGCTCTCGGGGCTGTTCTCACACAGCCAGTCGGTGGCCCGCCGCGCACTGCCCCAACGTCCTGTCAGGACATCCCCGATCCAGCACACGGACACCCCGTCGACATCGTCCTGCTGCCGGGCGGTCTCGCGCATGTCGTCCAGCAGGCGCACCGCTTCGTCATCGCGGCCCTGCCACAGCAGTACATCGACGGTCCGGCGGCGCTCCCACCCTAACGAAGGGCTGTTCCTTCGCAGATCGGAGAGCGCCTGATCCAGTCGGCCGGCGGCGATGGAAGTGCGTGCACGCTCCTCGTAGAGCCATTCCGCGTCCGGCGTGAGCTCGATCGCCCGGTCCAGGTCCCTCAACGCTTCGCGGTACCGGCCCAGTTCGGACCGGGCCCGGCCCCTGATCTCCAGCAGCCTCGCGTTGTCAGGGTCGCTCTCCAGGAAACGGTCGAGATCGACGACCGCTTCCTCCCCCCTGCCCAGGGCGAACAGCGACCGCTTCCGGTGATCCCAGACCCACCACAGATCCGGCTTTCGGACCCGTACGAGGTCGTAGTCGGCGACCGCCTCCTCATGGCGGCCGGCCTCCGCGTGCGCGACACCCCGCATGCTGAGGGCCCACCAGCCACCCTGCCCGTCCACCGCGACGGCCCGGTCCAGATCCTCGAACGCACCGCCCTCATCACCCTCGCGCTGCCGCAGGTCGGCGCGGTTCCCGAGCGCCCACACGTAGTCGGGGTCCAGCACGAGAGCGCGGTCGTAGGCCGCACGCGCCTCCTCGGCACGGTTCAGACGATCCAGCGCGAACGCCCGCCCCGCGCAAGCGGAGACACGGTCGGGAGCGAGCTCGCAGGCCCGGCCGAGCTCCTCGACGGCCTCCTCGTACCGCTCGGCCAGGCGGTAGGCGTCGCCACGCTCGGACGCCATCCACGCACTGTCGGGGGCGATCTCCACCGCCCGGTCGAGATCGGTGAACGCCTCGTCGAGCCTGTCCAGGTCCCGGTACAGCTTCGCTCGGTGGATCAGGGCCCACAGATACCTCTCGTCGATCTCCAGCGCCCGTGCGAAGTCGGCGAGGGCGCCCTCGGTGTCGCCGCGTGTGTGCTTGCTGCTCGCTCGGCTGGCCCATGCCTTCGCGTATGCGGGATCGAGAGCCAGCGCACGGTCGAAGGTCTCGACGGCCTCCGCGGGGCGGCCCGTCACCCGCAGGCTCTCACCCCATTCGAAAAGGATCTCGGCGCTGTCGGGGCGCAGTTCGACCGCACGCTCGAAGTCGCTGAGAGCCGCCTCGTCGTCTCCCATCCGTGCCCGGGTGAAGGCACGCCCGTAGTACGCCTCCGCCGACGCGGCGAGCGCGACAGCCTTGTCGTACTCCGCGAGCGCGCGCTCGTACTCCCTCTTCCTCCGCAGCTCCTGGCCCCACAGGCAGTGCGCCTCGGCGCAGCCGAACGTGTCGAGGTCCGCCCGGTCCAGAAGCAGCCTGAGCAGTCCCTCTGTCTCGTCCGAGAGCGCCTCAAGAAAGTCCCGTCCCCACGCGCGTACGAGACCGGCATCCGTCTGCTCCCCGACATCGACGACCACCTGCACACACCCCCGAATGGCCACCTCCCCCGCCCGGCAGGCGCTGACCACGTCCCTGAACACCTCACGGAGCACCCCTTGGGGCCTGGCGCACAGCCGGTGGTACAGCTCCTCAAGGCGCAGCTCCCGCCACGCCTCGTCGGACCACAGCTCACCCGGCTCCAGCCCTTCCTCCGCCTCGGCCCGCCACCCCCCGAACCGCTCCGCGAGCCGCGCGTGCCGTTCCGCCCACTGCCTCGGTGACCGGGTCCGCTGGAGCCGCAGCATGGCCGTGCGGACGACGTCGTGGTAGTGGACTCGACCGGCGCGCTCGCTGACGAACGGCAGGGTGCGCAGCCACTCGTACAGCCCCTCGGTGTCTTCGTCGGTCATCGAGGCCCGGAAGACGTCCTCGTCCAGCGTGCGCGGCAGGGCACACCTGAGGGCGACGTCCCGCTTCGCCGGGTCTCCCTCCCACTTGAGGAACCGCTCCACCGCGGTGGCCGTGGGGTCGTCGACCGCTCCCGGGTTCTCGGCGAGGGTGGAGACCAGGACCGGGAGGCGCCCGGACAGCCGCAGCACCTCCCGTACGACCGTCTCGTCCACCAGGCCCTTGGCAGCCAGGAGTTGGCGCGCCTCGGACTCGGTGAACGGCTCCAGGGCGAACTCGGTGATGAGTTCGGCGTTGTCCGCCCACCGGGCGGGGTCGGGGCCGTGCTGGCCGGCGAGGGTGAACACCGCGTTGGCGGGGAGCGCCCCGTACCGGTCCGTGGTGATCAGGTCGAGGAGCCAGGGGTCGAGGAAAGGGGACGTCCGCTCGTAGGTGTCGAAGAAGAGCGCGACCCAGGGCGCTTCGGCGGCCACACGGCCCAACTCGTCGACGAAGACCGGGGTGAGGACCTTCAGCGGTTCCAGGACCAGGCGTACGTCGTCGTGGTTGCGGAAACGCGCGCTGAGGGCGGCTCTCAACCGGTCGGTGCCGTGGGCCACTTGGGCCGGGTCGATCGCTCCGGCGAAAGCCCCGACGACCGGCACCATGCCGAGCCCTATGAGGCCGGCCTGCGAAGCGGCCATGCTGCCCGGTGACGGGGGTGCGGACAGGCCCGGGTCGGCGTCCGCCTCCAGTGCCGCCGACGCCGTCTCGGCCTCGTGGCGGCGCTGGCGGTAGGTGGCGAGGAGGCGGTCCAGGGACTTCAACTCCGCACCCTGCCGGGCGAACTGCGCGCTGATCGCGGCCATCGCCTCGGGGACGCTGTTCACGGTCTCGTCCGTGCAGGCGGTGATCGCCTTGCGCTGCGCGGCCACCGCCTCCAGTTCGCGGACGAGAGAGGACTTGCCGACGCCGGCCGTGCCGTGGACGTGGAAGACGAAACTGTGCCGCTCGTCCTCCGGGGAGGTGTCGAAGTTGCCACGGAACAGGTCGAGTTCACCACGTCTGCCGACGAATCCGGCACGCTTGCGCCTCCCGATCAGCTCCTGCATCGACGGCCGCGCCTGCGCCATCCGCCCGTCCCCTCGTCCCCTCGTCCCGAACGTCCGTCGACTTCATTCTGGCTCAATGCGTCGGGCGTACGGGGGTGCCGCGGGTGTTCGTGCTGAGCGGGGTCGTGCTGCTGGTCGTGCGACTGTCCGGGGGTGACTCAGTTCATCAGGCCGAGGCGTGAGCGTCTGCGCCTGATCTCGGTCATCCGGTCGCGGACGTGGTCCGCGGGCAGGGCCTCGGCGAGGCGGGCCAGCTCCTGGAATATCGTCATGTAGTTGCCGCCGCCCGTCTCGCCCCGCAGTTCCCGTTCCCGCTCGACGAACGGCCGCACGGCCTTCCAGACGGAGATGATCCGGGTGCGCAGGATGGTGACCAGGAGGGTTTCGTCGAGCAGTCCGAAGACGGCGACGTTGGCGAAGGACTGGTAGTAGTACACGACGCTGTAGAAGGCCTCCTTGGCCTCGCCGGGCAGCCCGCGCACTCCGGCCTCCGGGTCGTGCTCCTCCCCCAGGCGCATGCACACGTAGTCGTGCTGCTCGTGGAACTCGGCGGACCGGAACTCCGCGAGCAGGTCGATCACCACCGAAATGTGGTTGGCGTGGTTGGCGATACGGGCCTGCCGTGCGCTGAACACGACGGAGGTGACCACGGCTATGACGGCGATGCCCGTGGTGACGATGTTGAAGACTACGGAACTCTCCATCCGGTCACCGTACGGAGCCGTGCGGGCCGGTGGGGGCTACTTGACGACCACGACGGCCGTACCCGTCTCCCCGAACTTCCACAGCGCCGAGCCGTCCGCCTTGCCCATGCGGATGCCGCTCGTCCGTGTTCCCGAGGCGACCGCGGGGGGCGATGAGCCGTCGACCGCGTTGGAGAAGGCGATGGAGAGGCCCGCCTTGCCGGCGAAGTAGATGATGTGCTCGATCTGGACGCCGTCGGAGCCGGTCGTGGCGTCGCGGCGCACGTCGACCTTGTAGCTGCCGGCGTCCGGGCTCACCGTTCCCGGCCAGACCGCGAAGGTGCGCTGGGCCGCGTCGCTCGCGTCGACCAGCCAGACCCGTTTCGCGGCGAGCGAGTAGACGATCCGGCGGCCGGTGCCGGAGTCGTCCGGCACCGCCGCGGAGGAGGACTTCGTGGGGGACGCCGAGGGCTGCGCGGACGCGGAGGCGCTCGGGCGGGGGGCGGTGGCCGTGGGCTTCACGCCCTCGTCCGCCTTGACGGCGAGGAACACGACGGCGGCTATCGCCCCCACCGTCAGACCGGTCACCCAGACCTTCGGGGCAGGCACGGCACGCATCTCCTCAGCTACGGCCCCCTCCGGACACACAGGGGTCCGATCATCGTACTGTGAGCCGCCCGTGCCACCCGACCGCCCGACCGCCCGGTCTCCCGAGCCCCCGCTCTCAGTCCAGCACCGGCAGCAGCTCCGGCAGATGTCCGTCCGAGGCCGCCGCCGCCCGCTGGCGCTCCTCCGGGACCTCGCCGTACAGGGTCGTGCGCGGCTTCGCCGGGCGGCCCGCCGCCTCCGCGACCGCGATCAGGTCCTTCACCGACTTGTACGAGCCGTACGACGAGCCCGCCATCCGCGAGATGGTCTCCTCCATCAGCGTGCCGCCGAGGTCGTTCGCGCCCGAGCGCAGCATCTCCGCCGCGCCCTCCGTGCCCAGCTTCACCCAGCTGGTCTGGATGTTGGGGATCCAGGGGTGCAGCAGCAGCCTCGCCATCGCCGTCACCGCCCTGTTGTCCCGCATGGTCGGGCCCGGGCGCGCGATGCCCGCCAGGTACACCGGGGCGTTGGTGTGGATGAAGGGGAGCGTCACGAACTCCGTGAAGCCGCCCGTGCGTTGCTGGATTCCGGCGAGGGTGCGGAAGTGGCCCAGCCAGTGCCGGGGCTGGTCCACGTGGCCGTACATCATCGTGGACGAGGAGCGGATGCCGACCTCGTGGGCGGTCGAGATGACCTCGATCCAGGTCGCCGTCGGCAGCTTGCCCTTGGTCAGGACCCAGCGGACCTCGTCGTCCAGGATCTCGGCCGCGGTGCCGGGGACGGAGTCCAGCCCCGCTTCCTTCGCCGTCGTCAGCCACTCGCGGATCGACATGCCGGTGCGGGTCGCGCCGTTCACCACCTCCATCGGGGAGAACGCGTGGACGTGCATGCCCGGGACCCGTTCCTTCACCGCCTTGGCGATGTCGAAGTACGCCGTCCCCGGCAGGTCCGGGTGGATGCCGCCCTGCATGCAGACCTCCACCGCGCCCACGTCCCAGGCCTGCTGGGCGCGGTCGGCGACCTGGTCCAGGGACAGGGTGTAGGCGTCCGCGTCGGTGCGGCGCTGCGCGAAGGCGCAGAAGCGGCAGCCCGTGTAGCAGACGTTGGTGAAGTTGATGTTGCGGGTGACGATGTACGTCACGTCGTCGCCGACCACCGACTTGCGGACGTCGTCGGCCACCTGGCACAGCGCGTCCAGTGCCGGCCCGTCCGCGTGCAGCAGCGCCAGCGCCTCCGCGTCCGTCAGACGGGTCGGGTCGTCGGCCGCCACCCGCAGGGCCTGGCGTACGTCCGTGTCGATCCGCTCCGGGACCATCCCGGGCGCCGCCGCCTCCCGCAGGGCGCCCCAGTCGCCGTAGACCTCGTCGAAGTCGTCGCGGCGGTCGGACGTGCGGCCCTCGGTGTCGATGGTGGTGTGGAGG
Organism: Streptomyces sp. S3(2020); assembly: GCF_013044505.1. Classification (GTDB taxonomy): domain Bacteria; phylum Actinomycetota; class Actinomycetes; order Streptomycetales; family Streptomycetaceae; genus Streptomyces. The sequence continues at coordinate 1,237 of NZ_JABERD010000205.1, read as the reverse complement.
TCGGTGCGGCCCGACGACACGAACACCTCCTCCGGCTCCTGCCAGGGGTGGCCCTCCACGACGGCGTCGGGACGTGCCAGGCCCGTCTCCGGGTCCGCCAGCGCCCGTACGTGGGGCAGCAGCCGCGGGTCCAGCCACGGCTCGCCGCGGCCCACGAACTCCGGGTACACGCACAGGCGTTCACGCAGCGAGAAGCCGACGGCGGCCGAGCGCTCCGCCAGCTCCTCGATCTGGGGCCAGGGGCGCTCGGGGTTCACATGGTCGATGGTCAGCGGGGACACCCCGCCCCAGTCGTCGATACCGGCCCCGATCAGCCGCTCGTACTCGGAGTCGACCAGGTTCGGCGGGGCCTGGAGACAGGCCGAGGGGCCCATGATGTGCCGGGCCACCGCGACCGTCGCCACCAGTTCGTCCAGCTCCGCGTCGGGCATGCCGCGCATCGCGGTGTCCGGCTTGGCGCGGAAGTTCTGGATGATCAGTTCCTGGATGCCGTGGTACGACCTCCCCACGCGCCGCAGCGCGAACAGGGACTCCGCGCGCTCCTCGTACGTCTCGCCGATGCCGATGAGGATGCCGCTGGTGAAGGGGACCGACGAGCGGCCCGCGTCCTCCAGCACCCGCAGCCGGACGGCCGGTTCCTTGTCCGGGGAGCCGTGGTGCGGGCCGCCCGGCTCGGACCAGAGGCGCGTCGCCGTCGTCTCCAGCATCATGCCCATCGACGGCGCGACCGGCTTCAGCCGCTGGAAGTCCGTCCAGGACATCACGCCGGGGTTGAGGTGGGGCAGCAGGCCCGTCTCCTCCAGGATGCGGATGGAGATGGCGCGGACGTAGGCGATGGTGTCGTCGTAGCCGTGCGCGTCGAGCCACTCCCTAGCCTCCGGCCAGCGGTCCTCCGGTTTGTCGCCCAGAGTGATCAACGCTTCCTTGCACCCCAGCGCGGCCCCGCGCCTGGCTATGTCGAGCACCTCGTCGGGGGACATGAACATTCCGTGCCCGGCGCGGCGCAGCTTGCCGGGGACGGTCACGAACGTGCAGTAGTGGCATTTGTCCCGGCACAGCCGGGTCAGGGGGATGAAGACGCTCTTCGAGTACGTGATGACGCCGGGGCGGCCCGCCGCCTGAAGGCCCACGTCACGGACGCGGGCGGCGGAGGCGGTGAGATCGTCGAGGGCCGTGCCGCGGGCCTGGAGGAGGACCGCGGCCTCGTCGACGTCGAGGGCCACGCCGTCACGGGCGC
>NZ_JABERD010000204.1 GCF_013044505.1 Streptomyces sp. S3(2020) | reverse complement strand
ACCTACACGCCGCCGGCCCCCCGCAACCGATCCCGCGCCTCCATCAACGCGAACCCCAGCAGATTCGGCCCCCGCCACCGCTCCGGATCCAGCGCCCCCTCGTCCGTGGCCGTGAGGCCGATCCCCCATACCCGGTCCACCGGGCTCGCCTCCACCAGTACCCGCTCTCCCGTGCCCAGGAGAAACGACCGCAGCCCGTCGTCCGCGTCGAACTTGTGCACGCTGCCCTCGACGACGATCCCGAAGCGCTCCTGCTCCCAGGTCGCCTCGTCGAAGCCCCGGACCAGCCGCCCTTCCTTCTTCGCCACCGAAGGATGTCCCGCGGCCAGCACCCGCCGTTCCGCCTCCGCGTCGCCGAACAGCCGTGCCTTGCCCGCCATCATCCAGTGCTCGGCGGTCGCATAGGTCACCGAGTCCACCACGAACGGTGACGGCCACCACTGGCTCAGACAGCTCGCCCCGATCCGGCCGTCCGGCAGCGGGCGGTGTCCCCAGAAGTGGAGGTACTTGACCCTCGCCCCCGTACGGACCGCCCTGACCAGGGTGTCCCGAGAATCGATCTTCGTCATGCATGCGAGTCTGGCAGGCACCACTGACACTCCGTCCTGGCTTTTCCATGCTGGCTCGACACCTGGTCGACAGATTTCGTCGCGTAACTAAAAGGCAACAACGGAATCCCTTGTCGGACGCCACTTGCTCTGTCAGGATCGGCACTCAAATCGAGCTGGAGCCACGCCCCGCCTGCGGGAATCGTGGGCCGGCGGCGGAGGAGAGCGACATGCACAACCCGGGCAACGCCACCCCGGACCGATTCCCCGCGCAGGAGCGCTTCGCGGACGGTGCGCAGTTCATCGCGGGCCGCCTCACGAAGGGCACCTCAGGACGGACGCACGCGGTCGTCGACCCCGCGACCGGCGAGGAGGTCTACACCTACGAACTGGCGAGCGCGGCCGACGTCGACGCGGCCGTCGCCGCCGCGCGCGAGGCCTTCCCGGCCTGGGCCGCCACGACACCCGGCGAACGCTCGGACGCGCTGCATCGTTTCGCCGCCGTGCTCGCCGACCGTGCCGAGGACTTCGCCCGCGCCGAGTCCCTCCAGTGCGGCAAGCCGCTGAAGCTGACGCGTGAGTTCGACGTGCCGGGGACCATCGACAACACCGCCTTCTTCGCGGGCGCGGCCCGCCACCTCCAGGGCCAGTCGGCCGGCGAGTACTCCGGCGACCACACCTCGTACGTCCGCCGCGAGCCCATCGGTGTCGTCGGTTCCATCGCACCCTGGAACTACCCGCTCCAGATGGCCGCCTGGAAGGTCCTCCCGGCGATCGCCGCGGGCAACACGATCGTGCTCAAGCCCGCCGAGCTCACCCCCCTGACCTCGCTGCTGTTCGCGCAGGCCGCCACCGACGCCGGGATCCCCGACGGTGTCATCAACATCGTCACCGGCACCGGGAAGGAGGCCGGCGAGCACCTCGTGGGCCACCCCGACGTCGCCATGACCTCCTTCACCGGGTCCACCGCCGTCGGCAAGCGGGTCGCCGAGATCGCCACCGCCACCGTCAAGCGCATCCACCTGGAGCTCGGCGGCAAGGCGCCCTTCGTGGTCTTCGACGACGCCGACCTGGACGCCGCCGTCAACGGCGCCGTCGCGGGCTCGCTCATCAACACCGGCCAGGACTGCACGGCCGCCACGCGCGCGTACGTGCAGCGGCCGCTCTACGAGGCGTTCGTGGAGAGGACGGCCGAGCTCATGGCCCAGGTCCGGCTCGGTGACCCCTTCGCCCCCGGTACCGATCTCGGCCCCCTCATCTCGCACGTCCAGCGGGACCGGGTCGCCGGATTCGTCGAGCGTGCGCGCGGCTACGCGCGCGTGGTGACCGGCGGCGAGGCTCCTCAGGGAGATCTCAAGAACGGCGCGTACTATCTCCCCACCCTGGTCGCGGACGCCGCCCAGGACAGCGAGATCGTCCAGTCCGAACTCTTCGGACCGGTCCTCGTGGTCCTGCCCTTCGACAGCGATGACGAGGGGATCCGGCTCGCCAACGACACCCCGTACGGACTCGCCGCCTCCGCCTGGAGCCGCGACGTCTACCGGGCGGGCCGCGCCACCCGCGAGATCAAGGCGGGCTGCGTATGGATCAACGACCACATCCCGATCATCAGCGAGATGCCCCACGGCGGATACAAGGCGTCCGGCTTCGGCAAGGACATGTCCTCGTACTCGTTCGAGGAGTACACCCAGATCAAGCACGTCATGTTCGACAATACGGCGGTCGCCAGGAAGGACTGGCACCGCACCATCTTCGGGGACCGACCCTAGGCACCGCCCGGCGGTGGCCGGACATCCGATGGAGCCGGCTACCGCCGGGTGAAGAAGCCAGGCCGCCCGACCCGCGGCCGACCCTCCCGAAAGGGCACCACGCGCATGGAGCAGTACGAGCCCGACCGCCTGAGTCCGGCCCAAGTGGCCGCCATGCGGCGCAGCTTCCAGGGCGGCCGGGCCGCCATGACCCGGCGGTCCCTGTTGCGCGCCTCCGCGGGCGGCGCGCTCGCGGTCGGCGGCCTCGGGGCCCTGACCGGCTGCGGTATCCCCGCGGCCGGCAACACCAAGGGCGGAGTCTCCGCGGAGGACCACTCGGCCAAGGAGAAGGTCGTCAACTTCTCCAACTGGACCGAGTACATCGACGTGGACGAGAGCGAGAAGCGCCACCCCACGCTCGACCAGTTCAAGCAGCGCACCGGCATCACGGTCAAGTACACCGAGGACATCAACGACAACGTCGAGTTCTTCGGCAAGATCAAGCCGCAGCTCGCCGCCGGCCAGGACACCGGCCGCGACATCATCGTCCTCACCGACTGGCTCGCGGCCCGCCTCATCCGCCTCGGGTGGGTCCAGAAACTGGACCCGGCGAACCTGCCCCATGCGTACACCAACCTGTCGGCGCAGTTCCGCAACCCCGACTGGGACCCCGGCCGCGCCTACTCGTATGTGTGGCAGGGCATCTCGACCGTCATCGCGTACAACAAGAAGTCCCTCGACGGCGTCGAGGTGAAGTCCCTCTCCGACCTGCTCGACAACCCCAAGCTCAAGGGCAAGGTCGGCTTCCTGTCGGAGATGCGCGACAGCATCGGCATGACCCTGCTCGACATGGGCAAGGACCCGGGCAAGTTCACCGCCGACGACTACGACGCGGCGATCGCCCGGATCCAGAAGGCCGTCGACAAGGGGCAGATCCGCCGCTTCACCGGCAACGACTACACCTCCGACCTGAGCAGCGGCGACTTCGCCGCCTGTATCGCCTGGGCCGGTGACGTCGTCCAGCTGAAGGCGGACAGCCCGGACATCGACTTCCTGATCCCGGACAGCGGGTACATCACGTCGACCGACAACTTCCTGATCCCCAACAAGGCCCGTCACAAGACGAACGCCGAGCGGCTCATCGACTACTACTACGAGCCCAAGCCGGCCGCCGAGCTCGCCGCGTACATCAACTACGTGACGCCCGTCGACGGGGTGAAGGCCGAGCTGGAGAAGCTCGACCCGGATGCGGCGAACAACCCGCTGATCATCCCGGACAAGGCCATGGCCGCGAAGTCCCACGCCTTCCGCTCGCTGAGCTCGAAGGAAGAGACCGAGTTCGAAGAGAAGTTCGCGAAGCTGACTGGGGCGTGACCACCGTGACGAACAAGAACACCGAGGGCAGCGGCGACGTCCGTCTCTCCGGCATCAGCAAGACGTACGACAACGGCTTCACCGCCGTACAGCCGCTGGACCTGACCGTGCCGCAGGGCTCCTTCTTCGCCCTGCTCGGCGCCTCCGGCTGCGGCAAGACCACCACCCTGCGGATGATCGCGGGCCTGGAGGAACCCACCACGGGCACCGTCTCGCTCGGCGAGCAGGACGTGACCGACCTGCCGCCCTACAAGCGGCCGGTGAACACCGTCTTCCAGTCCTACGCCCTCTTCCCGCACCTCGACATCTTCGAGAACGTCGCCTTCGGTCTGCGCCGGCGCGGCATCAAGTCGGTGAAGAAGCAGGTCGAGGACATGCTGGAGCTCGTCCAGCTCGGCGAGCAGGCGCGCAAGAAGCCGCACCAGCTCTCCGGCGGCCAGCAGCAGCGTGTCGCCGTGGCCCGCGCGCTGATCAACACCCCCAAGGTGCTCCTCCTCGACGAGCCCCTCGGCGCCCTCGACCTCAAGCTGCGCCGCCAGATGCAGCTGGAGCTCAAGCGCATCCAGACCGAGGTCGGCATCACGTTCATCCATGTCACGCACGACCAGGAGGAGGCCATGACCATGGCCGACACGGTCGCCGTGATGAACGCGGGCCGGGTCGAGCAGCTCGGCTCGCCGAGCGACCTGTACGAGAACCCCAACACCACGTTCGTCGCCAACTTCCTCGGCACCTCGAACCTGATCGAGGCCGAGGTCGACACGAAGAACGGCGACGACATCGTCCTGAAGGCCGGCGGCGGCAAGCTCGTCCTGCCCGAGTCGCGATGTTCCGCGCCCACGGCGACCGGCGGCAAGGTGCTGGTCGGCGTCCGCCCGGAGAAGATCTCCCTCACCCACGCCGACGACGCCGGTGAGATCCCCGAGGACCGCAACCGCATCACCGGCAAGATCGCCAACGGCAGTTTCATCGGGGTCTCCACGCAGTACGTCATCGACAGCGCGGTCTGCCCCGAGTTCGAGGTCTACGTCCAGAACATCGAGCGGGACTCCCGGCTCGTGCCCGGCGCCGACGTCGTCCTGCACTGGAGCCCGGCCCACACCTTCGGCCTGGACGCCGCCCAGGACATCGACGCCGGCCTCGACGAAGCGGCGGCGGTCTGATGACGACCCTCACCGAGGCGCCGCCGCCTCCGACCCCGACCGCGCCCGAGAAGAAGGCCGCGCGGAGGCGCGGCCGTCTCGTGCCGTACTGGCTGCTGCTGCCCGGCATCCTGTGGCTGCTGGTCTTCTTCGCGCTGCCGATGATCTACCAGGCCTCCACGTCCGTGCAGACGGGCTCCCTGGAGGAGGGCTACAAGGTCACCTGGCACTTCGCCACCTACTGGGACGCGCTGTCCGAGTACTGGCCGCAGTATCTGCGCTCGATCCTGTACGCGGGTTCGGCGACGATCCTGTGCCTGGTCCTCGGCTACCCGCTGGCGTATCTGATCGCGTTCCGCGCGGGCCGCTGGCGGAACCTGATCATGATCCTGGTGATCGCGCCGTTCTTCACCAGCTTCCTGATCCGCACCCTCGCCTGGAAGACGATCCTCGCGGACGGCGGCCCGGTCGTCGGCGCCCTCAACACACTGCACGTCCTGGACGTCACCAGCTGGCTCGGCTGGACCTCCGGCGACCGTGTGCTGGCCACGCCGCTGGCGGTGGTGTGCGGTCTGACGTACAACTTCCTGCCGTTCATGATCCTGCCGCTGTACACCTCTCTGGAGCGCATCGACACCCGCCTCCACGAGGCCGCGGGCGACCTGTACGCCAAGCCGGTCACGACCTTCCGGAAGGTGACCTTCCCGCTGTCGATGCCGGGCGTCGTCTCCGGCACGCTGCTGACCTTCATCCCGGCCGCCGGTGACTACGTCAACGCCGACCTGCTCGGCTCGACGGACACCCGCATGGTCGGAAACGTCATCCAGTCCCAGTTCCTGCGGATTCTGGACTATCCGACGGCCGCGGCACTCTCCTTCATCCTGATGGCCGCCATCCTCGTCATGGTCACGGTCTACATCCGCAGGTCCGGAACGGAGGATCTGGTTTAAATGGCCTTCGTCAACTGGCTCAAGCGTAAATTCGTCGTCATCGCCGGACTGCTGACGCTCGGATATCTCCTGCTGCCGAACGTCGTCGTGACGGTGTTCTCCTTCAACAATCCGAAGGGGCGCTTCAACTACGAATGGCAGCAGTTCTCCCTGGACGCCTGGAAGGACCCGTGCGGTGTCGCCGACATGTGCGGCTCGCTGTCGATCAGTCTCCAGATCGCGTTCTGGGCCACGATCGGCGCCACCGTCCTCGGCACGATGATCGCCTTCGCGCTGGTCCGCTACCGCTTCCGGGCCCGCGGCGCCGTGAACTCGCTGATCTTCCTGCCGATGGCGATGCCCGAGGTCGTCATGGCCGCCTCGCTGCTCACCCTGTTCCTCAACATGGGCGCGCAGCTCGGCTTCTGGACGATCCTCATCGCCCACATCATGTTCTGCCTCAGCTTCGTCGTCACCGCCGTCAAGGCGCGCGTGATGTCGATGGACCCGAGGCTGGAGCAGGCCGCGCAGGACCTCTACGCCGGCCCGTTCCAGACCTTCGTCAGGGTCACCCTGCCGATCGCGGCACCGGGAATCGCGGCGGGCGCGCTGCTGGCCTTCGCGCTCTCCTTCGACGATTTCATCATCACCAATTTCAACGCGGGCTCGACCGTCACCTTCCCCATGTTCGTCTGGGGCTCGGCACAGCGCGGCACACCCGTTCAGATCAATGTGATCGGTACGGCCATGTTCCTGGTCGCCGTACTGCTCGTCCTGACCTCTATGGTCATCAGTAATCGCCGTAACAAGCAAAAGGCATAAGCCTTTCAGAGAACCCTCTGTAGGGAGTTGAAATCATGGCCCCAAGCGCCATGAGCCGTGGCAGTAACTGGATGAAATCCCTTTCCGACGCCCAGCCGGTCCCGTACTGGCTGGACGACCCCGGCAAGCCCCGCCCCGAACCCGCCCTCACCGGCGCCGAGACCTGCGACCTGCTGGTCGTCGGCGGTGGCTACAGCGGACTGTGGACCGCGCTCCTCGCCAAGGAGCGCGACCCGCAGCGGGACGTGGTCCTGCTGGAGGGCCGTGAGGTGGGCTGGGCCGCCTCGGGCCGCAACGGCGGTTTCTGCGCCGCCTCCCTCACGCACGGTCTGGGCAACGGGCTGACCCGCTGGCCGGACGAGATCCACAAGCTGGAGGAGCTGGGCGCCCGCAATCTCGACGAGATCGAGAAGGCGGTCGCCCGCTACTCCCTCGACTGCGACTTCGAGCGCACCGGCGAGATCGACGTCGCGACCGAGACGTACCAGGCGTGGGAACTGCGCGACTGGTACGAGGAGATGGAGCGCCAGGGCCTCGCCGAGGGCGTGGAGTTCCTGGACGCCGAGGCGGTACGGGAACAAGTCGACTCACCGACATTCCAGGCGGGCCTGTACGACCGCCGCGGCGTCGCCATGCTCAACCCGGCGAAGCTCGCCTGGGGCCTGAAGCGGGCCTGTGTGCAACTCGGCGTCCGCGTCCACGAGCACACCCCCGCCCTGACGCTGAAGCCCTACGGCGCGGGCATGGCCGTACGCACCCCCTACGGCTCGGTCCGGGCCCGCAAGGTCGCGCTCGGCACCAACATCTTCCCGAACCTGGTCAAGAGGGTCCGGTCGTACACCGTCCCGGTCTACGACTACGCGCTGATGACCGAGCCGCTCAGCGGCGAGCAGCTCGCGGCGATCGGCTGGAAGAACCGCCAGGGCCTGGGCGACTCGGCGAACCAGTTCCACTACTTCCGGCTGTCCGCCGACAACCGCATCCTGTGGGGCGGCTACGACGCGGTCCACCACTACGGCGGCCGGGTGCGCGCCGAGTACGACGACCGCCCGGAGACGTACGCCAAGCTCGCCGAGCACTTCTTCACCTGCTTCCCGCAGCTCGAAGACGTCCGCTTCACCCACGCGTGGGGCGGCGCGATCGACACCTGCTCGCGCTTCTCGGCGTTCTTCGGCACAGCCCACCAGGGGAACGTGGCCTACGCGGCGGGCTACACGGGCCTGGGAGTCGGCGCGACCCGCTTCGGCGCCGACGTGATGCTGGACCTCCTGGACGGCGAGACCACGGAACGCACCTCCCTGGAGATGGTCCGCAAGAAGCCCCTGCCCTTCCCGCCCGAACCGTTCGCCTGGACCGGCATCGCCCTGACCAAGTGGTCCCTGGCCCGCGCGGACTCACACGGCGGCCGCCGCAACCTGTGGCTGAAGACGATGGACAGACTGGGCCTGGGCTTCGACAGCTGACCGCTCACCCGACGGGCGACCTCTCCGGCGAGAGTGACCCATTTCACTCCAACAGGGTGTCGAAACCCGCGTAATGCCTGGCCGGGACCTCCCTCTCCCCCGTGGGCGCGATCCGCGTCCGCGAAGGAACAGGGAGGTCTTCTCATGACTGGGGCGAAGACGGCGGTCGAGTGGCTGGCATCGGTGGCGCCCGATCCCGAGGCCTGCCGCTGGGAGTGGGAGCGCAATCCCCTCGGGGTCGCGCTGCTGCCCGCCGGCAAGGCCTGGGACGTGCTCATCCTGCCGGGTGAGCTCGGTTATCCCACGCTCGACGTCCTCACCCGCATCATCGACCAGCCCGGCCCGGTGCTGGTCGACTTCGGCGACGCCCGGATGGGCTTCTTCGTGGCACCCGGTACCGCCGCACGCTGGGTCGGCACGGGCATCCGTACGGCCGGGGCCGGCACCTGGATCGTGGTGCCGTACCCGGGGCGTTCCACCGGCGGCGTCCGCTGGCTGGTGCCCCCGGACGGGTCTGGCACCCTCACCGACCCGGCACTCCTCGAACTGGCGATGCACGAGGCGGCGGCGGGTCTGGCGACGGAGGGGGACGGATAGCCGGGCACGGGACAGCCGGGCACGGGAGGTCTTGACAACTTAATTGGTCTGGACCAAATTGGGCGCGCTCCACCCCTCCAATTCCCCCAGTTCCGGAGGCACTTGTGGAACGCTCCAGACCTCTCGTCGCCGCCCTCACGGCCACGCTGCTGGCCGCAGGCGGCATCACCGCGCTCTCGTCGGCCGCCCGTGCGGCCGACGCGGACCTCGCACGCAACGGCGGCTTCGAGGCGGGCCTCGACGCCTGGACCTGTTCCGCCGGTACGACGGTGAGCAGCCCCGTACGCAGTGGCGCCTCCGCACTCCAGGCGACCCCGGCCGGCAGCGACAACGCCCGCTGCGCCCAGACGGTGACCGTGAAGCCCGACTCCCAGTACACCCTCTCCGGATACGTCCGAGGCTCCTACGTCTACCTCGGCGCGAGCGGCACCGGCACCACCGACGTCTCCGCCTGGACCCAGTCCGCCCCGAACTGGCAGCAGCTCACCACGACCTTCCGCACCGGCGCGTCCACCACCAAGGTCACGATCTACACCCACGGCTGGTACGGGACCGGCGCGTACCACGCCGACGACATCTCCCTGATCGGCCCCGGAGCCGAAGCGGGCCAGCCGCCTGCCGCCCCGACCGGTCTGAAGGCAGGCACGGTCACCTCCTCCAGCGTCGCCCTGTCCTGGTCGGCGGTCACCGGAGCGACGGGCTACGCCGTCCACCGCGACGGCACCAGAGTCCAGACGGCGAGCGGGACCTCGGCCACGATCGCCGGGCTCTCCCCGTCGACCGCGTACAGCTTCCAGGTCACCGCGCTCAACGACGCCGGCGAGTCCGCGAAGTCGGCCACCGTCACCGCGACCACCACCGCGGGCTCCGGCGGCTCGACGGACCTCCCCGCCCACGCCCTGGTCGGCTACCTCCACGCCAGTTTCGCCAACGGCTCCGGCTACACACGCCTGGCCGACGTCCCCGACAGCTGGGACGTCATCGACCTGGCCTTCGGCGAGCCGACCACCGTCACCTCCGGGGACATCCGCTTCGACCGCTGCCCGGTCGCCGAGTGCCCGGGCGTCGAGAGCGACGCCGAGTTCAAGGCGGCGATCAAGGCCAAGCAGGCGGCCGGCAAGAAGGTGCTGATATCCATCGGCGGCCAGAACGGCCAGGTCCAGCTGACGACCACGGCGGCCCGGGACGCCTTCGTCACCTCGGTGTCGAAGATCATCGACACCTACGGACTCGACGGCCTGGACATCGACTTCGAGGGCCACTCGCTCTCCCTCAACGCCGACGACACCGACTTCAAGAACCCCAGGACCCCGGTGATCGTGAACCTGATCTCGGCGGTGAAGACCCTCAAGGCGAAGTACGGCTCCCGGTTCGTGCTGACGATGGCCCCCGAGACCTTCTTCGTCCAGCTCGGCTACCAGTACTACGGCACCGGCAAGTGGGGCGGCCAGGACCCGCGGGCGGGCGCGTATCTCCCGGTGATCCACGCGCTGCGCGACGACCTGACGCTGCTGCACGTCCAGGACTACAACTCGGGCCCGATCATGGGCCTCGACAACCAGTACCACTCCATGGGCGGCGCCGACTTCCACATCGCCATGACCGACATGCTGCTCACCGGCTTCCCGGTCGCGGGCGACGCGAACAACATCTTCCCGCCCCTGCGCCCCGACCAGGTGGCCATCGGCATGCCGGCGTCCACGAACGCCGGCAACGGACACGTGCCTCCCGCCGAGGTCACCAAGACCCTCGACTGCCTGACGAAGAAGACGAACTGCGGCTCGTACCCCACCCACGGCACCTGGCCCGCCCTGCGCGGTCTGATGACCTGGTCGATCAACTGGGACCGGTACGGGAGCTGGGAGTTCCAGCGGACGTTCGACGGGTATTTCGGCTGACCGCCAGGGCGTAGCCGGTGAGCAGGACCGTGGAGAGGCACCAGCTGGCCACGACGTCCAGTGGCCAGTGGTAGCCGCGGCGGACCAGGCCGTAGGAGACGCCGAGGACGAGGACGCCGTAGAGGAACACGATCGTGCGGCGGGCCCATGGGGTGCGCAGGCGGGGGAGGAGGAGCAGGGCCGCGGCGCCGTAGGCGACGGCTGCCGTGGCCGTGTGGCCGGAGGGGTAGTAGCCGGTGGCCGGCGGTACGACCGGGGTGCCCGGGCGGTCGGTGAGTTCCTTGATCGGGACGATCAGGGCGGGGACCAGGGCCATCAGCAGCGCGGCCGCGGCGGAGGGCTGCCACCAGCGGTCTGTACCGGCGCGGCGGGCCCGCCAGGCCGCGTATCCGAGCGCCACGGCCAGGACCGGGACCGCGACCTGGACGTTGCCGAGGTCGGCGAGGAGTTCCGAGGCGCGGTCGGGGCGGACCAGGGCGCGGCTGACGCGTTCGTCCAGGCGCACCAGAGGGCCGTCCTCGACGACCTGCCAGGTGATCAGCGCGAAGAGGACGGCCGGGAGGCCGAGAAGAAGGAAGAGAAAGAAGGAGGTCGGCCGCCCCGGAACAGGGGGGGTGGTTCCGAGGCGGCCGTCCGGACCGGATCGTCGCGCGCCCCGGGGGGTTTGGGGCGGGCGACCGTCCGATCGGTGAGGAGATCCGGAGCCGGAGGCTCCGGTTGTGTGCGCGAGGGCACGACCAGGTCGAAGCTGGGGAGGCCCCGGCCTGATGTCGCCCACAGTCCCCTGTGGGCGGGGTGTATCTCTCATCTGGGTAGAACCTACGGCAGCCGATGGGGCTGCGACAGCCGGAATCACGACCTGACAGATACCCCGCACACGTTCTTCACACCCTCTGACGGAGGCCGCCCCAGACCCGGAATCCGCTGTGAATCCGGGGCTGGGGCGGGTGCGACGGGTGTGACCTGGGGCGGATTCCGCTCCGTGGTCTCCGTGGGGCGTCAGATGCGTGCGAAGGCCTGTTCGATGATGTCGAGGCCCTCGTTGAGGAGGTCCTCGCCGATGACCAGCGGCGGCAGGAAACGCAGCACATTGCCGTAGGTGCCACAGGTAAGGACCAGCAGGCCCTCCTGGTGGCAGGCCTTGGCGAGGGCGGCGGTCGCCTCCGGGTTGGGCTCCTTGGTCGCGCGGTCCTTGACGAGTTCGATGGCGATCATCGCGCCACGGCCGCGGATGTCGCCGATGATGTCGAACTTCTCGGCCATCGCGGTCAGGCGGGCCTTCATGGTGGCCTCGATGTCCTTCGCCCGGGCGTTGAGGTCGAGCTCCTTCATCGTCTCGATCGAGCCGAGCGCACCGGCACAGGCGACCGGGTTGCCGCCGTACGTGCCGCCCAGGCCACCGGCGTGCGCGGCGTCCATGATCTCGGCGCGGCCGGTCACGGCGGCGAGCGGCAGACCGCCCGCGATGCCCTTGGCGGTGGTGATCAGGTCCGGGACGATGCCCTCGTCCTCGCACGCGAACCACTGGCCGGTACGGCAGAAGCCGGACTGGATCTCGTCGGCGACGAAGACGATGCCGTTGTCCTTCGCGAACTCGCTGAGCGCCGGCAGGAAGCCCTTGGCCGGCTCGATGAAGCCGCCCTCGCCGAGCACCGGCTCGATGATGATCGCGGCGACGTTGTCCGGGCCGACCTGCTTGGTGATCTGGTCGATGGCCTGCGCGGCGGCCTCGGGGCCGGCGTTCTCCGGACCGGTCGGCCAGCGGTAGCCGTAGGCGACCGGGACGCGGTACACCTCGGGCGCGAAGGGACCGAAGCCGTGCTTGTACGGCATGTTCTTCGCGGTCAGCGCCATCGTGAGGTTCGTGCGGCCGTGGTAGCCGTGGTCGAAGACGACGACGGCCTGGCGCTTGGTGTACGCACGGGCGATCTTGACGGCGTTCTCGACGGCCTCGGCACCGCTGTTGAACAGCGCGGACTTCTTGGCGTGGTCACCCGGCGTGAGCTCGGCGAGCGCCTCGGCGACCTCGACGTAACCCTCGTACGGCGTGACCATGAAACAGGTGTGGGTGAAGTCGGCGAGCTGGGCGGAGGCCCGGCGTACGACGGCCTCGGCGGAGGCGCCGACGGACGTCACCGCGATGCCGGAACCGAAGTCGATCAGGCGGTTGCCGTCGACGTCCTCGATGATGCCGCCACCCGCCCGCGCGGTGAACACGGGCAGCACCGAGCCCACGCCCTGCGCGACCGCTTGGAGGCGGCGGGCCTGCAGCTCCTGCGACTTCGGGCCGGGGATGGCGGTGACGATCCGGCGCTCCTGCGGAAGTGCGCTCATGAGGGGCTCCTGGGGTGTTGCGAACGGGGTCTTTGCGGACGCTTCTCTTCTTTTCTCGCAGGCTAGGACGGAGGACGGGGGGTGGGCATGCTCCATGTGGGCGTTGTCCGGGGGGCGGGTTTGTCCGTGGTGGACATAGCGACGGTGTACGGGCCGCGTACGTCCGCTCCTCGGACGTCGGCCGCGTAAGCGGTGAACTCCCCTTGCGGGGGCGTTAGATTGACGGCTGATGGTGGACGGAACGGCTGGTCAGGGAACGAGGGCGATGGACAGGGACGGGACGCAGGACGCGCGGGGTACGCATGCGAATCCCGTGCCGCGTCCGGCGGGGCCGCCGGACGTGCCGAAGACGCCACCGCGGCCGGCGCACACCCCGGGCGCGTCCGTGGCCGACTGGCTCAACGAGGCCCGGCCCGAGACCGGGCCCGGCATCTGGCGCTTCGGGTACCGGCTGCCGAAGGCGGGATCGCGGACGGAGCGGCTCAGCCCGCTGACCGTGGCCGGCATGCTCATCCCGTTCGTCGTGGCGCTCGTGCTGTGGTCCCTGTGGCGGCGCGGCGGGCTCCCGTACCAGTTCACGCTGCTGCGGCTCTTCACCCCGGACGACTGGTGGTGGGGCGGCACGATGGCGTCGCCGAAGCGGCTGGAGGGGCAGTCGCTGGAGTACCCGGGCGTGGAGGCGCTGGAGGTCTACAGCGGTCTCTTCTTCGCCGTGCTCGTCTACACGGTGGCCCGGCTGGGCAGCTGGCCCGCCGTCGTCCGGCACCTCGTGAGCGGCAAACCCCAGCCCGCCCGCGCCCTGTCGGCCGCCCTGGGTGCCCTGATCACCCTCAGTTTCGTCTTCCCGGACGCCTTCCCCCTCGTCGGCTGGGACGCCCTGCCCGTCGTGAACCCGCTGTTCTCCCTCATCGCCCTGATCAGCGGCGGATACGGCGTCTACACCTCGCCGTGGGCCACGGACGCGCTCTACGCCCTCATCACCGTCCTCGTCCTGTGGCCCTTCGCCCGGATCGGCGGCTGGTGGTCCCTGGCCCGCACCTGGCTCGCCGCCCGGCGCCGCGCCGGGCAGGGCCAGGACCCGGTGCCCGTCGCCGCGCAGCCCCGGGCCCGCTGGCCCGAGCTGCGGGAGGCGGGGCAGCACCAGGCCGCCGACGTGCTCACCGCCGAAGTGCTGGCCGGGCGGATGAACGACGTGGACTGCGCCCGTGTCGAGCGCGGCTGGGCCCGGGCCCGGAGCCAGGGCCGGCTCACCGCGTTCACGGACACCGTGCTGCGCGAGGGCGCCGCCGCGCTCACCCACCCCTCCGGCGCCCGCGACCTGTCCGGCCGCACCGCCCGGCACGACCTGCTCACCGGGCAGGTCCGCATCGGACAGTGGGCCACCGCCGAGCGCACCCCGCGGGCGTACGGCGGCGTGGGCGCGGCTCTCGGGCCGGCGACCCTCGCCACCTCGCTGCTGGCCGTCGGGCCCTCGGGCGCCGGCAAGACCCGCCAGGTGATCGCCCCGGTCGTCGAGTCCCTCACGCTGCGCGCGCTCACCGGCGGCTGTGCCGTCGTCGCGGTGTGCGGCGCGGGTACGGCGATCGGGGCGGACTCGTCGTACGACGTCGTCGTGCGCGTCGGCGATCCCCGCTCCGTGCACGACCTGGACCCGTACGCCGACACCGACGACCCCGACGAGGCGGCCGGGCTGCTCGCCGAGGCGCTGGCCGGGGATCTCGACACCGTGGCCCCCGAGCGCGCGGCACGGGCCCTCGCCCAGCTCCTCGGTCCTCACCGGGCCGCGTACGGGCACTTCCCGTCCCTGCCTGTCCTGCGTGAGCTGCTGGAAGGGGACCCGGGGGCCCTCGCCGAGCTGCGCGCGCGGCTCGCGGACGAGCGGTTCGCGGTGATGCGTCGCGAGCTCGACGCCCGTGCGCGGCAGAGCGGCAACCCCGGTGACCCCGGTCCCGTCCTCGCCGACCGGCTGGCGTTGCTGGACCGGCCCGCGTTCGCCGGCTTCTTCGGTCCAGGCGGTCCAGGCGGTCCAGGTGGTCCAGCCGGTCCGGCCGGTCCAGGTGGCCAGGGCGGTCCGGAGGGCTCCGGTGGGGACGGGCCCCGCCCGTTCTCCCTGCGGGCCCTCGCCCATCACCCCCTGCGGGTCCGTGTCGACCTGCCCGAGCACGGTCACGCGGAGGCGTCCCGGCTGATCGCCCGGCTGGTGCTGGCCCAGTTCACCACCGTCGTACGGGAAGGGGCCCGCGATCACTTCGCCGCCCTGGTCCTCGACGACGCCACCGGCACCGTCACCCCCGAGTCCGTGCGGCGGATCCAGCGGCTGCGCTCGCAGAACGCGGGTGTCGTGCTCGCGCTGCGCACGGTCTCCGACGTTCCGGAGGCGTTGCACGGGCCCCTGTTCGGGGCGGTCGGCTGCCGGATGGCGCTGTCCGGGGTGACGACCTGGGACGGCAGCCGCTTCGCCGACGCCTGGGGCACCGAGTGGGTGGAGACCAAGGACGTCGCCCAGCACACGGTCTTCGCCGATCAGCCGATGACCCGGGCCATGCACGCCCTGCGCAAGCTGGTGACCGGCAAGGCGGTGACGACCGAGGCCGTCACCGTCCGGCAGGTCGAGCGGGAGCGGTGGTCCGCGTCCGAGCTGGCGCACTCCGTGCCGCCCGGGCACGCGGTGCTGTCGCTGACCGGTGCGAGGGGGGAGCACGCGCCGCCGCTGCTGGTGGACCTGCGGGGCTAGGCGGCGGCTTCGGGGGACCGGGGGATCGTACGGTGAGGCAGAATCGGCACAGACCGCTCATACACCGCGGCCAAGTGATCACCAGGCTCACCTGATCCCCGTAGACCTGAAGGCCCCATGCCACCCACGCTCGCCTCGCTCGTCCACCACTCCGCGCTCAAGCTGACCGTGCGGGCGGGCGCGGACCGGCTCGACGTCCCCGTGCGCTGGGCGCATGTCAGCGAGCTCGCCGACCCCGTGCCGTACATGGAGGGCGGTGAGCTGCTCCTGATCACCGCGCTGAAGCTGGACGCGGAGGATCCGGAGGCGATGCGGCGGTATGTGAAGCGGCTGGTCGGGGCGGGGGTCGTGGGGCTCGGGTTCGCGGTCGGGGTCAACTACGAGGACATTCCCGGGGCGCTCGTCGACGCCGCCGCGGACGAGGGGCTCCCGCTGCTCGAAGTGCCTCGCCGCACGCCCTTCCTCGCCATCAGCAAGGCCGTCTCCGCGGCCATCGCCGCCGATCAGTACCGGGCGGTGACGGCCGGGTTCGCCGCGCAGCGGGAGCTGACCAGACAGGCGCTGACGGACGGCCCCGAGGGGCTGCTGTCCGCGCTCGCCTCGCAGGTGGACGGGTGGGCCGCGCTGTACGACGCGTCCGGTGCCGTCGTCGCCACCGCGCCGGAGTGGGCGGGGCGGCGGGCCGCACGGCTCACGGCGGACGTGGAGCGGCTGCGGGAGCGGCCCGCGCCGGCCTCCTCCGTGGTCGGCGGCCCCGACAACGAGGACCGTGTCGAACTGCACTCCCTGGGCACCGGACGGCGGCCGCGGGCGGCGCTCGCGGTGGGGACGGCGGCGGCGCCGGGCACGGCGGAGCGGTACGCCGTCCACTCGGCGATCGCCCTGCTGACCCTGACCACCGAGCGGTCCCGGTCCCTGCGCGCGGCCGAACAGCGGCTCGGGGCGGCCGTGCTGCGGATGCTGCTGGCGGGGGAGCCGGACCATGCGCGGGCGGTCGCCGGGGATCTGTACGGGTCGCTGCTGGACGCGCCCTTCCGGGTGATCGTCGCCGAGGCGGTGCCCGCCGTGCGCATGGCCGTGGAGGGGCAGGCTCCGGTGCCGGGTGACCTTCTGGGTGCCCTCGCCGAGGCCGCGGAGTCCGCCGCCGCGCGGGCCGGGGAGGCCGTGCTGGTGGTTCCGGACGGGGAGCGGCTGGTGGTGCTGGCCGCGGACGAGGGTGCGGCGGTCGGGGCGTGCGCGGATCACGCCGCCGCTCTGGAGGCCGGGCGGGCGGCGGGGGAGCAGGGCGCCGCGGCGGGCGAGGGCGAGCTGGTCATGGGGGTGTCGGCGCCGGTCGGGCCGGTGGCCGCGGCCGCCGCCTACAAGCAGGCCGAGCAGGCGCTGTCCGTCGCGCGGCGCCGGGGGCGGGTGTGTGTCGAGCACGAGCAGCTGGCGGCGGGGTCGGTGGTGCCGTTGCTGGCGGACGACGCGGTGAAGGCCTTCGCGGACGGTCTGCTGCGGGCGCTGCACGAGCACGACGCGACCGGACGGGGGGATCTCGTGGCCTCGCTGCGGGCGTGGCTCTCGCGGCACGGACAGTGGGACGCGGCGGCCGCGGACCTGGGCGTGCACCGGCATACGCTGCGGTACCGGATGCGGCGGGTGGAGGAGATCCTCGGGCGGTCGCTGGATGATCCGGACGTACGGATGGAGCTGTGGCTGGCGCTGAAGGCGACGTCGACGGAGCAGTGACCGCGGGAC
>NZ_JABERD010000203.1 GCF_013044505.1 Streptomyces sp. S3(2020) | reverse complement strand
TGGTGGGGGCTGGGCGCGCCCGCGCGGCGGTAGCCGCACATAGATACAGCCCCGCGCCCCTGGTGGGGCGTGACTGATCGCTGTCGGCCGCGGGTGGTGGGGGCTGGGCGCGCCCGCGCGGCGGTAGCCGCAGACAGACACAGGTCCGCGTCCCTGCGGGGGCGCAGCCCCGCCGGGTATGGGTACGCCCCTGCCGGGGCGTCCGCGTCCCTGCGGGGGCGCAGCCCCGCCGGGTATGGGTACGCCCCTGCCGGGGCGGGGGATGTTGCCGGCAGGGGCGTGTTTCGGGTGGGGTCAGATGCCCCAGAGGTGGCGCTTCTTGTAGTTGGATTCCCAGAAGAGTTTGTTCAAGACCTTTACCGGGGCCGGCATGGTGTCGAGGAAGGCCTTGCGTTCGGTGGGGTTCTGGTCGTCGGTGATCCAGGGGAAGTAGACGGCCGCGCCCTTGGGGCCCTGTTTGCGGGCCATCGCGCCGCGGAAGGCGTCCCAGTCCTTGGCGGTGCAGACGTCCTGGATGAGCGGGAGCGCCTCGCTCTCCTCGTGCTTCATGTGGTCGCCGAGGACGCGGACGAGTTCGGCGACGCGGGTGGCGAGGTCGGGGGCGTTGCGGGCCAGGCCGTCGTCGACGGCGGCGAGCACCGGGTCCAGCTGGGCGTGCTCGGCCTCCATCTCGGCGAGGAGTTTCTGGTCGGCCGGGCGGTCGGCGACGCCGGCCTCGACGCGCGGCCACAGGTCGGAGTCCTCGACGGTGTGGTGCACATGCAGCTGGTGCTTGAAGTTCTCCCAGCCGTCGCGTACCTCCGGGGACTGGGAGCGGCCCGCGGCGACCGCGGCGGCGAGCCGCTTCATGTCGCGTCGGAACGCGTCGTGCGTGGCGTACATGACGGCGAAGTTGATCGGGGCCTGTTGTGCGACTGCCATGGTGTGCGTGCCTTTCTTGGGTGACCGGTCGCGGCCGGTCGGCGGATGGGGTAACTCGCTGTCGCGAGTGGGGAGTTCGGCCCCTTCCGGCCGAGCTCCCCACGCCCCGCGGCCCGGGATGCCCTCGCGAATGAGAGGGATCGGCCATGGCCTGATGTGACACGAGCGGCGGCATTTGTGACCTGAATCACATTCGCGGGGGTGATGTCACATTTCCCGGGCCAGAGCCGTCTCGGGTGTGAGCTCGTCACAGGGAGGTGCACCATGTCCGACAGCCAGGCAGGCGACCACACGGCCGGTTCGATCGAGGCCTCGACGGAGGTCTTCGTCGGCTACCGCGAGTTGCTGTTCTCGATCGTCTACAACCTGCTCGGCACCGTCGCCGACACCGACGACGTGCTCCAGGAGACCTGGTTGTCGTGGTCGGCGAAGAAGAGCCGCTCCCCGCACGAGGAGATCGACAACCCGCGGGCCTACCTCGTACGGATCGCCGTCAACCACGCGCTGGCCCGCAAGGCCGTCATCAAGCGACGCCGTGAGACGTACGTGGGTCCCTGGCTGCCGGAGCCGCTGGTGACCCGGGGCTCCGCCGACGAGGAGCCGGTCGCCGAGCCCTCCCACCGGGCGTTGCAGAGCGAGTCGGTGTCGATGGCGCTGATGGTGGTCCTGGAGACGCTCTCCCCGCTGGAGCGGGCGGTGTTCGTGCTGCACGACGTGTTCGGCTACGCGCACGCCGAGATCGCGGGCATCCTCGACCGCAATCCCTCCTCGGTGCGCCAGCTCGCGCACCGGGCCCGCGCCCACGTACAGGCGCGGCGCCCCCGCTACCAGGCCGATCCGCAGGTCCAGCAGCAGGTCACCGAGCGGTTCATCGACGCCGCGCTCGGCGGCGACCTCGGTCTGCTGATGGAGATGCTGGCACCGGACGTGACTATGTGGACCGACGGTGGCGGCAAGGTCCGTACCGCGGGGCTGCGTCCGGTCATCGGCCGGGAGAAGGTCTGCCGGCTGCTCGCGGGCTACGCCAGCCGGACGCCGAAGGACATCGGTATCCAGTACCGGCACGTCAACGGCGACCCCTCGGCGGTGGTGTTCTCCGAGGACTCCCCGTACGCGGTGCTGGTCATGGACCTCACGCCCGAGAGCGACCAGGTGCGCGGTATCTACGCCGTGGTCAACCCGGACAAGCTGGCCCGGGTGCGGTCCGGCGAGGCCACAGAAGCCGCAGAGGCCGCAGAGCCTTCCGAGCGCTCCGAGCCCTCCGAGCCCGCCGAGAACGAGGCCTGAGCGCCGTGGGTGTCAGTTCGCGCCGCGCCCGTGGCCGACGGTCACTGCCTCGGCGGCGTCCGGAGTGCCGACTGCGCTCCCCACCAGGGGGGCCCGGTCGTCGTCCTTCAGGAGCCGGTTGAGGACGGGCGCCGCGATCCCGGTGGTGACCAGGGCCATGAGCACCATCGCGGAGAACAGCTGCACGGTCAGCAGCCCGAGGCTCAACCCCACGTTCAGCAGGACCAGTTCGGTCAGCCCGCGGGTGTTCATCAGCACCCCGAGCACGGTGGCGTCCCTCCAGTCCATGCCGGTCAGCCGGGCGGACAGGGCGACGCCGCCGAGCTTGCCGAGGCAGGCCACCACGATGATGGCCACCGTCTGCACCACGCCGCCGGCGCTGAGCGTGGTGAGGTCCACGGACAGGCCGGTGACGACGAAGAACACCGGAAGCAGCAGCTTGCCGACGGTCTCCAGGGGCGGCATCGCCACCCGGTGCAGCAGGCTGTCGTGGCGCCGGGGCATCACGAGGCCGAACATGAACGCCCCGAAGATGGCGTGGATGCCGATGTGGGAGGTGACGAAAGCCGAGGTGAACACGCCGGAGGCGACGAGGACGGGCACGTACTGGGTGTGTGTGACGCGCAGCCGGTCGCTGATCGTGGCGAGCACGGGGCGTACCAGCCACAGCATGACGACCAGATAGACCGCCGACCAGGCCATCACCGTCAGGAATCCGGCGGTGCCGGTGGCGGTGGTCAGGGCGACCACGACGGCGAGCATGCACCAGGCGAGGACGTCGTCCGCGGCGGCGAGCCCGAGGGCGAGCGTGCCGGCGCGGGTTTTCTGCAGCCCCTGTTCGGCGATGATCCGGGCCAGTACCGGGAACGCGGTGATGGACATCGCGACGCCGAGGTAGAGGGCGAACTCGGTGAACGGCACGGTCTTTCCGTTGACCACGTCGTGCGAGCCGTAGATCATCCAGGCGAGCCCGATGCCCAGCGCCATGGGCAGCGCCAGCGAGCTGATCCAGATGGTGCCGGTGGAGCGGAAGCGGCCCTTGAGGGCGCCGCTGTTGAACTCCCAGCCGATGATGAACATGAACAGGAGCAGGCCCACCTGGGAGACGACGCCCAGATGGGGGCGTATCTCGGCGGGGAAGAGCCGGTCGGGCAGGTCGCCGGGCAGCAGGCCGAGCAGGCTCGGTCCCAGGCAGATGCCGACGGCGATCTCACCGATCACGGCGGGCTGCTTGATGCGGCGGCACAGTGCGGTGACGGCGGCCGCCAGGGCGAGGATCAGGGCGATACCGCCGATCGCCGTGACGGTGATCCACTCGGAGTGGGGCACAGCAGTCTCCTGTCAGGGGGCGGCGGCGGTCATGGTCGGACCGGCGCGGTCGTGGACCTGTCGGCGTCGACGGGACGCAGTTCGATGAAGTCGAAGGCCTTGAAGCGGCGCAGCAGGGGCCGCAGCGGTGCGGGTACGACGGACTGCTGCGGGTCGGTGAAGACGTGCGGCTGGTCCAGGCGGATCAGCTTTCCCCGGGTGTGCAGTTCGCAGCCGCCGCCGGCGAGGGTGTTGCGCACCCAGTCGGACTGGGGGCCGTAGGGCAGCGACATGACGTAGTTCCCGTCGCGTTTGAACACCTTGACGGGGGTGCGGTAGACGCGCCCGGACTTGCGTCCCACGTGCAGGACGGCGCCGAACCCGGGCATCCGGGTCAGGACGGGGCCGACGAAGCGGTTGGCGAAGGTGCGGTTGAAGCGGGCCAGTCGTCGTTGGACGGCGGACATCCGGAACTCCTTTGGCGTGCGGGTCAGACGTCGAACATGGGGTGGGTGCCGTGCTGTTCGGCCTCCAGGGAGCCCATGGAGCCGCGGAAGAAGATCAGTGGTTCCGACTCGCCGCTGGACACGCCCAGTTCGGCGACCTTACCGATGAAGATCGTGTGGTCGCCGCCCTCGACGGCGTTGACCAGGCGGCAGGACAGGAACGCCATGGCGCCGGAGAGCACGGGTACGCCGGCGGTGGAGTAGTGGTGGTCGACGCCGTCCAGGTTGGCGGTGTGCCGGCCGGCGAACGCCCAGGCCAGGGGCTCTTGGCGGCCGGCGAGGAAGTTCACCGTGTAGGCGCCGGACTCCTCCACCACGGAGCGCAGCCGGGATGCCTTGTGCAGGCAGAACAGCACCAGCGGCGGGTCGAGGGAGACCGAGGTGAAGGAGTTGACGGTGGTGCCGGCCGCGTGTGAACCGCTGCCGCTGGTGATGACGGTCACGCCGGTCACGAACATGCCGCACACATTGCGCAGCACCTTGCCGTCGATGGGGCCTTCCGCTCGCTGTTGCAGGATGCCTGGCTGGGTCGTGGTCATGGGCGCCCCCTGGGGGAAGAAGGCCCCGGCGAGGGGCTCAGCGGATGCTCTGGGCGTACGTGAACAGGCCATGCGGGTCGTAGAAGGCCTTGGTCGCGGCGAGCCGCGGGTAGTTCTCGGCGTAGTAGGACCGCTTCCAGTCCTTGAGGGCCGGGTCGATGAAGTTCTGGTAGGTCTCGCCGCTGGAGTGGGAGTCGATCGCGGCGAACCCGCGGTCCACCCACAGCCGGGCGGCCGCCCGTCCCTCGTCGGTGGGTGAACTGACGATGGTGGACAGGTAGTTGGTGGTGTAGAGGCTGTCGCGGTGTACGAACGCGGTGGCCGTGCGGGTGAGGTCGGCGGCGGCTCCGCCGAGCGGCAGCACCTGGAGCTGGTGGATCTGGCCGGCCTGGCGGTCCGCGTCGAACACGGCGAGGGCCGCCGCCCAGCCGTTGCGGGCCATGGGGGTCTTGAACATGCGGCTACGTTCCAGGCCGAACGCGGGCCGGGTCAGCTGCCCTTCGGGGTGCAGGTCGGCGGCCCGGTGGCACTGCTCGGCGGTCCTGGTGGCGCAGCCGTAGACGCCCATCATCAGTGAGCGGTGCGGCATGACGGCGTCCACCCGGTTGGCGGGCTGTCCGGTCAGGGTGAGCAACCGGCCGACCTCATCGGCGAGTTGGGCGGCGGTGCCGGTGGAGACCAGGCGGATCGCGGGTACCGGGGTGACGCCGGGTGCCGCGTCGGGGAGTGTGACCACGCTCGCGCCGCCGATGGTGCGGGGGGCGTCGACCAGCCAGCGGGCGTATCCGTCGAGCATGTCGAGCGCCTTGTCGTAGGCGAAGACGAGGGTCGCGGTGGCCACGTCGGTGACCGGGGAGGCGGTGGCGGTGTAGGAGGTGACGACGCCGAAGTTGCCGCCGCCACCGCCGCGTATCGCCCAGAACAGGTCGCTGTGCCGTTTCGGTGAGGCGGTCACGATCCGGCCGTCGGCCAGGACGACGGTCGCGGACGTCAGGGCGTCGCAGGCCACGCCGAGCGGGCGGGTCAGGAAGCCGAGGCCGCCGCCCTGGACGAAGCCGCCGGCGGCGACGGTGGGGCCGGCGCCGCCGACCACGGCGAGCCCCGCGGGGGCGAGCGCGGTCAGCATGTCGACGTTCTGGGCGCCGGGCCCGAACGTCGCCGTGGCGCCGGTGAGAGAAATGGAGTTCAGCCGGGACACGTCGACGACCAGGCCGGTGGTGGTGGAGTAGCCGCCCAGGCTGTGGCCGCCGCTGCGGATGGCGACGGGCAGGTCGTGGTCCTGGACGAAGGCCAGGCACAGGGCGACGTCGGCGGCGCTCGCGCAGTACGCGACGGCCTGCGGGTCGATGACGTCGAACTGCTGGAGTTCGAGGAGTTTCGCGGTGGCGTAGGAGGCTTCGCCGGGCAGTACGAGGGTGCCCGAGAGGTGGCCGCGCAGCTGTTCCCAGGGGGCGGCGGCGCGGGCTGGGGAGGGGTGGAGGGCGGCGAGCGCGAGGGCGCCGCCGGAGGCGGTGAGGAGTGTTCTTCGACTGATCATGTCCGGTTCCCAACACAAGCGCCCCCGGCCCTGGTGGGCCGGGGGCGTAGACGGTGGTGCGGTCGGTCAGTGCGCGGCGGTGGCGTCCTTCGCGGGCTCGGTCTCCGGCTGCGCGGGCGGCGCGCCGTGGCCCATGCCCGACGGGGTCGGCCCGCCCTTGAGGGCGAGGCACAGGGCCGCGCCGGCGAACATCGTCAGGGCGGGCACCAGCATGGTGGGCTGGAGGGCATCGACGAAGCTCTGGTGGAAGACCTTCCCGGCCAGTTCCTGGATGGTGGCGGCGACGTCCTGCGGTACGTCGGCCGGCAGCGAGGCGCCCTGCTGGGTGCCGACCTCGACGTGCTGGGCGCCGTCGGCGAACCCGGAGACGAAGTCGGCGCGGTAGTCCTGGGGCAGCGACTGGGAGGCGGTGGCGGCCTGCTCGCGCAGCGCGGAGACCAGTTTGGCCTGGAGCACCGCGCCGATGACGGCGCCGGCGAGGACCGAACCGACCTGGCGCAGCGCGTTGTTGACGCCGGAGGCGGCGCCGGTCAGGTGCGGCGGCACGTTGCGCATGACCTCGGAGCCCATCGGGGCGAAGGTGCAGCCGGCGCCGAGACCGGCGACGAAGAGCGGGCCGACGAACGCGGTCCAGGAGCTGTTGGTGTCGGCGACCAGGAAGATCCAGGTGATGCCGATGCCGAACATCGACAGGCCGGCCGTGAGGATGTACTTGCCGCCGAACTTCTCCGACAGGATGCCGGCCGGGCCGGCCGTGAACATCGAGCCGAGCGCGAGGGGCACCAGGACGAGGCCGGTCTTGATCGCGCTGAAGCCGAGCACGGACTGGAGGTAGATCGTGGTCGGCAGCAGGATGCCGAGGACGCCGAAGGACACGGCGATGCCGACGAGGTTGACGACGGAGAAGTTGCGGTCCTTGAACAGGGAGAACGGCAGCAGCGGTTCGTTGTCCTGCTGGCCGCGCTCGTAGACGAGGAACGCGCCGATCAGGACGGCGGAGGAGGCGAGCAGCGCCCAGATCCAGCTGTTCCATTCGTAGCGCTCGCCCTCGATGAGGCCGAAGGCCAGGCAGAACAGCGCGCCCGAGGCGATGATCACGCCCATCAGGTCGAAGCGGTGCTTGACGACCCGCACGTTCTTGGGGATGAGCCGCAGGCCCAGGACCAGCACCAGCAGGCCGACGGGGATGTTGACGAAGAACACCCACCGCCAGTCCAGGTGGGTGACGAGCAGACCGCCGAGGGTGGGGCCGATCGCTCCGGAGACGCCCGCGACCGCGCCCCACACGCCGTAGGCGGCGCCGCGCTTCTCCGGCGGGAACACGTCGGTGATGATCGACAGGGTCTGCGGGATCAGCATCGCCGCGCCCACGCCTTGCAGTGCGCGGAACGCGATCAGCTGGGAGGGGTCCTGGGCCAGTCCGCAGGCGAGGGAGGCGAGGGTGAACACGGTGACGCCGGTCAGGAAGAGGTTGCCCTTGCCCCGGATGTCACCCAGCCGCCCGGCGGTGATGATCAGGGTGGCGAGGACCAGGGTGTAGGCGTTGACGACCCACAGGATCTTGTCGAGCGACGCACCGAGGTCGTCGGTCATGTCCGGGATGGCGATGTTCACGATCGTCAGGTCGACCAGGGTCATCACGAACCCCAGGCACAGGACGCTCAGAACCGCCCACGGGTTGGTCTGCCGTTCTCGAGTCATGTTCCTCTCCTTGTCGCGGCGTCTAAGGCGCTCACGTTGTGTGGCGGTGCATCCAAGAGGGCGGTGCCGGTCCGGGTGTGACATGCACAGGCGGCGGTGAGACGCAGGTCACATTCAGGCCGTGGGGGTGAGGCGTTCCCGCAGGAAGGCGACGACCCGGGTGCGGGCGGCGAGGGCCTGGTGGCCCGGTGTCTCGCGGACCTCGGCGGTCAGCACGGAGTGGGCGCTCCTGGCGAAGCCGCCCGCGTTGCCGGGGGCGGAGTCGAGTTCGATGACCTCGAAGGCGTCCCCGAGCCGGGCGCGGAGCGTGCCGAACCGCTCGGCCGGGGAGATGCCGTCCTTGCTGAAGCGCAGCCCCAGCACGCACAGTCCCTCGCCGCGGGTGCGGGTGGCGACGGCGTCGAGTTCGCCCTCGGAGAGCCCGGGGTCGGCCTTGCGGGTGCGGCCCGTCGGGAACGGCACCGAGGGCTGGCTGACGACGGGGGCGAGGACGGCGGGGTCGACGGCGGCGGCCAGCGCGAAGCCGCCGGTGAAGCACATGCCGATGACGCCGACGCCGGGTCCCGGGGTCCGCGCGGCCAGGTCACGGGCCAGGGCGCGCAGATAGTCCGCGACGGGGCGGCGGGCGTCGGTGGCGAAGGCCCGGAACTCGGCCGACACGCACAGCCGGGCGACCACCCCGAGGGTGTAGGGCGGGGAGTCCGCGCGGCCGGGTGTGCCGAACAGGGAGGGGACCGTGACGGTGAACCCCTCTTCGACGAGGTGCTCGGCCAGGCCCAGCACCTCGGGGGTGATGCCGGGGATCTCCGGGACGAGGACCACCCCGGGCCCGGCCCCCTTCTCGTACAGGTCGTGGGTGAGGGCGCCGGCGGTGAAGGGGCGCCGGCTCCATCCGGTGAGGTCCGAGGCGGGTGCGGTGGCGGCTTCGCTCATGTGCGGTCAGCTCCTGGCGAGGGGGCGCGTCCTGGTCGTCGTACGGCTTCGGCGCTACGACGACCAGGGCGCGGCCGGCCGGTCAGGCGACGCAGATGCCGTCGACGGCGATCTTCTCGTAGACGTGCGGGTAGGCGGTGATGCCGTCGGGGTACTTGGCCGCCGACTGCTGGAACTCGGGCTTGCTGAACGCGGCGAAGAGGGCCTCGGTGGACTCCCACACGGCCACGTTCACCAGCAGGCGGCTGCCGGCGACGCCCTTGTGGAGCTGGGTCTGGATGCAGCCTGGGCTGCCCTTCATGTAGGCGGCGTCCTCCTGCCAGATCTTGAGGAACTCGTCGTAGAGGTCCGTGGGGACGTCGAAGACGTTGACCAGGGTGATCGGGCCGCTCTGCGACTGGAACTGCTTCATGAGGGGGGTGGACTCGTCCAACGCCTTGATGTTCATGGTCGCCTTTCAGAGGTGTTCGGGAACGAGGTCGTCCGGGGTGATCTCCAGGACCGGGATGGGGCGGCTGGCGCGCTTCTGGAACTCGGCGATGAACGGGAAGACCTCGCAGAACTCACGCCACCTGCGGTCGCGTTCGTCGCCGGCGAGGATGCGCACGGTGGCCGGGAACTGCTCGGGGCCGATGTCCACGCTCACCTGCGGGGTGGCGCGCACGTTGTGGAACCAGGCGGGGTGGCTGGCCTGCGGGCCGCCGGGCACGTCGAAGTGGCCGGGGGCGGCGCACACGATGTAGCGGCCGTTGTCGTAGACGTAGCCGACGGGCAGGGTGCGCTTGAGGCCGGTCTTGCGGCCGGTGGTGGTCAGCAGCATCGCGTCGAGCCGCCCGAAGTGCCCCATGATCTTCCCGCGGGACCTGCGGTACAGGAACAGGTGCAGGTGCAGGAAGGACTTGTTGACCTTCTTGACGTACTTGTTCGGCGGCTTGGAGTACAGGTAGACGTTGAAGCGGGTGAACGCCTGCACCAGCGGGTTGGTGTTCTCCATCTGGGGGCGGGTGGAGGACCAGGAGGACAGCGCCGCCCTGTCCTCGTCTCGTGCGGTGGTCTGGGACATGGCCGTCCTTCCTCAGAGTGCCTTCTTGCCCTTCAGGGCCGAGCGCAGGCCGCTGCTCACCAGGGAGCGGGCGATGTCGCGCATCTCGCCCTGGGGGGCCTTGCGCAGGGACCAGTTCATGAACTTGGCGACCATCGCGGTGGTCGGGTACACGAAGCGGGTGGACTCGTCGTCCTTCCAGCCGAACACCGGGTTGAGGCCCTCGCACTCACGCAGCGCCGCGAAGATGGTGTCGGCCGCGGTGTCACCGTCGAGTTCGCCGATCTCGTACTTCTCGCAGACCTCAGCGGTCAGGTCGAGGATCTTCTTGAACTCGTCGTGCGGCCACCACAGGCCCGGGTACGGGGTGTTCTCCAGCTCCTTCAAGTGCTGCTCGTCGCCGGTGAGTTCGTACTGGGCGCGGGCCCGGTGCAGGCGCATCACGCCCGGTGTGAGGAACCCGCCCCACACCCGGAACACCGCGTTCCACAGCCGGAAGTGGGAGAAGGAGATGTAGGAGGCGTTGACGAGGTCGTCGTTGTGCTGGAGCAGCCCGCGCTCCAGCTGCTCGACGTACTCGAAGCGCTCCACCGACCAGTCGTCGTCCTTGACGGACTCCAGGATGCGGGTGCACAGCGAGTACACCACCTCGAAGGTGTTGGACAGGCCGCGCGAGTACAGCGGGTCCAGGAAGCCGGCCGCGTGCGACATCAGGCACCAGCGCGGGCCGATCGAACGGCTGGAGGAGTACTGGAGACGGTCCGTGGAGATCCACTCACGGACCCGCTTGGCGCCCACGAACTGCCGCTTGACCGCCGGGTACTTGTCGAGGAAGCCCTGCCACTCCTGCTCGGGGGTCAGGTCGGTGGGCTTGGGGTAGGTGCGCTCGTCCATGGTGATGCCGACCGAGCACATCGGGTTCTTGGAGCCCTTGACGTTGTCGAACGGGATGATCCAGAACCAGCCGCGTTCGATGAGGTGGTGCAGGGTGCCGCCGTGCCACTGGGCGGGCGGCCGCTTGCTGACCGGGTGGTGGGAGACGTCGTCGAACGGCTTGACGCCGATGTAGTGCGTGAACATGGAGCGGGCGTGGTGCTTGAAGCGGGCGGGCTGCTCGCGCAGGGAGAACTTCTCCGCCAGCGGGGAGCGGAAGCCGCTCGCGTCGATCAGGTACTTGGCGCGGAACACCTCGCCGTTGCGGCCGGTGATGGTGACGCCGTCGTCGTCGAAGTCGAGGTCGGTGGCGAACCAGTTCTGCCGGGTCGTGCAGCCGTACTTGGCGGCCACGTTGAAGTAGTACTGGTCGCTGTCCTGGCGGAACAGATGGCTGGCGTCGGTGAGGACCTTGGGGATGACGAACATCGTCGCCTGCTCCGGGTCCGGCTCGCGGCCCGCCTCGTGCTTGATGAACCCGAAGCTCTGCTTCTTGCCGTGGTGGGGGCCGATGTGGTCGGCGACCGCCTTGGCGCTGAGCAGATGGCCGAGCTCGGGGACGTCGAAGCGCGACTTGAGAATGTGCAGCCACTCGATGAGCTGCGGTGTCATCGACTCGCCGACCGCGAACCGCGGGTGCTGCCCGGCGTCCACGAGGACGACCTTGGTGCCCTGGCGGGCCAGGATCGCCCCGGCGACGGAGCCGGCCAGGCCCGATCCCAGGATGAAGACATCGCAGTGCTGTACGTTGTCGGACCTCTTGGCCTGGCCCTTGGCCATCACTTTGCTGGCCATACGCGCCACCCTCTCTTCTGACGTTGTCTGAGCCGTTGGTGTCGGGGCGCGCCCGGCGTTCACGAGGTGCTCCGGCGCACGACCATCGCGGAGTTGAAGCCGCCGTGTCCGCGGGCGAGTACCAGCGCGGTGTCCACCCGGGCGCTGCGCGCCCGGCCGGTGACCAGGTCCAGGCGGTAGGCCGGGTCGGGGGTGACATGGGCGGTGGGCGGGATCACGCCGTCGCGGATGGACAGCAGGGCCGCGGCCACGTCCAGGGAGGCGGCGCCGGACAGCAGGCGTCCGGTCATCGTCTTCGGCGCGGTCACGGCGACCGCTTCGGGACCGAAGACCCCGCTCACCGCGTCCGCCTCGATCCGGTCGAGCTCGGGGATCGCGGCGGCGTCCGCGAACACCACGTCGACGTCACCGGGTTCGGCGTGCGCGTCGGCGAGTGCCTGGCGGATGGCCCGCTCCAGGCCCGGCTCGCGGCCGGTGCCGGGCGGCGGGTCGAAGGTGGCCGCGTATCCGGCGATCTCGCCGTACACGCGGGCCCCGCGCTCCCGGGCCGCGTCGGCGTCCTCCAGGACGAGCAGGGCGCCGCCCTCGCCGGGCACATGGCCGGCCGCCTCGATGTCGAAGGGGAGGTAGGCGCGGCCGGGGTCGTCGCTGGTGGACAGGCGGCCGCCGGCGAGCTGGGCGACATGCCCCCAGGGGCAGATCGAGCCGTCGACGCCGCCGGACACGATCAGCTTGCTGCCCTTGCGGATCTGGCGCCGGCCCTGCGCGAGGGCGTCGAGGCCGCCGGCCTGGTCGGAGACGACGACGCCGGAGGGGCCGCGCATGCCGTGCCGGATGGAGATCTGGCCGGTGTTGACGGCGTAGAACCAGGCGAAGGACTGGTACGCGCTGACGTACTGGCCGCCCTTGCTCCACAGGGCCTGGAGTTCGCGCTGGCCGAACTCGAAGCCGCCCGAGGAGGAGGCGGTGACCACGCCCATGTCGAAGGGCGCCCATTCCTCGGGCCTGACGCCCGCGTCGGCGAGGGCCCAGTCGGCGGCGACCAGCGCGAGGCGGGTCATGTGGTCGGTCTGCGGGAGCAGCCGGCCCGGCAGGTGGTCCTCGGCGACGAAGCCGGGGACCTCTCCGGCCAGGCGGGCCGGGTAGCCGGAGGCGTCGAAGCGGGCGATCTCGGCGATGCCGCTGCGGCCCTCGACGGTGGCGGCCCAGTAGGCGTCGGTGCCCAGGCCGTTGGGGGCGGTGACGCCGAGTCCGGTGACGACGACACGGGTGGTCGCGGTGGCCGGGGTGTCCTCGACGGCCGGGGATG
This sequence comes from Streptomyces sp. S3(2020), assembly GCF_013044505.1. Taxonomy (GTDB): domain Bacteria; phylum Actinomycetota; class Actinomycetes; order Streptomycetales; family Streptomycetaceae; genus Streptomyces. Next base: position 4,597 of record NZ_JABERD010000203.1, on the reverse strand, counting down.
TCGCGGTGCTCATGCTGCCCTCCGCAGGACCATGGCGCTCTGGAACCCGCCGAATCCGCTGCCGACGCTCAGGACGGTGTCGGTGCGCTGCTCGCGGGCGTGCACGGGCACGTAGTCCAGGTCGCACTCGGGGTCGGGTTCGTGGAGGTTGGCCGTCGGCGGGACCACGTCGTTCTCGATCGCGAGGACCGAGGCGGCGATCTCCAGGGAGCCGATCGCGCCGAGCGAGTGCCCGACCATGGACTTGATGGAGCTGACCGGGGTGGCGTAGGCGTGTGCGCCGAGGCTGTGCTTGAACGCCGCGGTCTCGTGCCGGTCGTTCTGCTTGGTGCCCGAGCCGTGGGCGTTGATGTAGTCGACCTGCTCGGGGTTGATGCGTGCCTCGTCCATCGCGAGGCGGATCGCCTCGGCCATCTCCAGGCCGTCGGGCCGCAGCCCGGTCATGTGGAAGGCGTTGCAGCGGGTCGCGAAGCCGGCGATCTCGGCGTAGATGTACGCCCCGCGCCGTTCGGCCCGCTCGCGCTCCTCCAGGACGAACATGGCGGCGCCCTCGCCGAGGACGAAGCCGTTGCGGGTCCGGTCGAAGGGGCGGGAGGCGTGCTCGGGGTCGTCGTTGCGGGGGGTGGTCGCCTTGATGGCGTCGAAGCAGGCCACCGTGATGGGTGAGATGGGGGCGGCCGCGGCGCCGGCGAACATGACGTCGGCGCTGCCCTCGCGGATCAGCTCGGTGGCGTATCCCACGGAGTCCAGGCCGGAGGTGCAGCCGGTGGAGACGACGGCGGCGGGGCCCTCGGCGCCGACCTTCCAGGCGACCTCGCTGGCGAAGGAGCTCGGTACGAAGTAGTCGTACAGGTGCGGTACCGCGTAGCGGTGGTCGACGAGGTCGAGGCGGCCGCCGTCGGAGACGATGCGGTACTCGCGGTCCAGGGCCATGGTCGCGCCGACGCCGCTGCCCACGGTGACGCCCGTGCGGTGCGGGTCGAGGTCGCCGAGGGCGAGTCCGCTGTCGGTGAGGGCCTCGGCGGTGGTGACGACCGCGAACTGGGCGGCGCGGTCCATGCGCCGGACCTCCTGCGGGCTCAGCCCGTGCAGTTCGGGGTCGAAGTCGACCTCGGCGGCCACCCGTGAGCGGAACGGGGTGGCGTCGAAGGAGGTGATGGTGCGGGTGGCGGTGCGGCCGGTGCTGAGCAGGTTCCAGAAGTCCTTGGTGCCGACGCCGCCGGGGGCCACCACACCGATGCCGGTGATCACTACCTGGCGCGCCATCAGGACGCCCAGTGGTAGAAGCGGGTGGCCATCGCGTCGGCCGGCGAGCGCCAGGTCGACGGGTCGTAGGCCTCGATGAACGGCTTCAGGTCGTCGCTGACCTGAACGAACCGCGGGTGGGTCTTGGCCTGTTCGATGTGCTCGCCGCCGTGGTCGTCGTCGAAGTCCTGGAGGTGGAAGTACAGGCCGCGGTAGGCGAAGAGCTCACGGCGCCGTGTGCCCATCAGGTGCGGCATCTCGGTGCCGTCGAACTCCTGGAAGATCCGGGCGACATCACCGATGGACGTCGGGTCCATCCGCGCCACGATCAATGTGCTGTGCATGGGCTCTCTCCCTGGGGGAAATTCCGGATGCGTTTCCGAACACGAACTCCGCGCTCTCGTGGACTGCGCGGAAGGGAATCGGGAGCGCACTGGGCGGGAATTTCTAGAATTCGCATCGCCGTGCGGACAGTTCACCGGATCCTCGCTTACAGCTTCTTCGGTCCCTGACCGAATAACAACGCGTATCCGTGCAGATCCATGTCAGAAATTCTTCAAGGGACTGCGGCGGACCGTCAGATTCCGGCGTCGCTGCCGGTGGCGCGGCGGCGCGCGAAGCACGCGTGGACGTCCGCCTCCGCGTAGTACGTCCGCCCTGCCGTGGACCGCCTGCGCCAGCGCTGTTCGCTGGCCAGCCGGTAGACGGTGCCGGTCGGGGTGGACCACAGCCGGGCCACGTCCGAGGCGGTCAGCCAGCGTTCCTGCGCGGGGCCGTCGCCCGGGCGCCGCATGGCGCGGCGCAGTTCGGTCCACAGCCGGCCCGGCCAGGTGTGCGCCGCGTCGGCGTCGCACCGGATGCCGGGGCCGGACTCCACGTCCCGGCCGCGCACCTCGGTGACCAGGCGTCCGGGGCAGCCGGGCATGACGCAGGGGCCCAGGCTCACCCGGCGCGGCGGTTCGCTGCGGGCCACCCGGTGCGCGGCCCGGACCAGGCGCGCCACCTCACGGGTGGCGTCGGCGGCGGCGGGGTGCGCGGCGAGCCAGGCGGCGTGCCGCACCAGCAGGGCGGTCAGGGCGGTGACCGTGCGCTGCGGGGTGGGGGCGCCGCGTTCGGCGACGACGAGGCCGCTCCAGGAGCTGAGGGTGGCGGTGATCTCCGCCCGTACGTCGGCGGCCGCGGCGTTGAAGGGCAGCCCCGAGGGCACCGGCCCGCCGCTGGTGCGCTCCTGGCCCTCACCGCTGTGACGGCCGCCCAGGACCTCCTCCAGTTCGGTGTGCAGGGCGGGCAGTTGGCGCAGCCGGGCGACCAGCAGGTGCAGACACGCCCGGCACAGGCGCAGCCGCGGCGCCGTGAACTCGGCTTCCCCGGCGGCTTTCTTGTGACAATCGTCACCCTCGCATCGGGTGCGGGGCGCGGTGGACGTCATTTCTGGTCGGTTCATTCGGTTCATTCGAATCCCCCGTTGACTGTGGGTGAGGTATTTCACCTTTGCTGCCCTGCACCCGGAAAGGCGTACGTCAGGGACGTACGCCTTCGGGCACAGGCGATGGATGGACGAATCGGGAAACGCCGAATGCGGGAAACTCTGCTGGAAACGCGAGGAAGGCGGGCGCTCAGGCCCGGCCGATCCGGAAACCCACCCCGTGGACGGTGATGATCCAGTCACGGGAGCCGAGCTTGGTGCGCAGACTGCTCACATGCGTGTCGACGGTGCGCCGGGACCAGGAGTCGGCCCACACCTCGCGCAGCAGCTGCTCGCGGGTGACGACCGTCTCGGGCCGTGCGGCCAGCAGGTACAGCAGGTCGAACTCCTTGCGGGTCACCGCGATGGTGCGGCCGCCCAGGCGGACCTCGCGCAGCGCCGCGTCGATGCGCAGCGCACCGATCGACAGCACCCGGCGTTCGACGCGGGGCTGCACGCGCCGCATCACGGCCTCGATGCGGGCCAGGATCTCCCTGAGCCCGCAGGGTTTGACCAGGTAGTCGTCGGCGCCGGCCTGGAGGCCGAGCACGACGTCGAGTTCACTGCCGCGGGCGCTGAGCACGATGACCGCGGTGCGGCCGGCCGCGGTCAGCTGACGGCACACCTGAAGGCCGTCGACGTCGGGCAGGTCGGGGTCGAGGAGCACGATGTCGACGTCCGCCTCGCCATAGGTCTCCAGCGCGGCATAGCCGTTGCGGGCGCGCTCGACGTGGTGCCCGTGCCGGCGCAGCGCCTCGGCCAGCGGTGCCGCGTCCTCGGCGCGGGCGTCGACGATCAGGACACGCCAAGCCGTGTGCGCCGCCGGAGCGGCGCGGGCCTCGGCTTCGAACACCTCGCGGCGCAGTGGTGCGTGTGGGTTCAGCAGGTCGGCTGAAGCCTGACGCATGACTCACCTCCACATCAGCCGGAATTCAGGCCTCGTACGGTTTCAGCCACCGTAAGCAACGTCGTGCCAGCTGCCTGTCAGCTCAAGTACAGGAGAGGCTCAACGGCAGGCATGGGGTTGGCCAGTGTCACGGCGGGGCCATGGCGTGCGGGCTTGCGGAATGTTGACGTACCGGTGCGGTGCAGCTGACACAGCCGTGCGGTCGGGCTGTCATGGCACCGCCGATGCTGACACCAGTACCGGTGTGATCACCGGCCACGACCACGACGACGGGGTGGAGCCATGGACTCGAGCAGGTCGGCGGTGCACGGGCCGCCCCACAGCGGTGCCTGGGACGCGCCACGGCACTTCGCCGGGTGGGTGCCGGCCGCCACGCACCCGCGCACTCCCCCGGTGTTCCCCGCGGAGCGGATGCTGCTCGTGATCGACGGCCGGGACAACGGCCGTGCCTGGGTGCCCGGTTCGGTGCGCACGGTCCGTATCGGCCGCGATGTCACGGGCAGCGCCCTGTCCTGGTCGACGTACCTGGGCGAGCTGCGGGACGCCGGGCGCGGCCCGCGCGGCATCGTCGTCGATCTGCCCGCCGCGACCACCGGCGTGGAGCGCGCCGCCGAGCTGGTCCTGCCGCTGCTGCGCGCGCTGTGCACCTCGACCGGCCCCGACCCGCTGCGCCTCGCGTTCCTCGTGACCGGCCGGGCGCGGCCCGAACTGGCCGCCGCGCTCGGTGCGGTGGCGCAGATCGCCGCCGTCGAGGACGGGCGGCTGAACGCGGTGTCGGTACGGGTGGAGGCGCTGCCCGGCTGGGCCCAGGACCCCTTCCACGTCGCCCGCGCCGAACTCGCCCTGCCCCGGCCGGGGTTGGCCGAGGTCCGCTACACGGACACCGGACGCGAGGTCCGCGTCCTGCGCACCCGCCCGACACCCCCCGCCCCGGCCTCGCCGGTGGGGCTGCGGCGGGGTGGGCGGTATCTGGTGGGGGT
>NZ_JABERD010000202.1 GCF_013044505.1 Streptomyces sp. S3(2020) | reverse complement strand
CCCGATCGAGCCGGACGAGAACGTGGTGGCGGTGTTCAGCAGCGCCGTCCGCAAGGGCCGCTGGCGCGCGGGCCGCCGTATCCACGCGTACGCGATCTTCGGCAGCGTCGAGATAGACCTCAGCGAGGCCCTGTTCGAGTACCAGCAGGTGGTGATCAAGGCGATCTCGGTCTTCGGCAGCGTCGAGGTCCGGGTCCCGGAGAACGTGTCGCTGCGCGGCACCGGCGGCGGAGTCCTGGGCAACTTCGAGGTGCACACGCTGGACGCGGACGACCCCGAGGCGCCCGTCGTCTACGTCGACGGGTGGGCCGTGCTCGGCAACATCGAGGGGCGACCCAGGCGCGGCAGGCTCGTCGCGGACATTCTCGATCGGGTTCAGCGCAACATCGACAAGGCCGACAGGGGTTTGCGCAAGCATCTGGATCGTTGACGGTTGTGAATCGGGCGCGTGCGAAACGATCGGTTCCACTCAGACCCCGGCACGGGACCACCCGGAATCCAGCGGTTCGGAACTCAGTGCATAGGCACGCGCACAGCGGGTAGGCCTTGCTGCATCGTCGCTCGCTCGCGAAGCCGTCGTCAGGAGTAGACCGTGCTGCAACCGCCGCATTCGTCCCTGCAGGTAGCTGCCGTTCCGGCTCAGCGGGTGCCAGTGCGAGACAGGGACCAAGACGCGCCTTGGCACACCGAGGCGGTGTGCCGGCGCGACGAGGCCGGCCTGTTCTTCGCCCCCTCGAAGGAACCCACCGCCGCCCGGCTCTCCCGCGAGGAGGCCGCGAAGCGGGTCTGCGCCCGCTGTCCGGTCATGGTCGAGTGCCGCGAACACGCGCTCCTGCAACCCGAGCCCTACGGCGTCTGGGGCGGCCTCACCGCGGCGGAGCGCCGCGTGGTCCTGGCCCGCCGCAGGCGCCGCGACATGGAACTGAAGAAGGCGGCCGGAGCCTCCCGCATAGCGCAGGCGGGCTGACGCAGCCGCAGGACAGACAGCGAGAGGGGCGCCCCCACCGCACCGGGGGCGCCCCTTTGATCGCCGGGCGGCTGTACCCACCTCAGGGGCGCGGGGAACTGCGCGACAAGCCACGAACCACCCGCAGTCGCCAACGCACCGGACCCGCCGAACTGTCAGGCGCTACTTCGCTCGGTCGAAATCGATCGCGCTGTACGCCCGCAGCTTGCTCAACCGGTGCTCGGAGTCGATCCTGCGCACCGTCCCCGACTTCGACCGCATCACGATCGAGTCGGTCGTCGCCGTCTCCGACCGGTACCGCACACCGCGCAGCAGCTCACCGTCGGTGATCCCGGTGGCGACGAAGAACACGTTCTCGCCCGACACCAGGTCGTCCGTGGTGAGCACCCGGTCCAGGTCGTGGCCCGCGTCGATCGCCCGCTGCCGCTCCTCCGCGTCCTTGGGCCACAGCTTGCCCTGGATCGTGCCGCCGAGGCACTTCACGGCACAGGCGGAGATGATCCCCTCCGGCGTACCGCCGATGCCCAGCAGCATGTCGACGCCGGTGCCCTCGCGCAGCGCGTAGATGGAGCCCGCCACGTCACCGTCGGAGATCAGCTTGATGCGCGCACCCGCCTCCCGGATCTCCTTGATGATCCCCTCGTGCCGGGGCCGGTCGAGGATGACGACGGTCACGTCCTCCGGGGTGGACCGCTTCGCCTTCGCGACCCGCCGGATGTTCACGGACACGGGCGCGTCGATGTCGACGAAGTCCGCGGCCTCGGGGCCGGTGACCAGCTTGTCCATGTAGAACACGGCGGACGGGTCGAACATCGAACCGCGGTCCGCGGCCGCCAGCACGGCGATCGCGTTCGGCATGCCCTTGGCGGTCAGGGTCGTGCCGTCGATCGGGTCGACGGCGATGTCGCACTCGGGCCCGGTCCCGTCGCCGACGCGCTCGCCGTTGAAGAGCATCGGGGCCTCGTCCTTCTCGCCCTCGCCGATGACGACCACGCCGTTCATCGACACGGTGGAGACGAGGGTCCGCATGGCGCGCACCGCGACACCGTCGGCGCCGTTCTTGTCGCCGCGTCCGACCCAGCGGCCCGCGGCCATGGCCGCGGCTTCGGTCACCCGGACGAGTTCCAGGGCGAGGTTGCGGTCGGGGGCTTCGCTGGGGACTTCGAGTTCGGATGGCAATTGATGATGCTCGGTCATCGAGGCGCACCTTTCTGATACGACGACGGCCGGATGAGGGTGATGGCGTCGACTCTATCGTCAGGCAGACAAAATGAGCAGGGGCCCCCACGGATGAGCGGACCAGGGCACCTGCGACGATAGGGCCGTGGCAGGTTCGAGCGGCAAGCAGAAGACGGTCCGGGACATGGTTCTCTCCCTGGGCCTGATCAGTCTCATGGCGGGGGTCATCTACCTCTTCATCCCGCACGACGACTCCCCGGCGGAGGTCAAGCGGGTCGACTACCGCGTCGAGCTCCTCACGGCCCGGCGCGCCGCGCCCTACCCCGTGCTGGCGCCCTCGGGTCTGCCCGACACCTGGAAGGCCACCTCCGTCCGGTACGACGGCGCGGACTCCGACGCCTGGCACCTCGGTTTCCACACCCCCGGCGACGGCTACGTCCAGATCGAGCAGTCGACCCATGAGCCGGCCGCCGAGTTCATCGACGAGGCCAGCCAGGGCGGCGAGAAGACGGACACCACCGAGGAGATCGGCGGCCGGACCTGGACGCGCTACACCGGCGGCCGCTACGACGCTCTCGTCCACCAGGCCGACGGCGCGACGACCGTGGTGGCGGGCACGGGGTCGCACGACCGGCTGACGCAGATGGTGAAGGCGCTCACGTCGGAGTGACCGCCCCGGACATACGGGAAGGGCCCCCGGAACGGTGAATTCCAGGGGCCCTTCCCGTATGTCCGGGGCGCTCAGACCGTGGTGACGACCTCGTCGTAGGCGAGGCGCGGGGAGCGCGGGTGGGAGGCGTTGTCGCCCGGCTTGCCGATGTTGACGACCATCAGCGGGGTGTGGTCGCCGTCGAGGAACTCCTTGCGGACGCCCTCGAAGTCGACGCCGGTCATCGGGCCGGCGGCGAGACCGGCGGCGCGGACACCGATGATGAAGTACGCGGCCTGGAGGGCGGCGTTCAGCGCGGCCGCGCTCTCACGGGCCGGGCGCTCGCTGAAGAAGAGGTCCTTGGCCTGCGGGAAGTGCGGGAGCAGCGTGGGCAGCTCCTCGTGGAACTCGTTGTCCGCGGAGAGGATCGCGACCAGCGGGGCGGTGGCCGTCTTGGGCTGGTTGCCCTCGGCCATGTGCCGCACCAGGCGCTCGCGGGCCTCGGGGGAGCGGACCAGGGTGATGCGCAGCGGGGTCTGGTTGAAGGCGGTCGGGCCGAACTTGACCAGTTCGTAGATCGCCTGCACCTGCTCGTCGGTCACCTGCTCGTCGGTGAAGGCGTTCGCGGTGTGGGCCTCGCGGAACAGCAGATCCTGGGCGGTGGGGTCAAGGACGAGAGACATGCGTGAACCTTCTCGGGGACGTACGTCGGATCCGGGTTCCGGATCGGCTGACACGGATGACTGTACGGGCCATAGGTTGAAGGTTCAACAAAAAGCGGAGTGTGGTGACCCGCTTCACAGATCACCACGCCCTGCTACTCGGAGTCCGGCTCTTCCTCGGCCGACTCCTCCTCCGCGAGCGCCGCGTCCAGCCGTGCCCGCGCCCCGTCCAGCCACCGCCGGCACACCTTGGCCAGCTCCTCGCCCCGCTCCCAGAGCGCGAGGGACTCCTCCAGCGTCGTACCACCGGCCTCCAACCGCCGTACGACGTCGATCAGCTCGTCACGCGCCTGCTCGTACCCGAGCGCCTCATCCACCTTGCTGGTCATGCGCCCACCCTAAGCATCGACTCGGACACTGCTGTGTTCTCCCGGGGACACCGCGTCCCTCCGCCGGGGCGGCCTCGTGTGGTCACTCGGCCCGGACCACCGTGAACTCGCCCTCGGCCACCCGCGCCCGCAGGCTCTCCTGAGCCGCCACCTCGTCCGGCGCCCGCACCACATGCCCGTCGGCCTTCTGCAACACCGCGTACCCCCGCTTCAGGGTCGCGGCGGGGGAGAGGGCCACCACGCGTGCGTGCGTGTGCGTGAGCTCCGAGTCGGCGCGGTCGAGGAGATGGCCGAGCGTGCGCCGCGACCGCTCGACGAGCGAGGCCACGTGATCGGCGCGCTCGTCGATCATCCGGTGCGGATCCTCTATCGACGGCCGGGCGAGCGCATGGGCGAGCCCGCGCTCCTCCCGCTCGATGAACCCCTCGACACACCGCCGCGCCCGGTCCCGCAGCATCCGCACGCGCTCGTACTCCTCGCCCACATCCGGTACGACCTTCTTGGCGGCGTCGGTCGGGGTGGAGGCGCGCAGGTCGGCGACATGGTCCAGGAGCGGATTGTCCGGCTCGTGCCCGATCGCGGAGACGACGGGCGTACGACAGGCCGCGACAGTACGCACCAACTGCTCGTCGGAGAAGGGCAGCAGATCCTCCACGCTGCCCCCGCCCCGGGCCACGATGATCACATCGACGTCGTCGTTCTCGTCGAGCTCCTTGACCGCCTGCACCACCTGCGGCACCGCGTGCACGCCCTGTACGGCGACATTGCGCACCTCGAAGCGGACGGCGGGCCAGCGGTGTCGGGCGTTCTCCAGCACGTCCCGCTCGGCGGCGGACGCCCGCCCGCACACCAGCCCGACGAGCTGCGGCAGAAACGGCAGCGGCTTCTTCCGCTCGGGCGCGAAGAGCCCCTCGGCGGCGAGGGACTTCTTCAGCTGCTCCAGCCGCGCGAGCAGTTCCCCGACCCCGACCGGCCTTATCTCGGCGGCCCGCAACGACAGCTGCCCCCGGGGCGCGTACCACTCCGGCTTGGCGAGCACGACGACCCGCGCGCCCTCGCTCACCACATCGGCGACGTCGTCGAACACCTGCCGAAAACAGGTGACGCTCACCGAGATGTCGTACGACGGATCACGCAACGTCAGAAACACGACCCCGGCCCCGGGACGCCGGGACAGCTGAGTGATCTGCCCTTCCACCCAGACGGCACCGAGCCGGTCGATCCATCCCCCGATCAGCCGGGAGACCTCACCGACGGGCAGCGGCGTTTCCGCGGACGTGTTGAGAGCCATGCGCCGAGCGTAGTGGCCGGTTGTGACAACGCGGCCCAGGTCCGCCGGTCACCGTGCGGGCTCCGCCCGTCTCCACTGGCCCAGCAGGACCGCGAGCCCGACCACGAACCACACCGCCCCCACCGCCTGCGCCGCCCCCGACGCCTCGACGATCACCGCGACGGTGACGGCCGCGCCGGCGACCGGCACCAGCACGTGCCGCCACCAGCTCACCGCCCCGCCCCGCCGCCGTACCGCGAACCACCCCACCACGCTCGCGTGCAGCAACGTGAAGGCCGTGAGCGCGCCGATGTCGACGACCGACACCAGATGGTCCATCCCGTCGTCCCGCCGGGCCGCCCACACCGCCGCCACCAGCGTGATGACGGCCGCGCACAGCAGCGCCACCCGCGGCACCCCGGCATCCGTCCTCGACAGCACCCGCGGCAACCGCCGGTCCCGCCCCATCGCGAACAGCAACCGCCCCGCGGCCGCCTGCCCGGCCAGCGCCGCGAACGCCGCCCCGATCGCCTTGCTCACCGCCACCAGATCGTGCAGCCAGCTCCCGACGGACACATCCACGGCGTCGTAGAAGGCGGACCCCTGCTTCCCCGGCTGGGCCGCCAGCTCCGCGGACGACATCGGCTCCAGCAGCGCCACCAGATACGCCTGGGCCACGAACAGCACACCGGCCAGCGCCAGACAGAACAGCACCGCCCGCGCCACCTTCGCCGACCCGCCGGTGACCTCCTCCGCGAAGGAGGCGATCGCGTCGAAGCCCAGATACGACAGCACCGCGACGGACACCGCCCCGAGCACCGCGGAGAGCGCGAACGCCCCCTGCGAGCCGTCCCCTGACAGCGGCGACAGCCACCCGCGCTGGGCACCGTCGCGGGCGAGGACGACCACCGCGGAGACCATGAACACCAGCAGGACCACGATCTCCATGGCCAGCACCAGGAAGCCGACCCGGGCCGCGGCCCGCACGCCCCACAGGTTCAGCACGGTCGTCACGACCACCGCCACCGCCGTCCACACCCACCGCGAGACCTCCGGGACCAGCGCGTTCATCGCGATGCCGGAGAAGAGATACGCGACCGCCGGGATCAGCAGGTAGTCCAGCATCGCCATCCAGCCCGCGATGAACCCGGCCTCCTTGCCGAGCGCCACGCGCGCGTAGGCGTACACGGAGCCCGCGCGCGGGACCACCCGCACCATCTGCGCGTAGCTGAACGCGGTGAACGCCATCGCGACCGTGGCGACGACATAGACCAGCGCCACCGCCCCGTGCGACTTGGCGTCGAGCGTGCCGAACACGCCGACGGGCGCCATGGGGGCGATGAAAAGCAGCCCGTAGACCACCAGATCCCGGAATCCGAGGCTGCGCCGCAGGTCATGGCCCGGATCGCCGGTGCGGGTCGCCGTCTGCGTCTCGGACATCGATGCCTCCGCCGGTGCTTCATCCGTTGTCTGCCGTCGCCGGTTCCCCGCCCTTCACACTTCCCGGCCAGTCTCGCCAACAACGCGATCTTTGACCCGTCCGGCGCGGCCTTACGATGGGACACATGACCGCTTCGTCTGGCCGCCGTGTCCTGCTCGCCGCCCCCCGGGGCTACTGCGCGGGTGTGGACCGCGCCGTGATCGCCGTCGAGAAAGCCCTGGAGCAGTACGGCGCTCCGGTGTACGTCCGGCACGAGATCGTCCACAACAAGTACGTCGTGCAGACCCTGGAGAAGAAGGGCGCCATCTTCGTCGAGCGGACGGAGGAGGTCCCCGAGGGGAACATCGTCATGTTCTCCGCGCACGGCGTCGCGCCCGTCGTCCACGAGGAGGCCGCGCGCGGCAAGCTCGCCACGATCGACGCGACCTGCCCGCTGGTCACCAAGGTCCACAAGGAAGCCGTCCGCTTCGCCAAGGAGGACTACGACATCCTCCTGATCGGGCACGAGGGCCACGAGGAGGTCATCGGCACCTCCGGCGAGGCCCCCGACCACATCACCCTGGTCGACGGCCCCGAGGACGTCGCCAAGGTCGAGGTGCGCGACCCGTCCAAGGTCGTCTGGCTCTCCCAGACCACGCTCTCCGTCGACGAGACCATGGAGACCGTCGACGCTCTCAAGAACAAGTTCCCGGGCCTGATCTCGCCGCCCAGCGACGACATCTGCTACGCCACGCAGAACCGCCAGATCGCGGTGAAGAAGCTGGCCGAGGACGCCCAGCTGGTGATCGTCGTCGGCTCCAAGAACTCCTCCAACTCGATCCGCATGGTCGAGGTCGCCCTGGACGCCGGCGCCCCCGCCGCCCACCTGGTCGACTTCGCCGACGAGATCGACGAGGCCTGGCTGGAGGGCGTCACCACGGTCGGCCTGACCTCCGGCGCCTCGGTCCCGGACGTCCTGGTCGAGGGCGTCCTGGAGTGGCTGGCCGAGCGCGGCTACGGCGACGTCGAGACCGTGAAGACGGCCGAGGAGTCCATCACCTTCTCGCTGCCCAAGGAACTCCGCCGCGATCTGCGCGAGGAAGCCGCGGCGCTGGTCGCGGGGCGTACGGGCGCCTCGAAGGAGTGACTGTCGGTCGCCCGTCGTAACGTAGGGCCATGCAGATCTTCGGTGTGGACATCGGCGGATCCGGGATCAAGGGCGCCCCGGTGGACCTGGCCAGAGGCGACCTCGCCCAGGAGCGCCACAAGGTGCTCACCCCGCACCCGGCGACGCCGGACGCGGTGGCGGACGGTGTGAAGGAGGTCGTCGACCACTTCGGCTGGTCGGGGCCGGTCGGGCTGACCTTCCCGGGCGTGGTCACCGGCGGGGCGACGATCCGTACGGCCGCCAATGTCGACAAGGGCTGGATCGACACGGACGCGCGCGCGTTGTTCAGCGAGCGGCTCGGCGGCCTGCCGGTGACGGTGGTCAACGACGCGGACGCGGCGGGCGTCGCCGAGATGGAGTTCGGCGCCGGTCACGGGCGCCGGGGCACCGTCATCCTGCTGACCTTCGGCACGGGCATCGGCAGCGCCGTGTTCGTCCACGGCGTCCTGGTCCCCAACACCGAGCTGGGCCACCTGGAGCTGCACGGACACGACGCCGAGACGCGCGCCTCCAGCAAGGCCAAGGAGGACGGCGAGCTGACGTGGGAGCACTGGGCGCGCCGCGTCCAGAAGTACCTCGCCCATGTCGAGATGCTCTTCTCGCCCGAGCTGTTCATCATCGGCGGTGGCGTGAGCCGCAAGTCCGAGAAGTTCCTGCACCACATCAAGGGCATCAAGGCGGAGATCGTCCCGGCGCAGCTCCAGAACAACGCGGGGATCGTGGGGGCGGCGATGCGGGCGGCGAAGGAGTAGCTCACCAGGACCGGCGGTTTGCCTGCCGCCGCCGGTTCATCAGCCGGATCTTGCGCACGGACACGATCAGACCGGTCAGGAGCGTCCCGCCGTACAGCCATCCGGCCTCGGTGGCCAGGGCGGTCACGAGGCCCATCAGCCGGGCGCCGATCCCGTCCCCGCCCGGGGCGACGGGCACGAGCCCCGCGGCGAAGGCGATCGGGACCACGATGGGTGCGGTGACCAGGTCGCCCCGCCGCACCCAGACGGCGGTCAGCACGCACACCGGCAGGAACAGCACGCCGTACACCGTCAGCGATCCGAACGTCAGCGCGTCGAGGCAGCCGAGCACCAGCATCACCGCGATGCAGAACAGCCCGCCGCCGAGCCCGGTGAGCCGGGGGTTGGGGAAGCGCCGCACCGCCTGCACGACCGGGGGAGCGGGCCGTCGTACGGCCGCCGGACGGCGCCCGCCGCGGGCCGCCTGCGGGGGCAGGGAAGGTGTCTCACGGCGTGCTCGAATGTGCGGGGGTCGCGTCCTGTGTTGCTCCACTGGACCAACTTAGGACGGTTTATATGCAGAATCGCTCCTCAGACACGCCGAGGGATCGACCTTGGCCAAGTGTTCGACGCGTCGAGGGGGCGGGGCCGGGCACGCCGTAGACTGGTGGATCGGCCCCCAGGGCAGGCCCTGCCCCGCAGTCCTCCCCTCCAGTCCCCTCCTCTCACGTACGGGAAGTCGCAACGTGTCGCTCACGATCGGAATCGTCGGTCTGCCGAATGTCGGCAAGTCGACCCTGTTCAACGCCCTGACCAAGAACGACGTGCTCGCGGCCAACTACCCGTTCGCCACGATCGAGCCGAACGTCGGTGTCGTGGGCGTCCCGGACGCGCGGCTGACGAAGCTGGCCGAAATCTTCTCCTCGCAGCGGATCCTCCCGGCGACCGTCGACTTCGTCGACATCGCGGGCATCGTGAAGGGCGCCTCCGAGGGTGAGGGCCTGGGCAACAAGTTCCTCGCCAACATCCGCGAGTCCGACGCGATCTGCCAGGTCATCCGCGCCTTCAAGGACGAGAACGTCGTCCATGTCGACGGCAAGGTCTCGCCCAAGGACGACATCGAGACGATCAACACCGAGCTGATCCTCGCCGACCTCCAGACCATCGAGAAGGCCCTCCCGCGTCTCCAGAAGGAGTCGCGGATCAAGAAGGACATCGCGCCGAAGGTGGCGGCGGTCGAGGCCGCGAAGGAGATCCTGGAGAAGGGCGACACACTCTTCTCGGCGGGCATCGTCCAGGGCTCGGGCAACGAGGAGCTCCTCCACGACCTGCACCTCCTGACGACCAAGCCCTTCCTCTACGTCTTCAACGTGGACGAGGACGAACTGGTCGACGAGACCTTCAAGGACGAGCAGCGCGCCCTGGTCGCCCCCGCCGAGGCGATCTTCCTCAACGCCAAGCTGGAGCAGGACCTCGCCGAGCTCGACGAGGAGGACGCGATGGAGCTCCTGGAGTCGGTCGGCGCCGAGGAGCCCGGCCTCGCCACCCTCGCCCGCGTCGGCTTCGACACCCTCGGCCTCCAGACCTACCTCACGGCCGGCCCCAAGGAATCCCGCGCCTGGACGATCAAGAAGGGCGCCACGGCCCCCGAGGCGGCCGGTGTCATCCACACCGACTTCCAGAAGGGCTTCATCAAGGCCGAGGTCATCTCCTTCGCCGACCTCGTCGAGACCGGCTCGGTCGCCGAGGCCCGCGCCAAGGGCAAGGCGCGTATGGAGGGCAAGGAGTACGTCATGCAGGACGGGGATGTCGTGGAGTTCCGCTTCAACGTCTGATCAGCCGTGACGGAAGGGGCCGGGCTCTGGTGAGCCCGGCCCCTTCCGCATTCCTGTACGACGGTCAGGTGCCGCTCGGCGGGGTGAGCTTGTCGAGGTCCAGGGTGATCTCGAAGGGCACGGGGCGCTCCAGGGTGCCGCGGAAGATGCCGGCGGGCGCGTAGCGGCCGGTCGGTTCGTCGAGTTCGTAGACGTGGACGACAGGGGCCCCGTCCTCGTCCTCGACGCACCAGTAGTGCGGGATGCCGGCCTCCGCGTACTTGCGGAGTTTGACCGTGCGGTCGCGGTGGGCGGACTCGGGGGAGACGACCTCGATGACGAGCCGTACCTCGTCCGGTGTGAACCAGGTGCGGTCTCCGTCGTACGTGGCTGTCGTCAACAGCAGATCCGGCTCGGGCCGGTTTCGCTCGTCCAGCTTTATGGTCATTTCGCGGCCGACCCTGACATCGGCGGGCGCCTGCTCCATGAGAGCGATGGTGAGCATGGTGATGAGGTGGCCGTGCCACCATCGCTGGGGCGCCAGTATGAAGACGAGAGCTCCGTCGATCAGCTCGGTATGGCGGGTGCCTCGGGGAGGTGGTCCAGGTCCTCCGCGAACCAGCCTTCCGCGCGCGGCGGGCGCATCCAGTCGGGCAGTCCGGTCATGGCTCGACGGTAGCGACTCGACAGGGGCCGGGCCACGAGATCGTCAACGGGGGCGGCTCCCTGTTCGCAGCTTGCGGGCGTTCCGCAGTACGCGCAGCGTGCCCGGCAGCGGCGGGCTCGCGGAGCCGTTCAGCAGGCCCGTTCCCCGTGCCGCCGCCGCGTCCGCCGTCAGCAGTTCGATCTCGATCACCGCGCTCAGCAGCGCCCGGCCCGTGGGCGCCGCCAGGGCGGGCAGTTCGCGTGCCGCCTCCAGGGCGGTCCTGGCGGCGTGGAGCTGGTCGTTCACCAGATCGCGCAGGCCTGGTGACGCCTGGCCCGCAGTCAGGTCCTGCGGCGTGAGCGAGAAGCGCCGCAGGGTCTCGGCCGGGATACCGAGGCGGCCTTCCGGGAGGTCCTCGGCGAGATCGTTGACGAAGTCCAGGCGCTGGCTGCCCTCGATGAGGGTCCGGCACAGGGACCGGTAGCGGGCGTCGCCGGACTCCGGACCCAGCAGCGTGCCGACCAGCATGAAGGCGGGCAGCGAGTAGGCGTCCACATAGGCCTGGAAGTCGGCCTCCGTCGCGAAGCCGGTGAACTCCAACTCGGCCGTGGCGGTGGCCAGATACTCCTCCGTCGCCTCCCCGAGCCGCGGATACGCGGTCATGGTGTGCAGGAAGGCGCGGATCGGCGGATCCTCGGCGACGCCCTTCTCCAACGCCTCCCGCAGCCGCCGCTCCCAGGACGCCCAGGCGGCGACCCGCTGGGGCTTCGGGCCGGTGTCCAGGAGGTCGTCCCCGCGGTGTATCACGGCCGTCGCGGCCACCACGTGCGGCAGCACGGGGCGCGGCAGCAGCACCCGGGCCGCCAGATACGAACTGCGCCGCTCGCGCGCCACCAGCCGCCGCTGGGCGTCGTAGTCGCTCCGCAGCTCCGGCTCCCGGATCCCCGCCGCGTCCAGGGCCCTCTTCCACGCGCTCATGCGGTGATCGTAGACAGCCCCGGTGCGCGGCGAGACACCTGCCCTGTCAGGCCCCGCGACCGTCCGGCAGACCTCCGCGTACGCCCGCACCGGCGGCCTGCCGCACCCCTCCAGCCAGGCCGGCGCATATCGGCTCGGGCTCACCCCGCGCACCGCCCGCGTCACCACCCCGCCCAGCGTGATCAGCGGAGCGTTTCCCGCGGAGACCGGGCAGATGCCGAGGCCGGCTGACCAGGGCCTCGTACGTCGCCTCCGTGCCGGTGATCTCCGTGCCCGTGACCTCCGCGCCGACATGGACCGGGCGCCCGGCGCGTTCGTAGAGGGCGATCAGACGAGGTTCCTCGGCGATCACCGTCCGCGTCCCCGTCCGTCAGGCCCACTCCTGTCGAACCGGGCGCGCACGACCGGCAGCCGCTCCCCGGCTGTGTGAAGGAGCGCCGGATCGCCGGACCGTCGCTCCAGCCGGGCCGCCTGACTACGTCGCCGCCAGTCCCGACTTCAGCCCCGCCCCGCACAGCGGCACCACCCCGCTCCGCTCCCCGAGCACCCCCTCCCGCACGGCCGCCCAGCACGCCACCCCCGTCGACTCCACGAACAGCCCCCTCGACGCCAGGTCCCGCTGGGCGTGCCGGATCTGGTCCTCCGTCACCGTCACGAACAGGCCCCCCGACTCCCGTACGGCCCGCAGGATCTGCCGTGCCCGGGGTGGCCGGGGGATCGCGATGCCCTCGGCGAGGGTCGGCGCCGCCGGTGTCGTGCCGACGAGGTCCTGCGCCCTCTCCTCCCAGGCGCGGGCGAGCGGAGCCACGGCCGCCGCCTGGACCGCGTACAGGGCGGGCCGGCGGTCGATGAGCCCGGCGCCGTGCAGCTCGGCGATCGCGAGGGCCGCGCCGAGCAGCAGCGTGCCGTTGCCGACGGGGAGGACGAGGACGTCCGGGAGGCGGCCGCCGAGGTCCTCCCAGAGTTCATGGACGTAGGTCTTCGTGCCGTGCAGGAAGTACGGGTTGAAGACATGCGAGGCGTAGAAGGTGCCCGCCGAGTCCGCCGCCTCGCGGGCCGCCGCCGCGGCCGCCTCACGGTCACCGGCGACCACCTCAAGGCGTGCCCCGTGCGCCCCGATCTGCTCCAGCTTCTTCGCCGACGTGCCCTCGGGGACGTACACCGTGCAGGGCAGCCGCGCCCGTGCGCAGTACGCGGCGACGGCCGTGCCCGCGTTGCCGCTGCTGTCGGCGACCACCCGGCGCGGCTCCAGACGCAGCGCCAGCTCGGCGAGCAGTACCGCGCCCCGGTCCTTGAAGGACAGCGTCGGCATCAGGAAGTCCAGCTTGGCCGAGACACCGTCGCGCAGGGGGACCAGCGGGGTGCGGCCCTCACCGAGGGAGACCGAGGGGGTGGCGAGCGGGAGCGTCTCGGCGTACCGCCACAGCGAATCGGCCCGTCCGGTGAGGGACTTGAGCGGTGCCGGGGTGGGGTGGAAGTCGAGGTCGAGGGGGCCGCGGCAGACCGGGCAGCACCAGACGAGCGAACCGCCGGGGACGCGGGTGCCGTCGACGGGGCAGTAACAGTCCGGCAGTGGGGTCATGTGCGCAGCGTAGATGGGCCCTCCAGGGCCCTTGTGCAATTCCTGTGGAGGCATCAATCTTTCGGCGGGCGCACAGCGGCCCCACAGCAAATTGACATGAACATATCAGCGCACCAGCGATCGAGGAGGATCCCTCAGATGGCAGCGATGCGTAACCGAAGATATGCGGTGCTCGGCGCGGCGATGACCGCCGCACTCGCCGCGAGCCTCGTCTCGGCCCTCCCGGCCACGGCCGCTCCCGAAGGCCGGATCCAGTACGAGGGCGCGGCGAACGCCGTGGCCGACAGCTACATCGTGACCCTCAAGGCGGACACCGAGGCACGGTCCGCCCAGGGCCGAGCGGTCGCCCAGCGGCACGGCGCCGACATCGAGCGCACCTACACCAAGGCCCTCAACGGCTATGCGATCGAGGCCTCCGCGTCCGAGGCGAAACGTCTCGCCGCCGACCCGGCCGTCGCCTCCGTGGTCCAGAACCGCACCTTCTCCATCGCGGCGACCCAGACCAACCCGCCGTCCTGGGGCCTGGACCGCATCGACCAGAAGACGCTCCCGCTGAACAGCTCGTACACCTACCCGGACTCGGCCGGCACCGGTGTCACGGCCTACATCATCGACACGGGCGTCCGCATCACCCACAGCGACTTCGGCGGCCGGGCCCGCTACGGCTACGACGCCATCGACAACGACAACACCGCCCAGGACGGCAACGGCCACGGCACCCACGTCGCCGGCACCGTCGCCGGAACCGCCTACGGCGTCGCCAAGAAGGCGAGCATCGTCGGCGTCCGCGTCCTCAACAACTCCGGCTCCGGCACCACCGCCCAGGTCGTCGCCGGTATCGACTGGGTCACCGCGAACGCCGTCAAGCCGGCCGTCGCCAACATGTCCCTCGGCGGCACCGCCGACACCGCCCTCGACACGGCCGTCCGCAACGCCGTCGCCTCCGGCATCACCTTCGCCGTCGCGGCCGGCAACGAGACGACCAACGCCTCCACCAGGTCGCCCGCCCGAGTGACGGAGGCCATCACGGTCGGCGCCACCACCTCGACCGACGCCAAGGCGAGCTACTCCAACTACGGCACGGTCCTCGACCTGTTCGCCCCCGGCTCCTCCATCACCTCGACGTGGAACACCAGCGACTCCGCCACGAACACCATCTCCGGTACGTCGATGGCGACCCCGCACGTGGCGGGCGCGGCGGCGCTGTATCTGGCGGCCAACCCGTCGGCGACGCCCGCGCAGGTCTCCTCCGCCCTGGTGAGCCTCGCCTCCACCGGCGTCGTCACCAGCCCCGGCACCGGCTCGCCCAACCGCCTCCTGAACGTCCCCGGAGGCACCGTCACCCCGCCCGGGCCGCGCTTCGAGAACACCGCGGACTACGCGATCGCCGACAACGCCACCGCCGAGTCCCCGGTGACCGTCTCCGGCGTCACCGGCAACGCGCCCTCGGCCCTGGCCGTCGAGGTGCACATCGTCCACACCTACATCGGTGACCTCCAGGTCCAGCTGGTCGCCCCCGACGGCACGGCGTACACCCTCAAGGCGTACGGCACCGGCGGCAGTGCGGACAACATCGACACCACGTACTCCGTGAACGCCTCCTCCGAGGTCGCCAACGGCACCTGGCGGCTGCGGGTCAGTGACAACGCGGCGCTGGACACCGGGCGGATCGACGCCTGGGCGCTGCAGTTCTAGGACGTCAACGGTCCGTCGGTCGATGGTCGTCCTCGCGGAGGGGCGCCGGGTCGGTGACCCAGCCCGCCGCGAGGACGAGCCGCGAGCGGCGGTGCACGGCGAGGAAGCCGAAGGGGCGGTCGAAGCGGGCGCGGACCCGCTTGGACTCGTGCTTCGGCTCGGGTTCCCAGCCCATCCAGTCCATGGCGTACGCGGTCACGGCCGCCGCCCGGAACCCCTGGGCGCCGAAGATCGCCGTCGCCGACTGCCGTCCCTGCGCGAGTGCGAGCGGTGCCGGGCTGATGCCGGGGAAGTGGCCGGGGGCGCGGTCGGACGCCGTGGCCAGACCGAACAGGTCGGGGCGCGCCAGGAGATCGTGATCCGCGGCGAGAACGAACCGGACGGTGTCGAGGGTCAGGCTCGGCGGCTCGGGCCGTTCGGTGCGGACCGTCTCGATCCTGAGCCCGGGCCCGACCGCACCGAACGGCAGACGGCTTCCGGGCACGGCCGGCACCGCGCCCGACAGGATGTCCACCCCGGCGCCGAGCACCTGCCCGGGCGTCGACTCCTCGTCGCCGAGCAGCAGATGCACATCGACGCCATCGGTCCCGCGCACCCGCGCCTCGGTCACCGCCCCGACCGCCGTCCGCGCCACCGCCACCGCGTCCAGGTCCGCGTCGGTACGGCTGAGTCCGGCCCGGTCCTGGCCGCACCACGGCACGAGACCGCCTGTGAACGGCACCTCCCAGTCCGTGCGCAACGTCAGCGCGGTCGCCAGCACCAGCGAGGAGTCCGGCCCCAGCGTCACCGGCATCCGCCCGATCGCCCCGCCCGTGCGCTTGGCGGCCCAGCTGTCGAGAGCCTCCTGGTCGGCGTCGGGATCGCCGGTGAGCACGCCGTGCGCGGCGGCCGGCAGCCCCTCCTCCCACGCCTCCCGCAGCTCCACGGACCGCTTCGTCCACAGCCCGAGCGCGGAGTCCAGCCCGTCGACGTCGGCCATCGTCGCCAGCAACTCCCGCGCCGCCGCGGCCGACAGCTCCGCGGGCACGCCGAGAGCCTCCGCCAGCTCCTCCCGTGCCCCGCCCGTCGCCCCGTCCGCCAGGAAGGCCAGCAGGGGCCAGACACCGGCCGCCGAGAAGACGGTCCCGCCCTCGACGGTCCCTGTCTCGACGCTGCCGGCCCAGCGGGCGGTCAGCCCGTTCACCGCGTCGATCATCAGAAGTCCTCGTCGTCCTCGTCGTATCCGGGATTCTCCGGGTACTCCGTCGGATCCGTGACCCACCCCGACGCGAGCACGAGCCGTGAGTGGCGGTGCACGGCGAGGAAGCCGAAGGGGCGGTCGAAGGCGGCCCTGGCCCTGGTGGTCACCCAGCGGAGCTGCGGTATGCCGGCGCCGATGGCGGCGATGGCCGTCACCGCGGCGGCACGGAAGCCCACGGCCGTGAACTCCGCCATCGCCGACTGCCGGGCCGCTCCGACGACCATCGGGGAGTCGCTGACGCCCGGGAAGTGACCCCGGCCCGCGGGTGTGGCGGCGGTGGTGAGACCGAACAGTCGGTGGAGTTCCAGCAGGTCGTGCTCGGCTCGCATCCGGAAGGCGACGGTGGTCACGTCCAGGACCGGAGGATGGGGCGCCGTGCTGCGGACCCTTTCGACCCTCAGGCCCGGCCCGACCTCCCCGTACGGCAGCCGGTGACCGGGCACCACCGCACGCCTCCGCGCCAGGATGTCGACCCCAGCTCCCAGCACCTGCCCAGGTGTCATCCGCTCCTCGCCGAGCAGCAGATGAACGTCGACGGCGTTGTCGCCCAGCACCTTCAGCTCGGTGACATGGCCGTCCGGAGTGTCGGCCACGCCGATCCGGTCCAGCAGCTCGGTGCTGCGGTACAGCCCGGCCAGCTCGCGGTCCCGCCACGGTCCCGCACCCGGCCACAGGGGCCGGTCCCAGAACGGGCTCAGCCACCGCGTCCGCAACGCCAGCGCGGTCGCCAGCACCATCTCGGTGTCCTCGGTCACCTGCACGGGCATCTCTTCGATCAGCCCACCCGTCCGCTTGGCCGCCCAGGCATCCAGCGCCCGCTTGTCGACGGCCGCGTCCCCCGTCAACACCCCGTGCGCCTCCGGCGGCAGCCCCGCCTCCCACCGCTCCCGCAGCTCCAGCGTCCGCCCGGTCCACAGTCCCAGCGCGGAGTCCAGCCCCCGCATCCGAGCCATGGCACCGAGCAACTCCCGCGCGGCCGCCGCCGATTCGTCCGCGGACATCCCGACCGCGTCCGCCAGCTCACCCCGGGCCGCGCCCCCGGCCCCGTCCGCCAGAAACGCGAGCAACGGCCACACCCCGGCCGCCGAGAAC
>NZ_JABERD010000201.1 GCF_013044505.1 Streptomyces sp. S3(2020) | reverse complement strand
GCCGACACCCCCGCACCCCGGACAGCCGCCGGTCTACCCGGCGGCCCCGGGCGGCCCGGACCCCTTCGCCCTGGACCAGTTGGCGACCGACGCCGCCGGACGTGCCCACGCGCTGCTCAGTACCGGACGCGACCCGGTCGCCGAACTGACCCTGTGGCAGGACGCGGTACGGCTCGCCGCGGCCCGCCCCGGTTCCGGTCTCACCGCCGCCACCCGCTCGCTCTACGCCTCGCTCGCCGCCGAGGCCGGCCGCACCCCGGCCGACCTGGCACGCGCGGTCGCCGCCTGGCGTCAGGGCGGGTTCGAGGGCCTCGCCGTCCTGGAGGAGCCCTGGGACCCGCCGGCCGGCCGCTTCGACCGCGCCCGCCCGCTCCTGCTCGCCGCCGACCTCCCGGCCTTCCGGCCCTGGCGCAACCGCCTCACCCACCCCCGCGGCCATGTCCAACTCCGGCTGGGCCGCGACGGCTTGTGGTACGCCTACGAATCCGACCCGGGCGCCGACGACTGGTGGCCCCGCGGCACCCCCGACCTGGACCCGGTCGGCGCCCTGACCGGCCTGGGCACCTCATCCGAGGGCTGACACGCTTCACACAACCACCACACACAGTTCGCACAGTGACGGCGGGGGAACGCGACTCATGAGCCACTAAAATGCCGCGATGTCGCACTGCGACACAGCAACCGACCGAAAGCGAACGGGGGAAGCGGTATGGCTACGGGGGGATGGGGTCCCGGCACGGGACAGCCCGGTGGCAACGGACCGGGCGGACAGGGCTGGGGCCCGCCACCCGGACCGCCGGCCAACAATCCCTACGTACCCCCGCAGGCGCCGAACCCGTACCCACCGCAGAACCCGTACCCCTACGTGCCCCCGGCCCCCGTGCCCGGCCGTGCGCCGCGCCGCCGCAGCCGGCTGTGGTTCTTCTCCGCCCCCTACCTCGTCGCCGCCGTCATCCGCTCCGCGCACCGCGTCGCGACCCGGCTCTTCGTGCAGGAGGGCGACGGCCGGATCGAGGACCGCACCGTGGACCGCGTCCAGGTGGCCCGCACGGTGCTCGGTGCCCTCGCCACGATCGGCCTGTTCCTGGCCTACGGCGCGGAGAAGGACGGCTGGGAGGACGCCGCGACCGGCGGTGTCGCCAACATGATCATCGCCCCGGTCCTGCTGATCGTCGGCGGCCCACTGGTCATCATCGGCTTCGTCTTCTACGCTCCCCCGCACCTGCGGCCCCACCTGCGCTCCCGGCTCCATGCCCCGTTGAAGGCGGTCGGCTGGTATCTGCTGACCGTGGTCGTCCTCGTGGGGACCCTGCTGGGAGTCGCCCAGGCGGCCAAGGCCGAGCTGAACGGATGGCAGGGGTTCCTGGTGGGCATCGCGGGGCTGGCCGTGCTGGGCTGGGGCATCCCCTTCTTCCTCCTGGCCTCGCTGTACTCCGCGCGCAGCGCATTCAACACCGCACATGTCCATCCGATGCTGCCGCCCGTGGTGACGGTGGCGCTGGTCTGGGTGCTCGCGCTCTTCAACCTGATCGACAGCGGCATGCCGCAGGGCCCGCCGGTCGTGCAGTACTGCTCCCTGCTGGGCGGCCCGCTGTCGGTGACGGTCGTCTCGCTGTGGGAGATGCACAGGATGCGGTCCCGGTTCGGTGTGACCGTCCGCGGCACCGCGCCCGTCCCCGTCCTTCGGTGAAGGCGCGGTGAGGGTTCGCCGCCGATGTGAGGGAGTCAGGTGTGGGGACCGGGGGCCCAGGGGCCGTGCCCTCAGAAACGGCGGTTAGCGTGGAGCGGTGAGTGAGACGCAGACCCCCGCCCTCCAGTACCGCCTCGACGGCCCGGACGACGCCCCGGTCCTCATCCTGGGCCCCTCGCTCGGCACCACGTGGCACATGTGGGACCGGCAGGTTCCCGAGTTGGCCAAGCAGTGGCGGATCTTCCGGTTCGACCTGCCGGGGCACGGTGGCGCGCCCGCCTACCCGGCGGGTGCGGTCGGTGACCTCACCGCCCGGCTGCTCGCCACTCTCGGACAGCTCGGCATCCAGCGCTTCGGCTACGCGGGCTGCGCGCTCGGCGGTGCGGTCGGTCTGGAGCTGGCCCTGCGCCACCCGGAGCGGATCGCCTCGCTCGCGCTGATCGCCACCTCGCCGAGATTCGGGACGCCGGACGAGTTCCGGCAGCGCGGGGTGATCGTGCGGACGAACGGGCTCGACCCCATCGCCCGTACCTCCCCCGACCGCTGGTTCACGGGCGGGTTCGCCGCCGCGCAGCCCGCGATCACCGACTGGGCCGTGCAGATGGTCCGCACCACCGACCCGGGCTGCTACATCGCCGCCTGCGAGGCCCTCGCCGCCTTCGACATACGGGCCGACCTCGGCCACGTCGGCGTGCCCACCCTCGTCCTCGTCGGCTCCGACGACCAGGTCACCGGCCCGGCACAGGCCCGTACGCTCGTCGCGGGCATCCCCGACGCACGGCTCGCGGTGGTGCCGGGCGCCTCCCACCTCGTACCGGTGGAGCAGCCCGCGGCCGTCACCGACCTCCTGGTCCGGCACTTCTCCACGGCCTGGCAGCCCGCCTTCGACTCCACCACCGGTCAGACGGCCATCCCGGCGGCCCCGGTCAAGCCGATCCTGGCCGCGCCGCCGCAGCAGGGCGTACCGATCGCCGAGATCGCCCCCGCCGTACCGGTGCCCGCGGTGGGCGGGGGACGGCCCGACCCGTACGACGCCGGGATCAAGGTGCGCCGCGAGGTGCTCGGCGACGCGCACGTCGACCGGGCGCTGGCGCAGGCCGACGAGTTCTCCGGGGACTTCCAGGAGTTCATCACCCGCTACGCCTGGGGCGAGATCTGGGACCGCCCCGGCCTCGACCGCCGTTCCCGCAGCTGTGTCACGCTCACCGCCCTCGTGGCGGGCGGTCACCTGGAGGAGCTCGGCTTCCACGTCCGGGCGGCCCTGCGCAACGGTCTCACCCCGGTCGAGATCAAGGAGGTGCTGCTCCAGGCGGCGGTCTACTGCGGGGTGCCGGCGGCCAACAGCGCGTTCAAGGTGGCCCAGCAGGTCATCCGGGAGGAGACGACTCCCGAGGAGTGAGCGCCCCTCGGCCGCGCGCGGCAGGATGGGAGCCATGAAGCTCACGAAGATGTCGCACGCCTGTGTCCGCCTGGAGAAGGACGGACGCACCCTCGTCCTCGACCCCGGCGGGTTCAGCGAGGCGGACGCCGCGGTCGGCGCGGACGCGATCCTCGTCACGCACGAGCACCCCGACCACTTCAGCGAGGAGCGGCTGCGCGCGGCCCTGGAGACGAACCCGGCCGCCGAGATCTGGACCCTGAAGTCCGTCGCGGAGAAGGTCTCCGCCGCCTTCCCCGGCCGCGTCCACACCGTCGGCCACGGCGACACCTTCACGGCGGCCGGCTTCGACGTCCAGGTCCACGGCGAACTCCACGCCGTCATCCACCCGGACATCCCGCGCATCACCAACGTCGGCTACCTCGTCGACGGCGGCCGCGTCTTCCACCCCGGCGACGCCCTGACCGTCCCCGATCACACGGTCGAGACGCTGATGCTCCCGGTCATGGCCCCCTGGAGCAAGATCTCCGAGGTGATCGACTACGTCCGTGAGGTCGGGCCGCGGCGGGCCTACGACATCCACGACGCCCTTCTCACCGACCTCGCCCGTCCCATCTACGACAACCAGATCGGTGCGCTCGGCGGCTCGGAGCATCTGCGCCTCGCGCCGGGGGAGAGTGCGTCGCTGTGAGTGTCAGTGGCGCCCGGTAGGTTGTCAGGCATGCGCATCGCGACCTGGAACGTCAACTCGATCACCGCCCGCCTGCCGAGGCTCCTGGCCTGGCTGGAGAGCAGCGGCACCGACGTGCTCTGCCTCCAGGAGGCCAAGCTGGCCGAGGAGCAGTTCCCGTTCGAGCAGCTGCGAGAGGCGGGCTACGAGGCGGCGGTCAACGCGACGGGCCGGTGGAACGGCGTGGCGGTGCTCTCCCGGGTCGGCCTGGAGGACGTCGTCAAGGGCCTGCCCGGCGACCCCGGCTACGACGGCGCCGCCGAGCCCCGCGCCGTCTCCGCGACCTGCGGCGGCGTCCGGGTCTGGTCGGTGTACGTGCCCAACGGCCGCGAGGTGGACCACCCGCACTACGCGTACAAGCTCCAGTGGTTCGAGGCCCTCACGGCGGCCGTCGCGGGCGACGCGGCGGGCAGCCGCCCCTTCGCGGTCCTGGGCGACTACAACGTGGCGCCGACCGACGACGACGTCTACGACGTGGCCGCCTTCGAGGGCCTCACCCACATCACCCCGGCCGAACGCGCCGCCCTCACCTCCCTGCGCGAGGCGGGCCTGTCCGACGTGGTCCCGCGGCCCCTCAAGTACGACCACCCCTACACGTACTGGGACTACCGCCAGCTCGCCTTCCCCAAGAACCGCGGCATGCGCATCGACCTGGTCTACGGCAACGAGCCGTTCGCGAAGGCCGTCAGCGACGCCTACGTGGACCGCGAGGAGCGCAAGGGCAAGGGCGCCTCCGACCACGCGCCCGTGGTCGTGGATCTCGACGTCTAGTCACTCCAGCAGAGCGACAGTCAGTCCAGCAGACCGAGGTCCACGGACCCGGCGAGCGCCGCGAGACCCGTGTCCCCCGGATGCAGATGGTCCCCGCTGTCGTACGCGGGCAGCATCCGCGCCGGGCGGTCCGGGTCGCGCACCACGCCGTCGAAGTCGAGGACGCCGTCGAACACACCGGCGCCCCGGATCCAGGCGTTCACCGCGACCCGCTCGCCGTCGACGGCGGCCGTGCAGCGGGCCTCGCCCTCGCAGGGCAGGATCGTCGCGGCCAGCATCCGCAGCCCGCGCTGCTGGCCCCGGTCGGCGATCTCCCGCAGGCCCGCGATCACCTCGTCCGCCGTGGCGCCCCACCGCACGTCGTTGACGCCCTGGAGGACGACGGCCGTACGGGCCGACGTCTGCGCGAGGACATCCCGGTCGAACCGGTGCAGGGCGCTCACCCCGCCGGTGTCCGTGGAGACCCCGTCACCGGGATAGCGGTCGGCGACCACACGGTTCGCGGAGATCCCCTGGTTGAGCACGCCATAGTGCGGGACCACATGCTGCGCGAGCAGCCGTGCGGCCAGCACATCGGGCCATCGTCGATCGGCGTCGACCGTCGACTTCTCCCCGTCGGTGATCGAGTCCCCGAGCAGCACCACGGACCCCGGCCCGCCGCCCACGTCCACCCCGGTCAGCAGCGGCCAACTCGTCAGGACGGTGGTGTAGGCCGTCGCCGACCCGTCGGCCGTGTGGTCGCCCGCCTCGCTGACGTACGAGCGCTGCCGTGCGAGCCGGTGCACGGGCGCCGCCGTCACCGTCCCCGGCAGATGGAAGCTCACCAGCAGTTTCGCGTCCGCGGGCACCTGGAAGTCGAGCGGATCACTGAACGCCTGCGCCCCCGCGGGCACTTCGACACCCGCCGCGCCCCCGAAGGCGACCGGCAACGGCACGTCCCGCGCCGCCGCACCGGCCTCCTGGACCGCCACCGTCGCGCTCCCGATCCGCACGGGCCCCGCCGCGAAGGTGTTGTCGAACCGCAGCCGCACCCGCGGCCCGCCCACCGAGGTGTGCACCACGAGCCGCAGGGTCCGCTCGCTCCACGGCCCCACGGCCGGATGCCCGGCGGTCGCGGCGGCCCAACTCCCGCTCCAGCCCGGCGTGGTGGCCCGCACGGACACCGCGAACACATGCAGGGAAGGCGAGTCGGGCAGCCGCACCGAGGCGACCTGGCGGCCGCGCGCGAGCGGGACCGTCACGACGTACAGCCGTGCCTTCTCGGCGAGTTGACCGCCGGGCGTGTTCACATGCGGCAGTGCCAGAGCCTTCGTGGCGAGCGGTCCTGTGCGCCAGTCGGGGGCGGTCAGACGGTACGAGGAGCCGCTGCCGTCCGCGTACGCCACCCTGCCCGAACCGGTCGCCCCGGCGCCGCCGGTGCCCGCCACCAAGAAGGCGAGTGCGTCGCCCCGGCCTTCGACACGCACCGACTGTCCGGCGGCCCGTACGTTGTCGGGAGCGCCCGCCTTCCGGCGTGGCCAGGCCAGCCGCGCACCCTGCACGGTCGGTGTCCGGCCGGGCGTCCAGCCCGCCGCGGTGAGGTCCTGGGCCGACAGGGAGGCACCCGTCCCGTCGAAGTCCGCCTCGCCGGGCCGGGCGTCGTCGCTGACCGCCGTGTTGTCGAAGAGCTGCTCCAACGGAAGGGGTTCCGCTCTCTCCCCCTCCTCCGGGCCGGCCGCCTGCGCCGGACCGGCCGGCACCAGGACCGCGAACAGGGCGAGGGCCAGCGCGGACATGCGTACACCTCGGCGCACCTGGTTCCCCCGTTCAGCACCGGTCGGGACGAGACGAAAGACGCTCCGTGAAGTTAGGGAGGCACCGGTGGCGCGTCAACGAGCCATGCGCGAACTCGGCGCGAAGTCCCCCGGATCGACTCACGGCGCGCGCCTGTGGTGCTGGGGCGTGTGCCGATGACACGCTGGGCGTATGAAGATCCCTTTTCTGGGCAACCGGCGCAAGGAACCCGAGGCGCACGACGCCGAGGGCATCGCCGGACTCCTCTCCGAATGTGAGCTGCTGCGCCACCAGGCGTACCGCAGCGGTGTCCAACTCGACGACACGGTCGCCTCGTTGGAGGCGCTCGACCAGCTGGTGCCGCGCTGGCGGGACGACGCGGAGGTCCTGGAGTGGCTCGGCAACGACGCCGGGCTGTATCTCGGGACGGTGATCGTACGGACCGTGGCGGGGGCCCGCTGGGGGATCCGCTCCGACGGACAGCCGGTGATCCGGCTCGCCTCCGACCGGGAGTTCGATGTCGTCGCCGACGGCCATGAGTGGGCGGCGAGCGGGGTGCCCGAACTCTCCCAGCTGTACGCCGAGGTGGCGGAGGCCTAGGGCACGTGAGTAAGCAAGGCGTAAATACGGCTAATGCCCGAAAAGTGCGTGTCGTGTATTAACTCCACTCTTGTCTGGATAGTTTGCGGCAATCGCGACACAGCTGAGAGTGGGTAGGGCTGGGCATGGCCGTCGATCCGTTGATCGAGCTGCGTGACGTCAACAAGTACTACGGGGCACTGCATGTCCTCCAGGACATCAACCTCACCGTCGGCAAGGGGGAGGTGGTCGTGGTCATCGGCCCGTCAGGGTCGGGAAAGTCGACACTGTGCAGGACGATCAACCGGCTGGAGACCATCCAGTCCGGCGAGATCCGGCTGGACGGACAGCCGCTGCCGGAGGAGGGCAAGGCCCTCGCCGGGCTCCGCGCCGAAGTCGGCATGGTCTTCCAGTCCTTCAACCTCTTCGCCCACAAGACGGTCCTCCAGAACATCTCGCTGGCCCAGACCAAGGTCCGCAGGCGCAAGAAGGACGAGGCCGACAAGCGGTCCCGTCAGCTTCTCGACCGGGTGGGCCTCGCCGACCAGGCGGACAAGTACCCGGCGCAGCTCTCCGGCGGCCAGCAGCAGCGCGTGGCCATCGCCCGCGCCCTCGCCATGGAGCCCAAGGCCCTGCTGTTCGACGAGCCGACCTCGGCCCTCGACCCGGAGATGATCAACGAGGTCCTGGAGGTCATGCGGCAACTCGCCCGCGACGGCATGACGATGGTCGTCGTCACCCACGAGATGGGCTTCGCCCGTTCGGCCGCAAACCGCGTGGTGTTCATGGCCGACGGCCGCATCGTCGAGGACCGTGCCCCCGAGGAGTTCTTCACCAACCCGAACAGTGAGCGCGCGAAGGACTTCCTCTCCAAGATCCTCACGCATTGACCCGGGGGGAGTACGACCCATGTTCCGCATCGCACCGTCCGTCCCCGTGGTGACGGTCCCGCCGGGGACGCTGCTGCCGGGTGGGGATCCCCCCACGGCCCCGAGACCGTAGGGGGTGGCAGCTCACTGAGCCATACCCGCCCGGCGCCGGCCGGAGATCACTGCTCGCGCAGCGGAATCGACACGTACGACGGGTCGTTCGACGGCGAGGAGAAGGTCAGCCGCGCGCCGGACGGGTTGTGCTCGATGTAGAGCGGGTCGACCGTGTCGACGACCAGGGCGAGACGGTGCCCTGCCGGGACGTCGTAGGCCGTGGAGTACAGCTCCAGGTCGACGCCGAACGGCTTGCCGGGTGTCTGCCCGTGGAAGGTGTGCGGCGCGTTGCTGACCAGCTTGCCGAGGCCGAGCGGCCCCACGTCGTACAGGTAGGCGACGAGGGTGCCGCTCTCCTTGGTGGGAGTGAGCGTGGTGTGCAACTTCGCGGTGCCGCGCACCTGTTGGGCCGTCGTGTACTTCTCCGACTGCCACACGGCCGCCCAGGCGCGCGGGAGCAGCGGGATCGAGGCGACCGGGGGCAGCTTGGCCACCTGGTCCAGGATGCTGGACAGGAAGACGATCCCGCCGTTGGCGCCCGAGTCGACGTTGGTGTGGATCGTGGTGGTGCCGGACAGGGCGAGCTTCTTGCGGGTCGCGCCGACGGACTTCCAGTCCGGGTAGCCCTCGTAGCCGCCCGTGGAACGGGACTTGAGCTGGACCGGCTGCTCCTTGTCGATCCCGTTGTCCTCGCCCTTGAGGTAGTGGTCGAACCAGCGCTCGGTGTCGGTCCACACGTCGTTGGGCAGCCCCAGCAGACCGGTGAGCTCGGCGGTGGCGTGGTCGCCGGGGCGGAACTCCAGTCTCTTCGGGCCGGTGAGCTTCTCGTAGAAGTCGGCGTACTGGTTGGGCGGGAAGATCGTGTCGCCCCAGGCGTTGGCCATCATGACTGCTGCGCCGTTCTTGTTCAGCTGATCCACATATGTGGCGGCCGAACGTTTCTTCCCCCAATTGATCATGTCCTGTTCCTTGGACAGATTGGAGGCGTAGAAGTTGTCGAAGATCTCCCGGAGTTCGGCGCTCTGGCGCCCGGTGACCAGGCTCGCGCCGTCGAGGAGGGCCGAGGCCTGGACGTGCTGGGTGCGCCCCGAGTAGATCGATTCGATCAGGTCGGCCCAGCCGCTGAGGGAGGCGACCGCCTTGACCCGCTTGTCCTGTGCGGCGGTGAGCAGGCTGATGCCGGCGCCGTAGGAGACGCCCGCCATGCCGACGTTCCTGGCGTCGGCGGGGGTGTTGGCGAGCGCCCAGTCGATGACCTTGCGGGCGTCGGCTATGTCGGGCGGGCCCGCCACCTCTATCTCCCCGCCGGACTGCCAGAAGCCGCGCACGTTGTAACTGAGCACGACATAGCCGGAGTCCGCGAGTTTCTGGGCCTGCGCGAAGTACTCGACCTGGGGCAGGCCCCAGCTCGTGGGCAGCACGAGCAGCGGGTAGGTGCGGCTGCCGTCGGCGCCGGCCGGGGTGACGACGTTCGCCTTGAGGACGGTGCCGCCCTCGCCGCTGATGTCGACGAACCGGACGCCGTTCGTCGCGGCCTGTGCGGCGGGGGCCGCGCCGAGGACCCCACCGGCGATCAGGGTCGCGGAGACGGCGCCCACGGCGCTGGTGCGCAGGGCCTTGCGATGGTGTCCCACGGGCCACTCCTCACTCGTGTCAGTGGAAAGTGACCCGACGGTAACCTCGGGCTCTTACCGCAAGTAACCCGTCGGTAAGTTACGTGCGAGTAACGATTGTTGTCATGTGAATGAATTCAGGAGGAGCGGTGGGAGTTACGGGGAGCCGCGGGCGTCGGCAGCGGTGCCTGTGCGGCCCGGGTCACGTCCGCGATCAGCTCGGCGACGTCCGGGCCGTACGCCTGTGAGTTGACCACCTTCAACAGCAGGACGAACGTGTTGTTGCCGTACTTGCGCGACAGCCGCTCGTGGTTGCGGGCGAGGTAGCGGGTCGCGGCCTGGTTGGTGATCGCGGTCTGGCCGCTGAACAGGAAGACGGGCCGGGTCAGGCCGGGTTGCCCCGCGGTGAGCCGGGCCAGCAGCACATATTCGGACAGGCCCTTCTCCATCCGGTAGCGCTCGCTGCCGATCTGGAAGGCCAGCCGGTCCGGGCCCGGTTCCGGATCGGTGTTCACCCGCACCCCGGGCAGCATGGCGTGCATATGGGCCGCCATGCGCCGGTTGGACCCCGGACCGCCGACACAGAACTCCGTGCGCTCCCCGAAGCCCTGCCGGGCCGTGTCCTGGGTGATGACCTCGGCGTGCGCACCGCAGTCCTTGATGAGCGCGGAGAGCTCCAGGAGCGCGAAGACGTCGTAGCGGTGCACGGCGAGGTCGGGGCTGCCGGCGTCGCGGTTGACGACGAGGAGGGACTCGGAGTTGTTCGGCAGCCCGAAGAACGCCTGCTTCTTGCGGAGCTTGCGCTTCCACAGATAGGTGCGGGCGACCCAGCCGAGGGCGGCACTGATGCCGGCCGCGACCACGCCCAGGACGATGTTGCGCACGTCGTCATTCATGGGCGCGCATGCTAGCGGGCCGACATGGCTGGTACGTACCCGTGTTCGAAGTGTGGCGTTCTCATGTCAGCTGCCCTGAATGGGGCTGTCGGGCCCCTGGTGTTGTGGCTACGCTGCGCGGACGGTCCCGGCCTGGAGGTACGCATGCGTCGCCCTGTCGCGCGGAAACTGTCGGTACTGGCGGTCTCGGCCGCCGTGGTCTCCGTGGGGGCGACGGCACCGCCATCCGCCTCCGCACCGCAGAAGGTCCCCGTGGCCGTCGGCTACGGCGGTGCCGTCGCCAGCGTCGACCTCGACGCCTCCTCGGCCGGTATCGAGGTGCTGAAGAAGGGCGGCAACGCGGTCGACGCGGCCGTCGCCACGGCCGCCGCGCTCGGCGTCACCGAGCCCTACTCCTCCGGCATCGGCGGGGGCGGCTACTTCGTCTACTACGACGCCGAGTCCCGCAAGGTGCACACCATCGACGGCCGGGAGACGGCCCCGCTGACCGCCGACGCGAACCTCTTCACCGAGAACGGCCAGCCGCTCGCCTTCGCGGACGCCGTCAGCAGCGGGCTCGCCGTCGGCACCCCCGGCACGCCCGCCACCTGGGCCACGGCCCTCGACAGATGGGGGACCAGAGGACTCGGCACGGTCCTGAAGCCGGCCGAGCGGATCGCCCGCGACGGCTTCACCGTCGACGACACCTTCCGCGCCCAGACCGCCCTCAACGAGACCCGCTTCCGCTACTTCCCGGACACGGCCGAGCTGTTCCTCCCGAACGGCGCCCTGCCCGTCGTGGGCTCCACCTTCAAGAACCCCGACCTCGCCCGCACATACAAGGAACTGGGCAGGAAGGGCGTCGACGCGATCTACCGGGGCGGGCTCGGCGACGAGATCGTGGACACCGTGAACAACCCGCCGGTGGATCCGGCCTCCGGCTGGAACGCCCGTCCCGGGCAACTGTCGGAGAAGGACCTCGCGGCGTACCGGGCCAAGTCACAGGCGCCCACGAAGACTTCGTACCGCGGACTGGGCGTGTACTCCATCGCGCCGTCGTCCTCCGGTGGCACGACGGTCGGTGAAGCCCTCAACATCCTGGAGAACACCGACCTCTCCAAGGCCGACGACGTGCGGTACCTGCACCGGTACATCGAGGCGAGCCGCATCGCCTTCGCCGACCGCGGGCGCTGGGTCGGCGACCCCGCCTTCGAGGACGTACCCACCAAGGGGCTGCTGTCGCAGTCGTACGCCGATCAGCGGGCCGCGCTCATCAAGGACGACGCGGTGCTGACCAGCCCGGTGGCACCCGGCGACCCGCGCGACCCGGGCTCGACCGGGACGCCCGCGCCGACGACGTACGAGGGAGAGAACACCACGCATCTGACCGTGGCCGACAAGTGGGGCAACGTCGTCTCCTACACGCTCACCATCGAGCAGACCGGTGGCAGCGGGATCACGGTGCCGGGGCGCGGGTTCCTCCTCAACAACGAACTGACGGATTTCTCCTTCGTTCCCGCCAACCCGGCCGTGCACGACCCGAATCTGCCGGGTCCCGGAAAGCGGCCGCGGTCCTCGATCTCGCCGACGATCGTCCTCGACCAGCACAACAAGCCCGTGGTGGCGCTGGGTTCGCCCGGTGGGGCGACCATCATCACCACCGTGTTGCAGACGCTCACACAGGTCGTGGACCGTGGGGTGCCGCTGGTCGACGCGATCGCCGCGCCGCGGGCGAGTCAGCGGAACCAGACGACCACGGAGCTCGAACCCGCGCTCTTCAACAGTGAGTCGAGGACGAAGTTGGAGGCCCTCGGACACGGGTTCCGGCTCAACGCCGAGATCGGGGCGGCGACCGGTGTGCAGCGGCTGCCGAACGGGAAGTGGCTGGCCGCCGCGGAGACCGTGCGGCGGGGTGGCGGGTCGGCGCAGGTGGTGTACCCGGCGCCCTAGTCAGGACTCGGGGGCGGGCGTTTCGTCTTCCGTACGGAACGCGAGCCGCTCGCCCGCCACGTCCACCCTCACCCGGCCGCCCTTCTCCACCCGCCCGTCGAGCAGCAGCCGGGACAGCTCGTTGTCCACCTCCCGCTGGATCGTGCGGCGCAACGGGCGGGCGCCGTACTCCGGCTGGTAGCCGCGCCGGGCGAGCCAGTCGACGGCCGCGTCCGTGAAGTCGACGGTGATGTCCTGTGCGTGCAGCAGGCGGCGGGTCCCTTCGAGCAGCAGGTTCGTGATCTGCCTCAGCTGCTCCTGCGTCAACTGGCGGAAGACCACGATCTCGTCGACGCGGTTGAGGAACTCCGGGCGGAAGTGTTCCCGCAGGGGCCGCAGGACCTGTTCGCGGCGGGCCTCCTCGTCGGCCTCGGCGCCGCCCGGTCCGAAGCCGATGCCGGCGCCGCGGCGGGTGACGGCCTCGGAGCCGAGGTTGCTGGTCATCACCACGACCGTGTTGGTGAAGTCGACCGTGCGGCCCTGGGAGTCGGTGAGGCGGCCGTCGTCGAGGACCTGGAGGAGGATGTTGAAGACATCCGGGTGCGCCTTCTCCACCTCGTCGAGGAGGAGCAGCGAGTACGGGTGCCTGCGGACCACCTCCGTCAGCTGGCCCGCCTCCTCGTGGCCGACGTATCCGGGCGGGGCGCCGACGAGACGGCTGACGGTGTGGCGTTCCTGGTACTCGCTCATGTCCAGGCGGACCATGCGGTCCTCGCTGCCGAACAACGCCTCGGCGAGGGCGCGGGCCAGCTCGGTCTTGCCGACGCCGGTCGGGCCGAGGAAGAGGAAGCTGCCGATGGGACGGTCGGGGCTGGCGAGGCCGGCGCGGGAGCGCATGACCGCCTCGGCGACCACGCTCACCGCCTCCTCCTGACCGACGACCCGCTCATGGAGGTGGTCCTCCAGGCCGAGCAGCCGTTCCTTCTCCTCCTGGGTGAGGCTGGCGACCGGGATGCCCGTCTGCCGCGACACCACCTCGGCGATAGCCTCCGCCGTCACCTCCAGGTTCTGCCCCTCGTCGGCCTCGTCGTGCCCGGTGGCCTCGCCGATCCGCCGCGTCAACTCCGCGATGCGGTCGCGCAGTTGCATGGCCTGCTCGTAACTCTCGTCGGCGACCGCCTGGTCCTTGTCCCGGGCGAGCTGCTCGACCTCGCGCTCCAGGGCCCGTACGTCGGTGCCCTTGGTGCGGGCGCGCAGCCGGACCCGGGCGCCGGCCTGGTCGATGAGGTCGATGGCCTTGTCGGGCAGGCGGCGGTCGGTGAGATAGCGGTCGGAGAGCTCCACGGCGGCCACCAGCGCCTCGTCCGTGTAGCGGACCTGGTGGTGGGCCTCGTAGCGGTCGCTCAGGCCGCGCAGGATCTCCAGGGTGTCCGCGACCGACGGCTCCGGCACCAGGATCGGCTGGAAGCGGCGGGCCAGCGCCGCGTCCTTCTCGATCCGGCGGAACTCCTCCAGGGTGGTCGCGCCGACGATGTGCAGCTCACCGCGGGCCAGCGCGGGCTTGAGGATGTTGCCGGCGTCCATCGACGCGGCCTCGCCGCTGCCGCCCGCGCCGACGACGGTGTGCAGTTCGTCGATGAAGACGATCAACTCGTCCGAGTGGGCGCGGATCTCCCCCACGATGGAGGTGAGCCGCTCCTCGAAGTCGCCCCGGTAGCGGGTGCCCGCGACCACCCCGGTCAGGTCCAGGGCGACCACGCGCCGCCCGATCAGCACATCGGGCACATCGCTCTCGGAGATCCGCTGGGCGAGCCCCTCCACGACGGCGGTCTTGCCGACTCCCGCGTCGCCGATCAGCACCGGGTTGTTCTTTCCGCGCCGGGACAGCACCTCGATGGTCTGCTCGATCTCCTCGTCACGGCCGATCACCGGGTCGATACGGCCCTGCCGGGCCAGCTCGGTGAGGTCACGGCTGTACTTGTCGAGGGTCGGGGTGCCGGTGGTACGCGGTGCCTCGGTGCGTGGCTGCCCGCTGTCCGGGGCCGTCTCGGGCGGCAGGCCCGCCGGTGCGAAGTGGGCCGAGTTGAGGATGTGGCCGGCCGCCGAGTCGGGGTTGGCGGCGAGGGCGCTGAGGACGTGCTCGGGGCCGATATGACCGGTGCCGCGCGCCCTGGCCAGGTCGTGCGCGTCCAGCAGGGCGCGCTTGGCGGCCGGGGTCAGGGAGAGCGAGGTCGGTGGCGGGGCCTCGCCCGGCGGGTGCCGCACCGGTCCGGATCGCTCGTCGATCTCCTCGGCGAGTTCGTCGGGATCGGCTCCGGCGCGGCTGAGCAGGGACCGGGTCGGCTCGGCGGACAGTGCCGCCCGCAGCAGATGCTGGGTGTCCAGGTCCCGGCTGCCGTGCTCGGCGGCGTACTGGGCGGCGTCCCGGACCAGCTCCCGCGCGGGCCGGCTGAGCAGCCGGCCGATGTTGATCTGCCGGGGTCCGGGGCGGGGTCCGCCGAAGAAACGGGCGAGGAACTCGCCGAAGGGGTCGTAGCCTTCCGGTCCGCTGAAGCCGCTGGTCATGGCCGTTCCCATCCGGCGTCCCGCGCGGGCATGGGGACACCCTCGCTGATCGACGTGCCGGGGCCGGGTAACCGGGCGCAAGCCGGTCACACCTGGGGCGCGCGTTCGTAGAACACCTTCGCACGGATGGGGGGAGCGGGCACGTCCAGTGGTCCCGGTGGCGGGGCCGTCTCGGCAGTGCCCCCGGTGGTCCGTCCGACGGCCCCGTCAGTCGTCCTCCAGCAGCGCCAGCTCGCCCAGCGCCTTGCGCACCCGCGGACCCCAGTCGACGGCGCCGACCTCGTGGTGGGCGGCGGTCAGACGGCGGGCCGGGGGCTTGCTCTTCCAGTCCCGTACATCGGGTGCGGCGCGCCGCACATGGATCAGGGCCCCGACGACGTTCGTCTGGAAGACGACCTCCAGCTGCTCCGGCCGTCCGGGGCCGGACGCGTGGTCGGCGAGGACGAAGGACTGGTGGTAGCCACGGTGCTGCTCCGTGTTCGGGACGTAGGAGTCCACGACGTACGAGGACGCGCAGTAGTACCCCTCCTCCGCGAAGGCGTCCAGCACGGCCTCGTGCAGGGGCGGGGCCGAGACGTGCAGCAGGTCGGTGTCGACGGCGGTTCCGTCGTGGTCCCAGTCGCGGTGCAGTTCGGTGCGCACCGAGAGCACCACTCCCAGGGCCTGGCCGCCGAGTTCGCTCACCGGTGTCTCCCAGGACAGGCGTTCGGTGAAGGTCAGCCGCTTCTCCTCGCCCTTGCCCAGGGTGAAGTGCGAGGGGGTGGCGGAACACGCGGCGATGTCGTAGTCGCGCTCCTCGCCGTTGTGGCTCGCGCACCGGACCGCGACGCGCAGGTAGATGTACTGGACGGGCGTCTCGCGCGCTCCGCCCCTCAGGACGACCTCGCCCTTCACGTCCCCGCCCGGGTACACCGGTCCCAGGATCTGCGTGTCCACCTCGACAGCGTCGTCCGGATCCCCGATGCCGAACAGCCGTTTGAAGCCCACGTGCGCCCCTCCCCGAGCCCGCGATGATCAGGGACGCAGACTAGCTCAGCGTGCCGTCAGCACCCGTGGGCCCGTCTCCGTGATCGCCACCGTGTGCTCGGCGTGCGCCGCGCGGGAACCGTCGTCGGTGCGCAGGGTCCAGCCGTCCGGGTCCGCGTGGTAGCCGTCCGTGCCGCCGCCGATCAGCATCGGCTCGATCGCCAGGACCATGCCGTGCCGCAGCTTCATGCCGCGGCCCGGACGCCCCTCGTTGGGCACCCCCGGGTCCTCGTGCATCCGGCGGCCGATGCCGTGGCCGCCGAAGCCGTCCGGGATGCCGTACCCGGCCTCGCGGCACACCGTGCCGATCGCGTGCGCGATGTCGCCGATGCGGTTGCCGACGACGGCGGCCGCGATACCGGCGGCGAGGGCCCGCTCCGCCGTCTCGATCAGGCGTACGTCGGCCGGGCGCGGGGTGCCGACCGTGAAACTGAGCGCCGAGTCGCCGACCCAGCCGCCCAGTTCGGCGCCGAAGTCCATCGAGACCAGGTCGCCGTCGCGCAGCCTGTAGCGGGTCGGGATGCCGTGCACGATCGCGTCGTTCACGGAGGCGCACAGGACGGCGGGGAAGGCGGTCGGCGCGAAGGAGGGCCGGTAGCCGAGGAAGGGCGAGGACGCGCCCGCCTCCCGCAGCACGTCGTGCGCCACCTCGTCCAGCTCCAGCAGGGAGACGCCCACGTCGGAGGCCTTGCGCACGGCCGTGAGGGCACGCCCCACGACCTGGCCGGCCTCGTACATGGCGTCGATCGATGTGTCCGTCTTCAGCTCCACCATGCCAATTACTATACCGGTATTAGAATGGTGCCATGGTGCGCACCCCACTGACCCAGGAAGAGCGTGAACGCGGCGAGCGGCTCGGCCGATTTCTGCGCGAGGCCCGCGGCGGCCGCAGCATGGCCGACGTCGCGGCGTGTGCGGGCATCTCGGCGGAGACGCTCCGGAAGATCGAGACCGGCCGGGCGCCGACCCCCGCGTTCTTCACGGTCGCCGCCCTGGCGGGAGTGCTGGGGCTGTCCATGGACGAACTCGTGGTGCGGTGCGTGTTGGTGCCTGCCTGACAGCGCCGGACGGCCCCGTCGGGGATCTTTGCGCCCGGTTCGAAAAGCCTCTGTAGCCGCGCCGTAACACAACTGGTGTTTTCTACGGACCGGAGTACTCCGGTCTGGCGGGAGTTGTGCGATGGCAGTGGATCAACTCCCGGGTCGGGTGCGGGAGTTCGCGAACTACCTGAACGGTCTGCTGGCGCGCCTGGATCAGGGCGGCGGCTGGTGCGCGGTGTTCTGGCAGCGCGACCCTGACGGTATGCGGGCCTGCCTCGAAGGGCGTGAAGTGCCGCCCTGGGACGTGGTGGAGGCCCTGTTGCAGGATCTGGCCACCGAGTACGGCCCGGGCTCCGCGACCGCCGAAGCCGAACAGGCCCGAGCCCTGCATGCCGCCGCACTGTCCGCGTTCGACGCCCGGCCCGGTGGCCGCGACGCCCTCGGCGACCGGCTCGACGTCATGCTCCGCGAACAGCGGTACGCCGCCGAGCGTCAGGCGCAGCTGGGTCGTTCGCTGGCTGCCGCCACCTCCCAGGGACAGGCCGACGCCCTCCGTATCGACCTCGCCTGGGCCCGCGACGACCACGAACGGGCGACCGTCCGGTGCGCCGAACTCCGTTCCCGCATGGAGCGGTTGGACCACCGCTCGGCGGAGGGCCAGGCCCAGGCGATCCGGCGCGGACGCATGGGCGGCGTGTTCCGTATCGAGAGCGAGTACGGCCCGGGAGAGGACTCCTATACACATCTCCGAGCCCACGAGCACCCTGAGCACGTCGTATGCCGTCAGCTGGCTGGAAAACAAAATCAACGCGGTAGACCAGTTAGCGGCGGCGTAAGCAGAGAACAGCAGAGCGACCTACGCGA
>NZ_JABERD010000200.1 GCF_013044505.1 Streptomyces sp. S3(2020) | reverse complement strand
GTGCCTCGGCAGGGGCGGGCATGGGGGGTGGCGAGACGGGTGTCACGGGGACGGTGCCGTCCGTGGGGCCGGCATGGCTTTCGCGGTTGCCCAACTGTTGTGCCAGCCACAGCAGTTCGGCCAGTTCATGAGGGACCGGCCCGGGGGTGTCGGGGTCGGCCGCGGTAGCCAGCACGGCCGTGAGGCGCGCGATCGCGGTGACCCCGGCATCCTGGACGTCCCCGCTCTCAGAAGCCATCGCCGTCCGCCGTCGCGCTCAGATAGGGCATCAGCTGCTCGGCCAGCTGGTCGCGGGAGTCGGCGTTCAAGCCCGCCACGCCCGTGAGGTAGATCGCGTTGAGGAGCTGGTCCGTGGCGAGTTCGCCGCTGTTCGCGCGGTTCAGGAAGGTCTCGATCAGGGATGTCGTCCGGTCGTCCGGCGCGCCGAGGTGGGCGCGGACGATCGCGGTGAGCTGTTCGCGGTCGGGGCGGTGGAGTTGCAGGCGGACGCAGCGGCGCAGGAAGGCCGGGGGGAACTCGCGTTCGCCGTTGCTGGTCAGGACGACGAAGGGGAAGGCGCGGCAGCGGACCCGGCCGCGTCGCACGCCGACCGGGGTGTCCGTGCCGTCCGCGAGGACCTCGGCCGCGCCGTCGGCGGAGTGACGGGCCGCGCGGACCAGTTCGGGGATCTCGAACTGGCCCTCCTCCAAGATGTTCAGCAGGTCGTTGGGCAGGTCGAGGTCGCTCTTGTCGAGCTCGTCGACGAGAAGGGCGCGGGGGTGGTCGTAGGGGAGGAGCGCCGTGCCCAGGGGGCCGAGGCGCAGATGGTCCTCGACACCGCCGTGGGCACGTTCCCCGCCGGGGCGGGCCGCGTACAGGCGGGACAGCGGGTCGTACTGGTAGAGGCCGTCGGCGAGGGTGCTGCGGCTGGTGATGTTCCAGCGCAGGACCGGGCCGAGGCACAGCTCGCGCGCCACCGCGTACGCCAGCGAGGACTTGCCGGTGCCGGGCGGGCCGGTGACCAGCAGCGGACGCCGCAGACAGAGGGCGGCGTTGACCAGCTGGACGCTCTCCGGGGTGGCGACGTAGGTGCGGGCGCGGTGCACGCGGTCCGGTGAGACGGCCGACTCGTCGGCGGTGTCACCGGGTGACGGCAGCGCCGGTCCGCCGTCGAACGCCCGCCACGGGGGTGGCGCGGGCAGTTCGGTGATGCCGTCGTGCGGCTCGCTGTTGCCGGTGTAGACGGACCAGCGCGGCATGTCTCTCCGATCGGTGAACGGTCTCAGGCGACGGGGAACCAGGGTGCCGACGCCGGGAGTCCCGGGCGTACGACGCCGAGATGCGGCGGGATGTGCGCGGGCGCCCCCGCCACCGGTGAGCGCAGGTGCGCCCCCTCCTCGTGCGGGTCCGTGAAGCAGCGTGGGTCGTCCCACAGGAGCTGGATGTCCTGGGCCCAGTGGCCGTCCTCGGCGGCGGCCTCGCGGCGCAGGGCGAGGACACTGCGGGGGAGGTCGGCGGGCCGTACGCGGGAGACATGGGCGTCGAGGGAGTCGAGGAACGCCGTGCCGGGGCAGACGTCCGCACACGCGGCCTCCGTACCGCAGCCACGGCGGGACCACACGATCACCGGGGCCGGGGCGACGAGCGAGGTCCTGAAGTGCTCACGGGTGCGGTCGGTGCCGGGGGCGGCGGCGAAACCCGCGAGGCAGGGCTCCGACTCCAGGAGCGCCAGCCGGAGTTCGCCCGGCTTGCCCGGGCAGCCGCATGCCACGCGGTGCACGCGGGCCCGGGGTCCGGTGTCGAGACGGTTCCAGGCGCGGGTCAGGGCGTGCCGGGTGCGGGCCTTGCGGCGGGCGTGATCGGTGACGACGACGGGCAGGGCGAGACCGAGCGGGGTGTCGTCGTCGGGGTCGCTCTCCCAGCTGTCGACCGGCCAGTCGAGCCAGTCGCGGGGCAGCGCGAACGCGATCAACTCGTCGGCGTCCGGGGGGACATGGCGGAAGGCCGCGTCGATACGGTCCTGGACGTACGACCGCAGCCGGGTGTGCGGCACGGTGTCGGAGCCGACCGGGTGGCGTCGCCCGCCGCTGTACGCCGACACCTCCACACGGACCAGGTCCTCGCCCGCGCCGCTGTGCCCCAGTTCGATCAGGATGGGCGCCCAGGCGGGTGTCGTACGGCGGGGCGTGGGGCGTGGGCCCAGGAGGGTGGCCAGACGGTCCGCGAACCGTGTCACCGCGGCCGGGTCGTCCAGTTCGCTCTGTACGAACCAGGCCGCCGACCACAGGGAGTCGAAGCCCTCGGGCGGAGGCGGTGGGGCGATGTCGCCGGCGACGGCGTCGTTGTAGAGGCGTACCGGATCGCAGTCCAGTCCGACCCGGATCGCCCGCTCGACCAGGGCGCGCAGCCGGCGGCGGGCGGCGAGGACGCTGCTGCCCGCCGCCGGGACGAGGCCCTCCAGGCCCGGCCAGTGGCGTCGCATCACATCGGTCGGCATCATCCGGCCCGTGCGGACGTCCCGGGCGTCCGCCGCCGCCGTGACCATGCCGACCACCTCACCGGTCTCGACCAGGGTGACGGCGGCGCCGCTGAATCCCGCGG
Source organism: Streptomyces sp. S3(2020) (assembly GCF_013044505.1). Taxonomy (GTDB): domain Bacteria; phylum Actinomycetota; class Actinomycetes; order Streptomycetales; family Streptomycetaceae; genus Streptomyces. Next base: position 15,280 of record NZ_JABERD010000200.1, on the reverse strand, counting down.
CGAGCGGCTGGCCGTGTCCGCTCCACGCCTCCAGCTGGATCCACTCGCCGCCGACCAGCACCGGCCCGGTGGTGCGGTACTCGGCGAGGGTGCCCTCGTCCCAGCCGGCCGGGAAGCCGTACGCGACGAGTTTGCGGTCGCCGTGCGCGGTGGCGGCCGGGGCCAGGGCCGCCGGGGCGATGGTGACCTCCTGGGCCAGTTCCAGTACGGCCAGGTCGCCCGGGTCGGCGGGGCCGCCCGCCCAGTCGCCGTGCGCGACGACGCGGGCCGGGACGGCGAGGGATCCCGGGCGCTGCGGGAAGGCCACGGTCAACGGGCCACGGTCGAGCGCGACATGGGCGCAGGTCAGCACGGTGCCGGGGGCCACCAGGAAGCCGGCGCCGATGACCTTGCCCGCGCACTCGACGCGGGCGTGCCACTCGGCGTCGGTCATGACGTGGCCGGCGCCCAGGTCAGTTTGACGACGAGGTGGCCTTCCGCGGTGCCCTTCGCGATGATCGCGCCCGTCTCGGCGGACAGTTTCACCCCGAACTCGATCTCCACACCGTCCGGTTGGAGCGTGCCGTCCCGGAACACCCGCAGTGCCGCCTCGGCCGCCGAGCGCACGCCGTCGAGGGCGCTCTCGAACGTGCGGGCGGCCTGCACGGTGCCGTCGCGGGAGACGAGCCGGGAGCCTCGGACGTCGTCGGCGGCCTCGACCGCGATCACCGCACCGTCACCGGTCCTGAACTCGACCAAGCCTTCCATGACGCCCCCGTCGTACGCCGGAACCGAGCCCGTTCATTGTTCCGGACGGCGGTTGGGCTTGTCCCGGTTTCCACACGGCCGAACACCGCGGCGCGGTCTCAGCCGCGATCCGCTGTCCGGATCACCCCCAGCTCCGCCAAGTCCTGCGGCCTGATGCGGAGTTGGTCCGCGGTCGCCGTCACGGCCGCCGGGGGCCGTTTCAGGATCGCCGCCGCCGGCTCCGGTGCGATGACGGAGAAGTAACTGTCCGGGGTGGCCCAGGTGTTGCCGGGTGCGGCCAGGGCGAGGGCCCCGCCGGAGCCGCCCTCGCCGATGAGGAGGGTGGTGATCGGGGTGCGGACGGTCGCCAGCGCGGCGAACAGGTCCGCGATCGCCGCCCCCACCCCCTGCCGCTCCGCCTCCGCGTCGTTGGCGGCGCCCGGGGTGTCCACCAGCGTCAGCACCGGGATGCCGAGCCGGTCCGCGAGCCGGATCAGCCGGGCGGCGGTGCGGTAGCCGGCGGGGCGGGTCGCGGTGCCGGCCTGCGCGGCGTACGCGACCGTCCTGCCCGCGTGCTCCCCGAAGCCGCACAGCATCCCCGGGTCCGTACCGCCGCAACGGTCGCCGGAGATCGCGACGCGGTGGGTGAAGTAGGTGTCCAAGTAGCGGTCGGCACGCGGGCGTTGGGGGGAACGGGCCCACTGGACGGCTTCCCAGCCGGTGCGGGGGAGAGGTGGGGCGGAGGATTCCCGGGCGTCCTCGGCCGGGGCGGGGTCTGGGTTTCGGACGGTGTGCGGGGAGCCGGTGTCGGTGGCCGTGGCCGGTGAGGGGGCTGCCGGGCCGGGGTGTCGGGGTAGCGGTGCCTCCGGGGCCGGGGACGTCAGCAGGCGCAGCCAGCGGCCCAGGGTTTCGCGGAGCGACTCCGGGCGGACGACCGCGTCCACCGCGCCCGCCGCCACCTGCGCCTCCGCGGTGTACGCCGTCGGGTCCGCGTCCGGCGGGCGGACCCGGGAGCCGGCGAAGCCGATCTGGGCGCCGGGGAGGGCGAGGACGATGTCGGCGCCCGCGCCGAGGGTGGCCCAGCCGCCGCCCGTGGTCGGGTCCCGCAGTACCGCGATCTGGGGCAGGCCCGCCTCGCGGGTGAGGGCCGACTGGCGGGCCACGCGCTGGAGTTGGGTCAGGGCGAGCATGCCCTCCTGCATCCGGCTGCCACCCGTGGCGACCAGGGGGACGACCGGGAGACGGTGGGCGCGCGCGTAGCCGTACGCCGCCTCCAGCCGGTCGCCGGTGCGTACGCCCAGGGAGCCGCCGAGGTAGCCGAACTCGAAGGCGAGCAGCACTGCCCGGGTTCCCTCGACCCTCCCCGTCCCGCACACGACGGACTCGTCCTCGCCGGTCCGCTCGCTCGCGCGGGCGCGTGCGGCGTCGTAGCCCTGCCAGGCGAGCGGGCCGTCGGGCTCGGACTCCCTTGCGGGGGCGGGTAGTTCGGTGAAGTCGTCCGTGAGGAGGGCTAGGGTCTCGCGGGCGGAGAGACGGTCAGCCATGGGTCAGCGACCGCTTCATGATCTTCCCCATGTCGTTGCGGGGGAGGGAGGGGAGATGGTGGAGGACACGTGGCCGCTTGTGAGGGGCGAGGCGGCTCGCCACATGCGCCGCCAGCTCTTCCAGTCCGGGCGGCGCCGCCGGATCCGCCGGCACGATCCACGCCACGATCCGCTCGCCCAGATCGGCGTCCGGCTCCCCGGTGACCGCCGCCTCCCGCACCCCCGGATGCTCCAGGAGCGCGTTCTCGATCTCACCCGCCCCGATCTTGTAACCCCCGCTCTTGATCAGGTCGGTGGCCTTCCGGCCGACGATCCGGACGTAGCCGTCGGACTCGCGCACCGCCATGTCCCCCGTACGGAACCAGCCGTCGGCCGTGAACGCCGCCGCCGTCGCGTCGGGGCGGTTGAGGTACTCGGTGAACAGGTTCGGGCCGCGCACCTGGATCTCACCGACCGTCTCCCCGTCGTACGAGGTGATCGGCGCCCCGTCCTCCTCCACCAGCCGCAGCTCCACGCCCGGCAGCGGCACCCCGACCGTCCCCGCCCGCGCCTCGCCGTCCGCGCGGACGCTGGTGTTCATCAACGTCTCCGTCATGCCGTACCGCTCGATCACCCGTCGGCCCGTCGCCGCCGTGATCCGCTCGTGGTCGTGCACCGGCAGCGCGGCGGACCCGGACACGAGCAGCCGCGCCCGCCCCAGCGCCTTCGCCAACTCCGGTTCCTCGGCCAGGGACTGGGCGATCCGGTGGTACATCGTCGGCACCCCGAACAGCATCGTCGCGCCGTCGGACAGCTCCCGCGCGACGCCCTGTGTCGAGAACCGGCCCAGATGGCGCACCGATCCGCCGCGCCGCAGCGGGCCGAGGATGCCCAGGACCAGGCCGTGCACATGGAACAGCGGCAGACCGTGCACCAGTACGTCCTCGCCGGTCCACTGCCAGGCGTCGGCCAGCGCGTCCAGGGTCGAGGCGATCGCCCGGCGGGGGATGACGGCGCCCTTCGGGGGGCCGGTGGTGCCGGAGGTGTAGACGACGAGGGCCGGGTCGTCGTCGGTGGAGGTGGAGGTGGGGGCCGCGGTGGATGTGGTGTCGGGGGTCACGTCGATGCGTGGCAAGTCCCTTACCGCAGCCGGTAGTTCATCGCCCGGCGCCGCCAGGACCAGCGACGGCGCGCTGTCCGACAGGATGTGCCCGAGTTCCTTCTCCCCGGACTTCGGGTTCAGCGGCACCGCGGGCACACCGGCCCGCAGCGCCGCCACGACGGCGACGGCGGTCTCCAGCGTCGGGGTCGCCCATACGGCGACGCGGCCCGCGTTCCCGAGGCGGCCGGCCAGCAGACCGGTCGCGGTGGCGAGCTCCGCGTACGTCAGGGACCGGTCGCCGAACCGCAGGGCGGGGCGGTCCGCCGGAGCGTCGGTCAGGGCCGGGAAGAGGGAGGTCACGTGTCGGGCTCCTTAGCTGTTGGTCCCACAGTGAAGACAACCACGGGTGGCCGAGGGCGATCGAGGTCAGCGCGCCGGGCGCAGGCGCACCCGGCGCAGTACGAGATTGATGTCCGTGACCTCGACGGTGAGTTCGGTGCCGGCGTCCGGCAGGTCCGGGCCCACGAGGTCGTCGCGGTGCACGAGGCCCTCGACGCCCTCGGCGACACGCACGAACACACCGAACGGGACGACCTTGGTGACCGGCCCGACCAGGGGGCGGCCGAACGCGTCGCGGGCGAACTCGGCCAGCGGGTCGGGCTCCAGAGCCGCCGTGGAGATCCGGACCTGCGGCCGGAACAGCTCGAAGGCGAGGACCTCCGCGGTCACCTCCTGGCCGACGTGGACGACCTCGTCGTAGGAGTCGAAGTGGCGTCGGGTGAGTTCGGGGGCGGTGATGAAGCCCTCGCTGCCGTCGAGGTCGACGAACACACCGAAGCTCTCGATGCGGGTGACGACACCCCGCACGACCTGCCCGCGCTCGAATCCCCGCCAGGTCGTCTCGGTGCCGGCGAGCCGGCGCCGGGTGGCGACGAGTGGGGCCAGGTCCGCAGCGAGGGGGATCTGGAGGGTCTCCAGCGCGGAATGCCGTAGCCAGAACCGCCGGGCCCGGCCCGGCTCCCTGCCGTGCGGCGGCGGATCGTCGGGCGCCGGTGCGAGGCCGTCGATCACGATCGTGCCGTCCGGCGTGAGCAGCCGGGCCGGGTCGGCGGGGTCGTCGTCCGGGGAGTCGCCGGTGCCGTCGCCGTCGAGCACGAGAAGGCCGTACGGCCCCCGCTCACCGATCCGCCGCCAGTCGCCGTGGACGATCTCCACCTCGGGCCGGTCGGCGAAGACCTCGGCGGCGACGCGGGCACGCTCCGGGTCGCGTTCCACGCCGACGATCCGTACGCCCTCCCGTGCCCCCGAGGCCAGCCACGCCAGCCCCACCCCGCAGCCCGCGCCCGTCTTGCCGATCGCGTCCTCCGCGCCGCCCGCCAGGGCGTGCAGCAGACGGCCCGCTTCGCGGCGGACGGCGTAGTAGCCGTGGGCGCGGGCGGCGGTGAGGGCGCGCTCGACCAGCGGGGGCAGGTGGGTTTCCCTGGCGTAGGCGTCCGTTGCGGAGATCGGCATGCGGTGATTGTGCCGGCTGCCCTCCGGCGGACGCCCCCCGCTTTTCGGCGGCCCCTACCCGGGATCCCGCTCCACCGGGATCCACAGCTCCGCGTCCGCCTGTGCCGCGTCCGGTGTCAGCCGGGTCCGCAGCAGCTCGGGGCCCGGGCGGCTGCGGTACGGGTTGGACGGGAACCACTGGGTGAACACGTCACGCCACAGGTACTGGAGTGCCTGCGGGAACGGCCCGGTGTTCTCGAAGACGGCCCAGGTCCCGGCCGGTACGGCGAGCACTTCCATGTCCTCGGGCACGGCCGCCCCGCTCACCACCCCGTGGTAGTAGTCGAGTTCGGTGCCCTCCGCCCGGCTCGGGTCCAGGTTGTCGCTCACCCCCACGATTCCCTGCGGCTCCTGGTCGGACAGCGCCTCGATGCGCCGCAGTGTCTCCTGGCCGAGGCCCCGGATGAAGTCGGCGATGGCGGGGTTCATCCCCTCGTGCACGAGGGGGACGCGCACCTTCCTGCCGACCACCCGGAACTCGTCCCTCTCCACGATCCGGTATCGCATACTGCTGCTCCCTTCGACGGTGAGACGGAAGGACAGCCGTGGCTGGGACTCCAGCGCCGCGCCGGTCCGTCTGGCCTCGCCGGGCCCGACGCCGTGCATGGCGCGGAACGCGCGGGCGAACGCCTCACCGGACGTGTAGCCGTAGCGCACCGCGATCTCCAGCAGGGTCCGGTCCCCGGCCAGTACCTCGGCACCGGCGATCGTGAGCCGCCTGCGCCGGATGTACTCCGACAGCGGCATCCCCGCCAGCGCCGAGAACAGCCGCCGCAGGTGGTACTCCGAGGTCAGCGCGGTCCGTGCCACGTCGGCCGCCTCGATCCGCTGATCGAGGCGGTGCTCGATGTACTCCATGGCCTGGTTCAGCCGTTCCAGCACCCCGGCCTCCTTCCCTTTCGATCACCCACGGGAGGAAGGGCCCACCCTGCCCGACCCGACATCCTGTGCCCGATCAGGTCGGGTCGAGGGCCTCTGCCGCGACCAGGTCCGCGACCGCGCAGCTCACGTTGTCCGGGCCGCCCGCGGTGTTCGCCGCGGCGATCAGGGCGTGGACGGCCGCGTCCGGGCCGGCGGCCGAGCCGAGGGTGCGGCGGATGTCGTCCTCCGGCACGACCGAGGACAGACCGTCGGAGCACAGGAGGTAGCGGTCGCCGGGGCGGGCCTCGTGGAGGCGGAGGTCGGGGGCCGTGGTGCCGAGGGCCTTCAGCAGGAGGGTGCGCCGGGGGTGGGACCTCGCCTCGTCCGGTGTCAGACGGCCCTCGTCGATGAGCGACTGGACGAGCGTGTGGTCATGGGTGATGCGGAACAGACCGCCCTCGCGGAGCAGATACGCGCGGGAGTCGCCGATGTGCGCCAGGGCCAGCCGGGAGCCCGTCCACAGCAACGCCGTCAGGGTCGTGCCCGAGTCGGCCACGTCCTCGACGGCCTCCGTCGCGCCCCGCACCGCCTCCTCCAGCAGATCGAGCACCTCACCCGCCGACCCGTCCTGGGCGTCCAGGAACTTCAGCGCCGCCACGGCCGCGCTGCTCGCGGGCAGGCCCGCGGGGCCGTAGCCGTCGGCGACCGCGAGCAGCCGGGCGCCCGCGTAGGCCGTGTCCTGGTTGGCGGGGCGGACCCGGCCGGGGTCCGAGTGGGCGGCGTACAGGAGTTCCAGCGCGGGCGGGTCGCCTCGCGCGACGGATGTCAGATGGTCGGCCAGGAATCCGGCCAGGTCGCGCCGCTGGGCGGTCTCCGCCTCGACCCGCGCCCAGTACGCACGGACCTCCCGGGCCGCCGCCGCGGCATCGAGGGCGCACACCTCGCGGATCCGGGCCAGCGGCATCCCGATCCGCCGCAGCCACGCCACCAGCCGGGCCCGCTCCAGCTGCCCGACCGCGTAGTACCGGTAGCCGGTGTCCGGGTCGACCTTCGCGGGACGCAGCAGGTCCAGCTCGTCGTAGAGCCGCAACGCCTTGGGCGACAGCCGGCACGCCTTCGAGAAGGCGCCGATCGTCAGCATGTACGTCCTTCCCGTCCGGGTGCCGCCCCCGATGCTGGGGCTTCACCATGGGGGAAGGTCAAATGGGTTGCCGCGGTTGCGGGGCGCACGCATAGCCTGCCGAGGTACACGTCATGCAAGAAGGGACCCCCGTCGTGCCCCGAGTCGCCCTCGTCACCTACGACCCCCGGCCGGAGCCCAGCCACGACCGCGATCTGCCCGTGCTCCTGGACGCCCTGCGCGCCGCCGGGGCCGAGGCGGACGGCGTGTTCTGGGACGACGCCGACGTCGACTGGGGCGGCTACGACCTCGCCGTCATCCGCTCCACCTGGGACTACAGCTGGCGGGCGGCGGAGTTCGTCGCGTGGGCCGAGCGGTGCGGCAAGGCGACCCGGCTCGCGAACCCGGCCGAGGTCGTGCGGTGGAACACGGACAAACGGTATCTGGGGGAGCTGGCGGCGGCGGGGGTGCCCACCGTGCCCACCCGGTACCTGGCGCCCGGTGACCCCGTCGACCTCCCGGACGACCGGGAGTACGTGGTCAAGCCGACCTCCGGAGCGGGCGCCCGCTATGCCGCGCGGTACACGCCGGAGCAGCACGGGACCGCCGTACGGCAGCTCGCGCGGATGCACGAGGAGGGGCTCACCGCGATGGTGCAGCCGTACATGACGGGCATCGACGCGGGCGGTGAGCGGGCGCTGCTGTTCTTCGGGGGCCGGTTCCTGCACGCCAGCCGGAAGCGGGCGGTCCTCGCGCCCGGTACGGCCTTCGACGCGCACAAGGTCGCCCACCCCGGCCTGGAGCCGTGGACGGCGACCCCGGCCGAACTCGCCGTCGCCGAGCGCGCCCTGGCCGCCGTACCGGATGCTCCGGAGCTGCTGTACGCGCGCGTGGACCTCGTGGACGGGGACGACGGCCGGCCGCGGGTGATGGAGCTGGAGCTCGTCGAGCCGAATCTCTTCCTCGACCTGCACCCGCGGTCCCTGCCGCTCGTGGTGGCGGTGATCCTGAGGGCGGCCGAGGGGCCGGGCGCAACTTTCGCTCACCCGTAGAGGCGGGAAATCCGCGAACCCGGCCTGTCGCGGGCACCCGGTGCCTACCCTGCGGGGAAACAGCGCGTACGGGGACCACTACAGAGGGCGTGACCGGTCGTGGGCGGATCAGAGTCGCGGCGTACTTCAGGCTTCCCTGTGGAGCTGACGAGCTTCGTGGGGCGCAGGGACGAGGCGGCCGAAGTCAGACGGTTGCTGTCGGTGGGGAGACTGCTGACACTGACGGGACCGGGCGGGGTGGGCAAGACCCGGCTCGCCGGGCATGTGGCACGGCAGGTGGCGCGGGTCTTCCCGGACGGGGTGTGGCTGGTGCCGCTCGCCGCGCTGCGCGACGAGGCGTTCGTCCCGCACGCCGTGATCGACGCGCTCGGGGTGCGCAGCGAGAGCGTACGGCCGCCGCTGGAGGTGCTCGTGGAGTACCTGCGCGAGCGGCGGCTGCTCATCGTGCTCGACAACTGCGAGCATCTGCTGCGCAGTTGTGCCGTGCTCGCCGCCGCCGTGCTGTCGGCGACGGAAGGGGTACGGATCCTCGCCACCAGCCGGCACCGGCTCGGTCCGGCCGGGGAGCGGCTCTTCGAGGTGCCGCCGCTGTCGGCGCCCGCGCCGGACGAGTTCGCCCGGGGTGCGCTCGCCGCCGAACGGTTCCCGGCGCTGCGGCTGTTCGCCGACCGGGCGGCCGCCGTGGTGCCCGGCTTCACCCTCGGAGACGGCAACCAGCAGGCCGTGGCCCGGTTGTGCCGACGGCTCGACGGGCTGCCGCTCGCCATCGAACTCGCGGCCGTACGGGTGCGGGCGCTCGGTGTGGAGCAGCTCGTCGAACGGCTCGACGACCGCTATCAGTTGCTCACCGGCGGCAGCCCCGCCTCCGCGCCCCGGCACCGCACGCTGCGCTCCGCGGTCGACTGGAGCCATGAACTGTGCACCCCGCAGGAGCAGTTGGTGTGGGCGTGGCTGTCGGTGTTCGTCGGCGGCTTCGACCTCACGGCCGCGGAGGCGGTCTGCGGCGGGGAGGGCCTCGGCGAGGCGGACGTCCTGGACGCGGTGGCGGGGCTGGTCGACAAGTCGGTGCTGGTCCGGGAGGAGTACGGCGGGCAGGTGCGCTACCGGCTGCTCGTCTCCCTGCGGGACTACGGCCTGGAGAAGCTGGAGGACCTCGGTGAGGTGACCGTGACCCGGCGCCGGCACCGGGACCACTTCGCCCGGCTGGCCGGGGAGTACGAGCGGAACTGGTTCGGGCCCGACCAGGCGGAGATCACCGAGCGGCTGCGCCTCGACCGGGACAACGTCCGTGCCGCGCTGGACTTCTGTCTCACCACCCCGGGCGAGGCCCAGCACGGACTGCGGATGGCGTCCTCCCTGTGGTTCCACTGGGTCGCGGGCGGTATCTGGGGCCAGGGCCGGCATTTCATGGACGGCGCGCTGCGCGCCGGTGCGCGTCCGGACGTGGCGCTGACCAGGGCGATGTGGGCGGGCGCGCTGATGTCGCTGGTCCACACCCGCTCGGCCGCCGTCCTGGCGGGCACCGAGACGCCCCGCTCGACGGCGGACCGGGAGCTGTCGGTGCCCAGCCCGCCGCCGGTGCCGGCCGGCTCCTTCGGCCCGGGCCGGGCGCGCACCACGACGGCCAGCTTCATCGTCCTCACCCGGGTCGAACTGGCCTGCACCCTCGTCAGCCGGGGCCGGCCCCAGGAGGCGGTGCCGCTGTGCGTCGAGGCGATCGCGCTCTGCGAGGCGCACGGTGAACAGTGGGCGCGGGGCTGGGCGTTGCGCACGCTGGCGCTGGCGTACTGGTCGGCGGGGGACTACGAGCGGGCCGCCGAGCATGCGCGGGCCTGTCTGCGGCTGCCGTACACCACCCAGCAGGCCCAGAGTCTCGCCCGCACCCTCGATCTGCTCGCCGCCGCGGAGGCGCTGGCCTTGGCGGGGGCGGCCGAGCGGGCGGGCGTGCTGCGCGGGGCGGTGGACCGGATCTGGCGGGACATCGGCGGCAACCCCGTGGAGACGCTCCAGCCCGGGCGGCTCAGGATCGCCGAGCGGCACGCACGGCGGGCGCTCGGGGACGCGGCGTACGAGCGGGCGCACCGGCGCGGCGGCGGGCTGTCGATGGACGAGGCCGTCGCGTTCGCGCTGGGGGAGGTGCCGGAACCCTCGGTGATCAGGCCGGCCGGGTCGGCGCCGGACGAGGTGCCGTTGACGCGGCGGGAGATGCAGGTGGCCGCGCTGATCGCGCAGGGGCGCACGAACCGGCAGATCGCCGACAACCTCGTGATCGCGCAGCGCACGGCCGAGGGACATGTCGAGCGGATACTCGTGAAGCTGGGATTCGCGAACCGCAGTCAGGTGGCGGCGTGGTTCAGCACCCGGCGGCCGGAGGAGGGATAGCCGGACGACGGCGGGCAGCCGTACGGATGGATCAGGGGTACGACCGCCCGGCCCTCGTTCACACCGCCACCTCGTCCTCCTCGACGCTGAGCGCCAGTTGGGGTACCTCGTCCGCGCCGAGCTGTCGCAGGACGAGTCCCAGCAGTTCCCCGCACCGCACGGTGACCTCGCTGCCGTTCGGCAGGGAGCCGACGAGGCTGATCAGCTGCCAGGCGCAGTGCGCCTCCATGAAGCACAGGTCCCGCAGGTCGAGGACGAAACGGGCGGGCCCGGTGGTGTCCCGGCGGTCCAGGGCGCCGCGCAGTGTCTCGATGAACTCCGCGCGCGTGCCGGGTTCCGCGGAGCCGGGGACCCGGCTGCCGTCCAGGGCCGTGTCGGCGTCGATCGCGTCGAGGTTCTCCAGGACCCGCAGCGGGTGGACCTTGGTCATGTCGCTCAGCAGGCCGTCGCCGAAGCGCTCCTGGTCGTACCAGCAGATCGCGGTGAACAGCGGGTCGGCGAACAGCGGTGCCACGGAGGCCTCGTAGTCGAGGAGCCGCTCGTGGTCGAGGCCGATCCTCGGTGCCCAGCTCATGTCGGCGGTCAGTCGCAGCCCCGCCCAGCCCTCGCTGTAGCTGCGGTTGACCTCCTGTGTGTACAGCTCGATCGTGCGGTCCTCGCGGAAGCGGCCGTCCGGGATGTACATCTCGGTGTTCCGCTTCAGGGAGAGCTGTCCGCTGTCCCGGGCGGCGGCCGCGTGACCGGAGCCGCCGTCGAGGAGGGCGACCACGTCGTCGTCGTTCATGTCGTCCGGGTTCATGACGAGCAGGACCTTCTCGCGGCGGGCGAGGCTGGTCCGGGTGTACGCGGTGAAGACCTTCCACGGCGATTCGGTGTCGCGCACACTCATACAGGCGTGATCGCCCAGCTTCAGCCGTTCGACGGGCACGGTCCGATCTGACGTCGTCTCGGTCATCGGAACACGGTAGGGGCGTGGGGGGCTTGATCTGCTGAATGATCGGGTTTGACCGGTCTGAGGTCAGAGTGCGACTGAGTGGGGGCTGGTCGCGCAGTTTCCCGCGCCCCTTGGGTGCGTCACCTGACCGAAAGTCTTTGGAGCAAGCCCCATGTGAACTCCGCCGCGCACTCGTGTCGTACGCCGTCCCCGTCCAGGGCCGTGAAGGCCAGACCCCAGCGGGTCGGGGCCGTGCCCTCCAGCGGGCGCGCCGGGGGGAAGGCCCGTGCCGCCTCGTCCACCGTGCAGGACCAGGGGGTGAGGTCCTCCAGTGTGCGCAGGTCAGGGCCCGCTGCTCCCGGTGCCCGCACCAGCCACTCGTTCCACACCCCGCCGTTCGGCGCCAGCAGTACCTCGAAGCGCAGGTCCGGCCAGAGGGGCAGGGGCCACAGCCAGGCCTCGCAGTCCAGGTCGCCGACCTTGCGGGTGAGGACCGTCTGAGGGGTCCCCAGGACCGAGCGGTAGCGGGACGCGGCGCCGCGTGCGCGGGGGGAGCGGATCATCGCCTGCCAGCGTTTGTTCGCCTCGCGCATGTCGGCCAGGGAGGCGCCCAGCTCGCGGCGGGCGTCCTCGACCAGGTCCGGGTTGTGGTCGGCCATGCGCCGGAGCAGTACCAGCTGGAAATCAAGGGACATGTGATCCATCGTGGCCCACCGGGCGGCGGGCATCGGGCAGGAACAGCACGGAATTGACGTACCGGGGACCCCGCAGCGGCAGCACCCGGCGGAGCAGACCGTGGCCGGCGACGTAGGAGGCCTCCGCCTGATGGGCCTCCAGCGGGAAGGCGCTCAGCCGCACCCAGTCGCGGCCCGGCAGCACCCAGCCCTCGTAGCCGAGCAGCGCCAGGTACGTCACCACCGGGGCGATCGGCTGGATACGGGACTCCAGCTCGACGAAGAGGGCCGGCCGGTCGCGCGCCAGGATGCAGGTCGCGCCGCGCAGGACCGCGAGCTCGCTGCCGTCGACGTCGACCTTGACGAAACCGACGTCCTTGAGGCCGAGTTCGTCGAGCGTGACACAGCCCACCGAGAGGGCCTGGACGTGGATGTCGCGGCGGACCAGGGAGGAGACACCCCGGTCGCCGGCGTCGTGCCGCGGCAGCCAGAGCCGGGCCTGGCCGGGGCGTTCGGCCGCGGCGGCCTGCACGACCCGGACGTTGGGCGGGGCGGTCGCCGCGAGCAGCCGTGCCAGATGGGGGACCGGTTCCACGGTCACCACCCGGCGCGCCCGCCTCGACAGCCGGCGCGTCCACGGCCCGTACCAGCCGCCGACGTCCACCGCCGTGCCGCAGCCGGCCGGACACAGCTCGCCGAGTCGCGCCAACTCCGGTTCGAAGCGCGGGTACACGGCCCGGGCGACGGCGGCGACCAGCCGGGTGGGCAGCAGCGGGGCGACTCTCGCGGCCAGGGTCATGGGCTCATCCGCTTGAGCAGGTCCTCGTGTTCGTCGTCCGAGACCTGCTCCCCGGAGGACGGCAGCAGCTGCGGGATGCCGTCCACCACCGGGTAACGGCGGTGCAGGCGCGGGTTGTAGAGGACCTCGTCCGGTACGACGAGGTGCAGCGGACCCTTGTCCAGCGGGCACGCGAGGATCTGGAGCAGCGGGTCGTCGGGTTTCATGGGGGTGTCAACTCCTTGGCACCGATGGGGGGTTGGGCGGGGCTCTGGTCGTGTTTGGGCATGGACAGCAGCACGGAGACGGCGAGGGCCGTGCCGGCCAGCCGCAGCGCGAGCCGCAGCGGGTCGTGCGGCAGCGCCTCACCGAACGACAGCGTGCCGAGCACCGCCGTGAACAGACAGGTCACCGTCGTGCACACCGGCACGATCAGCGAGGCCCGGCAGCGCTGGAGCGCGGCCTGCGACATGACGAGCCCGAACGCGCCGGTGAACAGGAGCAGATAGGGATACGGGGACTTGAGGAGGCCGACGACCGCGCCTCCGAGACCACTTGAGGTGAGACAGCTCGACACGCCCTTGATGGCGAGCGAACTCACGCCGTAGAGCAGGCCTACCGCCACGCCGTACTCGACACCGGTCGTCGGCATCCGGTGCCGATGGCGGGCCCGGCGCTCGGCGGACCCGTACAGCCACACGCCCGCCGCCAGCGACGGCACGCACACCAGCAGGATCAGCGGGTACGGGGCGGCCTGGCTGACGGTGTCCGCGCGCTCGTCCAGCGACAGGACGACCATCAGCAGCGCGCCGAGGATCGCCCCGAGGGCGTACCGCTCCCGCCCGGTCGTCTCCTCGCCCAGCAGCCGCGCCGACAGCAGGACCAGCAGCACGAGACCGGAGACGAAGATGCCCTGCGCGGCGGCGATCGGCAGGGTCCGGTAGACGATCAGCTGCGCGCCGAACCCGGCGGCCAGCGCGAGCGACCCCCCGATCCACAGGGGGCTGCCGAGCACCAGCCGCAGCAGCCGGGCGGGTTGCCGGATCGACACCTCGGGCAGGGAGGTGAGTGCCCGTTTCTCCAGGACGAAACCGATGCTGTACAGGGTGTTCGCCATCAGGGCCGCCGCCACTCCCCACCACATGGCCGGACCCCCTAGGTCTTCCGCGCGTGCAACAGCAGGATCGAGGCGAGGGACGGTCTGCGGCACGCCAGCCGGTCGAGGGGGCGCAGGGGGCGCGGCACGCCGTGGAAGGGCGCGCCTTCGAGTCGTACGACGGTGAAGCCGGACGCGGCGACGAACTCCCGCAGCGCGCGGGCCGTGTACAGCCGCAGATGCCCCACGACCTCGCGGCCGGGGCGGCCGTGGACGGCCCGCAGGCTGACCTCGGAGAAGACGGGCTGGACACCGGCGAGGAGGAGTCCCCGGTTGTACCAGGCGGCCAAGTTCGGTGTGGACAGCATGAGATGGCCTCCGGGGCGCAGCACCCGCCGGATCTCGTCCATCGCCGAGTCCGGGTCGACGAGATGCTCGATCACCTCGCTGAACAGCACGGCGTCGACGGACTCGCCCGCGAACGGCAGCCCGCCGCCGGTGAGTTCGCCTCGGACGGCGAACGGCAGCCGGGTGCGGGCGCGGCGCAGGGCGTCCTGGGACCAGTCGACGCCGACCAGGCGGTGACCGCGGAGCAGGGGGGCGGCGACGGCGGCCGCGGTTCCGTCGCCGCAGCCGATGTCGAGGACGGTCCTCGGGGGCTCCGCGGAGAGCGCCCGGGCCAGCATGCGGGCCTGGCGGAGGCTGCGGGGGGCGCCGGACGCCACGGGGACCGCCGGGTCCTCGTAGAAGTCGCGCAGTTCGCGGGGTTTCACGGGGGCGCTCGTCATCGCTGGTCCACGTCCGTCGTGTGCAGATAGTGCTCGAACAGGTCCCGCAGATGGGCGCCGTCGCCATGGCTGAGCAGGGCGCGCGACCAGCGCAGGGCGAGATGCAGGCGACCGGCGGTGGAGGCGGTCGTGACCGTGAGGCCGCGGGGCATCCGGGCGGGCGCCGAGAACCACACGGCGTGCGCCCGGCCCGCCTGCTCGCCGAAGTCCAGCGGGTACGGGATACGGCCGATGTTGCTGAGCAGCGTGGTGGACGTCCACGGTCCGGCCGCTCTGCGCAGGCCCCGGGTGAGGGCGGCGCGCCAGGCCACGGGGGTGACCGGGGCGGTGAGGACGGCGGCGCCGTGGCCGAGCTGGGGGCGCGGGAGGGACTTGAGGGCACGGGTGCGGGCCGCGGTGCGCTCCAGCAGCCCGGGCAGGTCGGTGGTGGCCAACTCCTGTGGCGCGAAGGGCACTTCGACGAGCCGTGTGCCGTTGCCGATCGGCATGCTCGGGTCGCGGGGGCGGTCGTCCACGGGCATGGTGATGCGCAGCGGGCGCGGGCGGGCGCCGTGTTCGCGGTTCCAGTGGGCGATCGTGAGGGCCGTGGTGACCATGAGCCTGGCTCTTATCCACATCTGACGCTGCCGGCAGAGCTGATAGGGGAGATCTCCGGGGGGGCCGGCGCATTAAACAACAAAGCAAGCACAGATA
>NZ_JABERD010000199.1 GCF_013044505.1 Streptomyces sp. S3(2020) | reverse complement strand
TGCACTTCTGGACTGCACTCTTTGCTTGTCTTCGGGCGTGTCAGACGTGTAAAAGAGACGGGGTAGTGGAGTCTGGTGCAATGTGAGTCCTTGCCCTCACAGTGAGGCAATCTGTGTGCCACTCCTCCCGGCGCGGGGACCAGAGTTGGCGCCGGATCGAACCGCTCCCGCAGCGCCCCGTCGTCATCGAGCCACCGCCGATGCAGGAACTCCACCTTCTCCCGGTCGAGTTCGACCCCGAGCCCGGGCGCGTCCGAGACCCGCACGGCCCCGTTCTCGAACGTCAGCCGCGAGGTGAGGACATCCTCCGACTGCCAGGGATAGTGGGAGTCGCACGCATGATGAAGGTCGGGAACGGTCGCCGCCACATGCGTCATCGCGGCCAGCGAGATCCCCAGATGGGTGTTGGAGTGCATGGACACCCCGACCCCGAACGTCCGGCAGATCGCGGCGAGTTGCTGGGTGTTCCGCAGCCCGCCCCAGTAGTGGTGGTCCGACAGCACCACCTGCACGGCATCGCGAGCGAACGCCTCCTTGATCTCCGCGAAGGTCGTCACGCACATGTTGGTCGCGAGCGGCACATCGGTCCCGGCGGACACCTCGGCCATGGCCGGCGTCCCGAGCGCGGGGTCCTCCAGATACTCCAGGACGTCCCCGATCTCCTCCGCCACCTTCAGCGAAGTCGCCACGCTCCAGGCCCCGTTGGGGTCGAGCCGCAGGGGATGCCCGGGAAAGGCCTCCGCCAGCGCCCGCACCGCCGCGATCTCCTCGTCCGGCGGAAACACACCCCCCTTGAGCTTGAACGAGGTGAATCCGTACCGCTCCTTGAACAGCCGGGCCTGCTCCACGACCCCGGCCGGATCGACGGCGGCCCCCCAGTCGTCCTTCTCGCAGGCCACACCCGCGGGATGATCGGCCCACTTGTAGAAGAGGTACGCGCTGTACTCGACCGCGTCCCGCACCTTCCCCCCGAGCAGCGCGTGCACCGGCAGTCCGAGGGCCTTGCCCAGCGCGTCGAGACAGGCCACCTCGAACCCGGAGACGACGGACAGGCGCAGCTTGTCGGCGGTCTGGACACCCCGCAACCCACCGACGTCGACCTGCCCGGAGACCCGGGAGGAGTCGACGGAGACCTCTTCGGCGACGGTGAACAGCCCGTTGAGGTCGGACACCTGCCGCCCCACCAGCTTCGCGACGAAGGGCCGGGCCAGCTCCAGGTACTTGGTGTCGCCGTACGTCTCGCCGACCCCGGTGATCCCGTCGGCCGTGACCACCTCGACGATGAGCCGCGGGGTGTACGGCTGGTGCACGCCCTGCGTGTTCAGCAGCGGCGGGTCGGCGACGAGGATGGGCGTCAGCCGTACGTCGGTGATCGTGAGGTTCACAGCGAGGCTCCTACGAGGTCGAGGCCGGTGGCGAGGAGAGACGTGAGGTCGGCCAGGTCGGCGGCCGAGGGGTCGGTCAGGGGCGCGCGTACGGGACCCACGGGAGCGCCCCGCAGCCGGGCCGCGGCCTTCACCAGCGACACGGCGTATCCGGGGACGCGGTCGCGGAGTTCGACGAGCGGGACGTAGAAGTCGCGCAGCAGCTTGTCCACCGTGCCCTCGTCGCCGGTCCTCAGCGCGTCGAAGAAGGCGTTCGCGATCTCCGGGGCGAAGGCGTGGACGGCGGAGGAGTAGGCGGGCACGCCGACGGTGGCGTAGGCGCGGGCCTGGATCTCGGCGGTGGCGGCGCCGTTGAAGAAGAGGAAGCCCTCGGGGGCGGCGAGGGTGAGGCGCTGGAGCCGGTCGAGGTCGCTGTGGCCGTCCTTGAGGCCGATGACGGTGGGAATCGCGGCCAGCCGCCGGAACGCCTCCAGCCCGAACGCGACCTGTCCGCGCTGGTAGGCGATGAGCGGCAGCCGGGTCCGCGCGGCGATCTCGGCCACCTGCCGGACGAGCCCTTCCTGCGGGGCGGCGACCAGGTAGTGCGGGAGCACCAGCAGCGCGTCGGCGCCGGCCTCCTCGGCGATGCGGGCGAAGCGGACGGCCTGCGCCCAGCCGTAGCCGATCCCGGCGACGACGGGCACCCGGCCCGCGGCCTCCTGGACGGCCACCGAGACCACGGTCCGGTACTCGTCCTCGTCCAGCGAGAAGAACTCCCCGGTGCCGCAGGCGGGGAAGACCGCGCCGGGGGCGGCGGCGATCCGGTCGGCGACATGGGCGCGGAAGCCGTCCGGGTCGAGAGAGCCGTCGGCGTGGAAGCTGGTCAGCGGGAACGACAGCACACCGCCCGCCATGCCCTCCCCCAGCCGCCGCACGACATCGCCCGTATCGAGACTCACCCTCACTCATCTCCCTATGTAGACGTCATCCACGTATGAAGATAGAGATTAGATACGCGAACCGCGACCGTCAATGGCACGGACATCCCGATTACGATCGGCACATGTCGGAGACAGGGGGCGTGCGCGAGGTGAAGTCGGCCGCGCGGACGGTCGAGCTGCTGGAAGTGCTGGCCGCGCGCGGGGACCGCCCGGCGCGGCTCCAGGAACTGGCGGACGAGCTGGAGGTGCCGCGCAGCTCGATGTACGCGCTGCTCCAGACCCTGATCTCCCGCGGCTGGGTCCGCACCGACATCACCGGCTCGCTCTACGGCATCGGCATCCACGCCCTGCTGACCGGCACGAGCTACCTCGACTCCGACCCGCGCGTGCGTGTCGTACGCCCGTATCTCGACGAGGCGTCCCAGGCGCTGGGCGAGACCATCCACATGGGCCGCCTGGACGGCCGGGACGTGGCGTACCTGGCGACCCGCGAGTCCCACGAGTACCTGCGCACGATCAGCCGCGTCGGCCGCCGCCTCCCCGCCCACGTCGGCGCCCTGGGCAAGGCCCTCCTGGCCGAACGCCCCGACGCGGACCTCCCCGAGGGCCCCTACGAAGCCATGACCCCCAACTCCCACACGAGCAGGGACCCCTTGGCGGCCGACCTGGCGGAGATCAGGGCGCGCGGCCACTCCGTCGACCGCGAGGAGGGCGTCCTCGGCATCATCGGCTTCGGTTTCGCCCTGCGCTACGACACACCCGCCCAGGACGCCATCAGCTGCTCGGTCCCGGTGGCCCGGCTGACTCCGGCGCACGAGGAGCAGATCCTCGCGGTGATGCGGGAGATCAGGGCCAAGATCGAGACGACGGTGCCGGCGGCCGGCGGGGCCGCTGTCCACTGGCGTTGAGGCGCTCGTCTACCCGGCATTCACCACCCGAAACACCACGTGCCCCAGATCACACCTCCCACTCTTTCTCCGGAACCGCGTGCTTGATACAAATTGCCCGCGCGTTCCTGTCCGTCGACGGTCGTCGCCCCTCCCCTTTTCGAGCCGCTTCTTTCGCATGCCCTGGGAACGCCCGTGTTCGCCCGCACCACCACGCCCTGGCCTCTTGTCGCCCTTTTCCTGGCCGGGTACCTCGCCCCGTACCTCCTCCCGACCACTGTCGGCAGGCTCGACTCGGGGCTTCCCCTGACCGCCACTCAGGCGGGCGCCGTCGGCAGTGCGCTGCTGCTGAGTTCGGCGTCCGCGGGGTTCCTGCTGGCGTCGAAGGTCGACCGGGTCGGCGCGCGGAGGCTGGCGCGGTTCGGGCTCGCCCTCGCGGTGGCCGGCTACGGCGGCGCCGCGCTCAGCGGCAGTGTCGCGGTCGTCGTCACCGGCGCGATGGTCGGCGGGTTCGGATCCGGTACGGCCACCGCGGTCGCCGCCACCGGGATCGCGGCCCAGCGGGACCCGCACCGCACGACCACACTCGGTCTGCTCGGCGTCTCCGCCCTCGCGGGTGCCGTCTATCTGACCGTCCCGCACCTGGGCCCGGGCCACGGTCAGCCGCTGGCCGCGACAGCCCTCACCGCCCTCGTGGTCTGGCCCCTGACGAACCGTCTCCCGCAGCACACGGCCACCACCCCGCGGACCCGCCGGACGAGGACCCCGCTCCCCCACCTCCGGGCCGGCCTCCTGCTCGCCGCGACCCTCCCCTGCTGGTCCCTCGCCCAGAACTCCCTCTGGGGCGTCAGCGGCCGCATCGGCCTCACCCAGGCCCACCTGACGGAGGCCACGGTCGGCGCCGTCTTCGCCATCGGGCTCGGCGCGGGCCTGCTGGGCGTCATCGGAGCGGGCGCGCTGGGCCCCCGCCTCGGCCACGCCCTGCCGATCGGCGCGGGCACGGCCCTGATCGCCGTCTGCATCGCCCTGAGCGCGTCCGCGACCGACCTGACGACCTTCGCGGCCGGCGAGATCGCCTGGAACACGCTCTACCCGATCGTCCTGTCGTACGTCATAGGCCTGGCCGCCTCCCTGGACCCACAGGGCCGCTGGGCGGTCCTGGTCGGCTCGGCGTCGTCCCTGGGCACGGCGGCGGGCCCCCTGACGGGCAGCCTGCTGGCGGCCGAGGCGGGCTTCCCGACGATGGGGCTGGTCCTGGCGGCGGGCCTGCTGCTGATCGCCGTACCGATGACGGCGACAGCGCTCAGAGCGGGAAGCCGCACGATGCCGGTGGTCGAGATCACCGTCGAAACCTCGGCTGTCCCGACCCGACGCTCTTACGACACGGCAGCTGTCGCGCCCCGTTAGGGGCGCGGGGAAGCCCGAGGACTACGAGAACTCGTAGCTCTCCACTTCATCCAGATACCGCTGACGCCGCTCCTCGTCATGCTCCAGGAAAGACGCCAGGAACGAGTTCCGGGCAAGCTCCCGCAACCGCTCCTCACCAAGCCCCAACGCCGAGCGCACCGCGTCGAAGTTGTCTCCCGCATACCCCCCGAAGTACGCCGGGTCATCGGAGTTCACCGTGCACAACAACCCGGCGTCGAGCATCGCGGGCAGAGGGTGATCGGCCAGGACGTCGACCGTCCGCAGCCGGACATTGGACAGCGGGCACAGCGTCAGCGGCACGCGATCCCGTACGAGCCGTTCCACGAGCTCCAAAGACTCCATGCACCGCAGCCCGTGATCGATCCGCTCCACGCCCAGCACGTCCAGCGCCTCGACGATGTACTCCGGCGGCCCCTCCTCCCCGGCATGGGCGACGCGTCGCAGACCGAGGGCCGCGGCCGCCTCGTACACCTCGCGGAACTTCACCGGCGGATGCCCGACCTCGGCGGAGTCGAGTCCGACACCGGCGATCCGGTCGAGATACGGCTTCGCGGCCTCCAGCGTCCGCAGCGCCGACTCGGCGGACTCGTCCCGCAGGAAGCACAGGATCAGCTGCGTGGAGACGCCGTGCCGCGCCTCGCTGCCGCCGAGTGCCCGCCACAGCCCGTCGACGACCGTCCCCATCTCCACACCGCGCGCGATGTGGGCCTGCGGGTCGAAGAAGATCTCCGCGTGCCGCACCCCCTGCGCGGCGGCACGGGCGAGGTAGGCGTTCGCGAGGTCCTCGAAGTCGCGCTCGGTGCGGAGCACGGCCATGAGCTCGTAGTACAGGTTCAGGAAGGACTGGAGGTCCTCGAAGTCGTACGCCTTGCGAAGCTCTTCGGTGTCCGCGTACGGCAGCTCGACGCCGTTGCGGGCGGCCAGCTCGAAGGCCAGCTCGGGCTCCAGCGTGCCTTCGATGTGGAGGTGCAGTTCAGCTTTGGGGAGGGGCATCAAAGCATCGTACGGCGGCTTTACCGCCGTTTCGGAACCGGCACCCGCAGAAGATCATGCGCGACCGTCAGCTCGCCCTCGAAC
This sequence comes from Streptomyces sp. S3(2020), assembly GCF_013044505.1. Taxonomy (GTDB): domain Bacteria; phylum Actinomycetota; class Actinomycetes; order Streptomycetales; family Streptomycetaceae; genus Streptomyces. The sequence goes on along the minus strand of NZ_JABERD010000199.1, from coordinate 12,265 downwards.
CCCGCGGCCCGCGCCTGCCGTTCGAACTCGTCGGGGTCGCCGTAGCGCTGGCTGAAGTGGGTGAGCACGAGATGCCGTACACCGGCGTCCCGCGCCACCGTGGCCGCCTGCCCGGCGGTCAGGTGGCCGTGGTCGACCGCCAGGTCGATGTCCTCGTCCAGGAACGTCGACTCGATGACGAGCATGTCGCACCCCTCGGCCAGCGCGTACACGCCGTCGCACAGCCGGGTGTCCATGACGAACGCGAACCGCTGCCCGCGCCGCACCTCGCTGACGTCTTCGAGGGAGACCCCGCCGACCGCGCCTTCCCGCTGGATCCGGCCGACGTCCGGGCCCTTGACGCCGTGCGCGGCGAGGCGGTCGGGCAGCATGCGGCGCCCGTCGGGCTCGACGACGAGATAGCCGTACGACTCGACGGGGTGGGAGAGCTTGCGGGCTTCGAGCGCGTAGGAGGCGGCCGTGGCCAGCGCCCCGTCCTCGCTCACCGGTGCCTGGGTGATCCCGACCGTCTCGCGGTAGGCGGTGGAGTACCGCAGCCGGTCGAAGAAGTGCTGACCGGACTCGGGGTAGTGGGCCGTGATCTCGTGCGGCACCCGGTCGAGGTTGATCCGCTGGATGACCCCGGCGAGCCCCAGCGAGTGATCGCCGTGGAAGTGCGTGACGCAGATCCGGTTCAGGTCGTGCGCGGCGACGCCGGCCCGCAGCATCTGGCGCTGGGTGCCCTCGCCCGGGTCGAAGAGGATGCCCTCGCCGTCCCAGCGCAGGAGGTAGCCGTTGTGGTTGCGGTGCCGGGTGGGGACCTGGCTGGCGGTGCCGAGGACCACCAGTTCACGTACGGACACGGTGACTTACCCCGGCGGCCACTGGAGGCCGCGCCCGCCGAGGACGTGCGCGTGGGCGTGGAAGACGGTCTGGCCGGCGCCCGCCCCGGTGTTGAAGACGATGCGGTAGCTCTCCAGCTTGTCCTCGTCGGCGACGGACTGCGCCTCGCCGAGGACGTCGGCGGCGGCGGCCGGGTCGGCGGCGGCGAGGGCCGCGGCGTTCTCGTAGTGCGCCTTGGGGATCACCAGGACGTGCGTGGGGGCCTGCGGGTTGATGTCCCGGAAGGCGACGGTGGTGTCCGTCTCACGGACGATCGTCGCCGGGATGTGCCCTGCGACGATCTTGCAGAACAGGCAGTCGTCCTGCGGTTCCCCTGGCATGTGGTGGTCCCTTCGGATCGCGGGTGTGGGGCATCTGGGGGCATCGTATCGAGCAGGTCAGGGAAGCGACGGAGGCACCTTCGCCGGGGTCCGCTCCAGGGCCTCCAGCGCTATGCGCACCGCCTCGTCCAGCTGTACGTCCCGCCCCGCCTCGTGGTCCTGCGGCCGCTGGACCACCTCCACGTCCGGGTCCACGCCGTGGTTCTCCACGCCCCACTCGTAACCCTCCAGCCAGAACGCGTACTTGGGCTGGGTGATGAGCGTGCCGTCGACGAGCCGGTAGCGGCTGTCGATCCCGATGACTCCGCCCCAGGTGCGCGTGCCGACCACCGGCCCGATCCCCAGCGCCTTGATCGCCGCGTTGACGATGTCGCCGTCGGAGCCCGAGAACTCGTTCGCCACGGCGACCACCGGCCCCCTCGGCGCGTCCTGCGGATAGCTGTACGGCCGCATTCCGCGCGGCAGGGCCCAGCCGACGATCCGCCGGGCCAGCTTCTCGACGACGAGCTGGGAGGTGTGGCCGCCGCGGTTCTCGCGGACGTCGACGACCAGCCCCTCGCGGGCCACCTCGACCCGCAGGTCACGGTGGATCTGGGCCCAGCCGGGGGCCTGCATGTCGGGGACGTGGAGGTAGCCGAGGCGGCCGCCGGACCTCTCGTGGACGTAGGCCCGCCGGTCCGCGACCCACGCGTGGTAGCGCAGCGGTTCCTCGTCCGCGATCGGTACGACGACGGCGTGCCGCACCTCGCCGCCGCCGGACGGCGAGACGGTCAGCTCGACCGGCTTGCCCGCCGTGCCCACGAGGAGCGGGCCGGGACCGGTGACCGGGTCGACCGGGTGCCCGCCCACCGCGACGACCGCGTCCCCGGCGCGCACCGCGACACCGGGTGCGGCGAGCGGGGAGCGGGCCTCGGGGTCGGAGGTCTCGGTCGGCAGGATCCGGTCGATGCGCCAACTGCCGTCCTGGTGACGGGAGATGTCGGCGCCGAGCAGACCCTGCCGGGGGCCGCCGCCGTAGCCGCCGCGCGGCATGACGTAGGCGTGCGAGGTGCCGAGCTCGCCCTGCACCTCCCAGAGGAGGTCGACGAGGTCGTCGTGGGTGGCGACCCGGTCCACCACCGGGCGGTAGCGGTCCAGGACACCGGACCAGTCGACACCGCTCATGTCGGGGCGCCAGAAGTGGTCCCGCATGATGCGGCCGGTCTCCTCGTACATCTGCCGCCACTCGGCCGACGGGTCGACGGTCTGCCGGATCCGGGCGAGGTCGACGGTGATGTTGGTGTCGCTGTCCTCGTCGCCGGAGGCGCGGCGGTCGCTGGGGACGACCTTCAGCCGCCCGTCGGTCCACAGCAGGACCCGCTTGCCGTCCCCGCTGACCGCGAAACGGTCGGCGTCGGCGGCGAGATGCTCCAGGCGCTGCTGGGCGAGGTCGTAGCGCTCCAGCTCGGTCTTGGGGTCGGGGTCGTCCGGGGTGGCCCGGGTGGCGCCGAGGACGCCCTGCACGGGGTGGCGCAGCCACAGCACACCGTCCTTGGCCGCGCGCAGGCCGGAGTAGCGGGCGGCCTCGACGGGGAAGGGCACGATCCGGTCGGCGAGTCCTTCGAGGTCGACGCGGGTGGCCGGGGTGCCCTCGCTGTCGGGCGTCTCGTCCTTGTCGGGGGCCTCGAAGGGGCGGCCGTGGCGCTGCGGCCCGAACGGCGAGGGGGTGGTTGCGGCGAGCGTGATCAGGTGCGGGCGGTCGCCGACCACGAAGGCGAGGTCGAAGACGTGCTCGTCGTAGACCGGGTCGAAGGAGCGGGTGGAGAGGAAGGCGAGGTGCTTGCCGTCCAGGGTGAAGGTGGGCGCGTAGTCCTGGAAGCGGAGCGGGGTCGCCTCGGTGACGGAGAGGTCGGTGGTGTTGGCGAGCCGGAGCTGGCGCAGCGGGCGCGGGCCGGGGTGCGACCAGGCGAGCCAGGCCGAGTCGGGCGAGAACACCAGCCCGGAGACATCGCCGTCCTCGCTCCGGTCCACCTCCCGGACCTCGCCGGTCTCCCGCTCGACGAGCAGGACGCGTCCGTCGTGCGCGGCGACCGCGGCCCGGCTGCCGTCGGGGGCCATGGCGAGTCCGAGGACCCGGCCGAGCTGTCCGGCGGCCAGGCGGCGCGGGGTGGCGCCGGGGGCGAGGCCGGTGGCGGGCGCGAACTCCAGGGCGTCGTCGCCCTCCGCGTCGGTCACCCACACCACCCATTCCTCGCCCTCCGTGCGGAAGGTGCGGGGCAGCCGGGCCCGTACGCCGGGTTCGGCGGCCAGCGCCCGGGTCGGGCCCGAGCGGTGGGTGACCCAGTGCACGGCGCCCCGGACGCCGACCGCGCTGCCGCGCGCGGTGTGGTCGGGGGCGGCGGAGCCGAACCAGCGGGAGGCGTTCACCGCGAACGGCTGCCGGTCGACGCGCTGCCCGCCGAGCCGCACCTCCAGCCGGCGCGGCTCGGCCCCGTCCAGGTCGTCCAGGACCCACAGTTCACCGGCGGCGGTGTACACGACCCGGGTGCCGTCACCGGCGGCGTGCCGGGCGTAGAACCCGTCGAGAGGGGTGTGCCGGCGCAGGTCGGAGCCGTCGGCGAGGGAGGAGTACAGCGCGCCGACCCCTTCGTGGTCGGAGAGGAACGCGATCCGCTCCCCCGCCCACACCGGGAACTCGATGTTCCCGTCGAGGTCCTGATGCAGCCGTACGAACTCCCCGTCGCCCTCGTGATCGATCCACAGCTTGCCCGCCGTACCGCCCCGGTACCGCTTCCACCAGGCGGCCTCCCGCCCCATCGGCGCGGACAGCAGCACGGTGGACGGCCCGAGCGCGACACCGCCCACCGGACCGTACGGCAGGACGGTCGGTGGTCCCCCGTCGAGCGGGACGGCGTACGCCCAGGAGCGGCGCGAGCTGGCCTCGCCGTGGGTGGTGATCGCGAGGACCCGGCCGTCGGGGGTCCAGCCGCGCACCTGGGTGCGCCAACTCCCCCAGTGCGTCAGCCGCTTGGCGGGACCGCCGTCGACGGGGGCGATGTGCACCTCGGGGGCGCCGTCCCGGGTGGAGGTCCAGGCGACGGTGGTGCCGTCGGGGGAGATGCGCGGGGTGGAGACGGGCACGTTGTCGGCGCTGACCCGCCAGGCCCGGCCGCCGTCGAGGGGGGCGATCCACACGTCGTCCTCGGCGGTGAAGGCCGCCAAGTCGCCGTGCAGGTGCGGAAACCGGAGATACGAGGGCGTCGCGGGCTGTGTCACCCGTCAACCCTATGCAGGGCCGACGGCCCACGGACAGGGCTTTGGATCACTTGCCCTGGACGGGCCTGCAGTCCGGGTACTTGTCGCACCAGATGGTCTCCGTGACCGTCACGGTGACGGTGGCGCCCGGCTGTCCGTTGCCGCCCGGGTTGTTCGGCTCGGGCGAGGCGTTGCAGTTGCCCAGTCCGTTGACCTGGAACCATGTCTTGCCGTCGATCTTCGCCGTCAACTCACCGCGTACACACTGCCCGTTGACGACCCGGGTGATCTTGCCGTCGACGTCGATGTCCTTGTTGCCGGTGGTCTCACCGGTGCAGTGGACCTCGGCCACGGCATTGTCGGTCGCCGTCGGCGTGGGCCGGTTCCCGTAGGAGGCCTGGCAGGTCAGCCACTGCACATCGGCCTTCTGCCGCTCCAGCTCCTTCGTCACGGTCTGGTCGGTGGTGTACGCCACGGACGCGGAGTTCAGCCCCGCGGGATCACAGGCGGCGACCCCGCCGACGACCATGACGGCGAACACCGCCGCGGCGGCCACTCGCCGCCCACGCCGCCGACCCCGAACGCTGCGCAGAACCCCCATGGAGGGCAGCTTCCCACTGTCCCGACCGACGCGGTAGAGCGCATACGGACACTCGCTCCCCAGCCGGGTGAAAACCCGGAGACCGGGAACTGCCCGTCCGTCTAACGTGACAGCATGCGCAACGACCGCCGCCTTCGCCGTCTCGTCGTGGACGAGCGGACGGCCTATCTGTGGAACTTCCGTCAGAAGAAGGCCGCCGACGGCGTCTGGCGGGACATCCTCACGCTGCACCGGGACGGCGACCGCACCCGGTTCGTCTTCCGGGCGGGCGGCGCGGGCTCGGGCCGGTACGTGTCCGAGGGCGACATCTGGTTCCAGGGCTACGCCGTCGACGGCAAGGGCGCGGGGATCAACCTCCGCGAGCCCGGCGTCGTACGCGCCCTGCTCGACGAGGCCGCCCGGCGCGGCCTGCTGCTCCCCGGCGACCGGGAGTTGGACGGCTGGGAGCTGTTCCAAGCCGTCGCCGAGACCGTCGACCTCACGCGCGCAGCAGCAGCCACTCCTGAAGCTCCACGAGGTTGCCCTCCGGGTCCTTGAGGTGGGCGACGCGCATGCGGTCGGTCATGGGGGCGGGCCCGTGCAGCAGGACCGCGCCCCGCTCGGCGATCTGCTCGCAGTAGGTGTCGAGGTCGTCGACGCGCAGCACGACCAGTGACCGGTGCCCGCTCGCCTCGTCGCCCAGCTCCCCCAGTATCCCGGCCATCATGGCCCGGTCCTGGAGGGCGATGCCTGCGGAGCCGGTGGTGGGGCTGAACTTCTCGTACGGTCCCCGCGTCGCCCCCGACTGCGCCTTGAGGCCGAGGACCTCGGCGTAGAAGCGGTAACAGACGGGGAAGTCGGAGACGAGCAGCCGGACTTGGGCGAGTTCCAAGGCGTTCCCTCTGGTCTCAGGACCAGCGGCCGGTGCGCGCGAGGAGCACGGCGGTCGCGGCGGTCCCGGCGGTCGATGTACGCAGCACGGTACGCCCGAGGACGTACGGCTTCGCCCCGGCTTCCTCGAACAGTGCCAACTCCTGGGGGGAGACGCCCCCTTCGGGCCCGACCACGAGCACGATGTCGCCCTCGGTGGGGAGTTCGACGGTGGCCAGCGGTTCGTCACCGCTCTCGTGGAGCACGGCGGCGAAGTCGGCCTCGGCGAGCAGCGCCGCGACCTGCTTGCCGGTGGCCAGGTCCGCGACCTCGGGGAAGCGGAACCGCCGGGACTGCTTGCCGGCCTCGCGGGCGGTGGACCGCCACTTGGCGAGGGCCTTCAGTCCGCGGTCGCCCTTCCACTGGGTGATGCAGCGGGAGGCCTGCCAGGGCACGATCGCGTCGACGCCGGTCTCGGTCATGGTCTCGACGGCCAGCTCGCCGCGGTCGCCCTTGGGGAGGGCCTGGACGACGGTGATACGGGGGGACTCCTCCGGCTCCTCGACCACGGACTCCAGGTCCATGACGACGAGCCGGTCCTTGCCCTCGGCCGCCCTCACCACACCCTCGGTCCAGCGACCGCGCCCGTCGGTGAGGACGACGTTCTCGCCGGGCCGCAGCCGCTTCACGGAGACGGCGTGCCGTCCCTCGGGGCCGTCGAGCACGAACTGCCCGCCGAGGCCGTCCAGTCGGTCCACGACGAACACGGGAGCCGTCATCGGAGGTCACCGCCCTCCGGGAAGACCGACAACGCTGTCCGGGCGTCGGCGAGTTCGGCGACCAGTACCTCGACCAGCTGCCCGGCGGGCAGCTCGCGCGCCATCCGGTGGCCCTGGCCGGCCCACAGGGCCATGCCCTGCGCGTCCTTGGCCTTGGCGGCGGCCTTCCGCAGCGGGGAGGTGAGGTGGTGGATCTCCGGGTAGGCGGCGGGCGCGTACCGGCCGTGCTCGCGCAGGAAGCGGTTGACGAGCCCGCGGGCGGGGCGGCCGGAGAAGGCACGGGTCAACTCGGTGCGGACGAACAGGGGGTTGGTGAGCGCCTGCTTGTGGACGGGTGCGGCGCCGGACTCGGTGGTGGCGAGGAAGGCGGTGCCCAGCTGGGCGGCGGAGGCGCCGGCGGCGAGGACGGCGGCGATCTGGCTGCCGCGCATGATGCCGCCGGCGGCGACGAGGGGGATGCCGACTGTCTCGCGGAACTGCCCGAGGAGGGACAGCAGCCCTGTCCCGGCTCCGTCGTTCTCCGGGATGTCACGGTGGGTGCCCTGATGCCCGCCGGCCTCGACGCCCTGCGCGATGACCGCGTCGGCGCCGGCCCGCTGTACGGCGAGGGCCTCCTCGGCGGTGGTCGCGGTGACGAGGGTGAAGGTCCCGGCCCGCCGGAGGGACTCCAGGACCTCGCTGCTGGGGACGCCGAAGTGGAAGGAGACCACCGGCACCGGGTTGTCGAGCAGTACGGCGAGCTTGGCGTCGTACCCGTCGTCACGGCCGCTGTCGGGATCCCCGAGCTCGGTCTCGTACCAGGAAGCCTCGCCGGACAGCTGGTGCGCGTACACGTCGACGGCGGCCGGGTCGGCGTACTCGGGCTGCGGCATGAACAGATTGACCCCGAACGGACGCCCGGTCAGTCCCCGCAGCTGTTTGATCTCCTGATAGAGCCCGTCCGCCGTCTTGTACCCGGCGGCAAGGAACCCGAGCCCCCCGGCATCGGACACGGCGGCGGCGAGCTGCGGCACGGAAACGCCGCCCGCCATGGGGGCCTGCACGATCGGATGCGGGAAAAGATCGGTCAGCGCGGAGGACATGCCCGCATGTTGTCACGTCCTCCGAACAAGTCCGAATCCGGCCTTCCACTGGCATAGGACAGGGGAATGGGCCGCGGGTGAGGACGCCGAGAACCCTCTGCCGACCACTGCTTTTCAGCCCGTCCGGGGGTACCCCCTCCGGGGGAGATGGGAACGGGTAAGGGCGGCGGGGGCGAGAAAATCCCGCCCGCAGCCGCCCTCTACCGATCACCGATCACCGATCACCGACCGTTGAACGCGTCCTTCAACCGAGAGAACAACCCCTGCTGCCCCGGCTGGAACTGCCCCGTGGGCCGCTCCTCGCCCCGCAGCTTCGCCAGCTCCCGCAGCAACCGCTCCTGCTCCGGATCCAGCTTGTTCGGCGTCTGCACCTCGACGTGGACGATGAGGTCGCCCCGGCCGCCGCCCCGCAGATGCGTGACACCGCGCCCGTGCAGCGGAATCGACTGCCCGGACTGCGTGGCGGGCCTGATGTCGACCTCTTCCAGCCCGTCCAGCGTCTCCAACGGCACCTTGGTACCGAGCGCCGCCGCGGTCATCGGAATCGTCACCGTGCAGTGCAGATCGTCACCACGCCGCTGGAACTGCGAGTGCGGCAGCTCATGGATCTCGACGTACAGGTCACCGGCGGGACCCCCACCGGGCCCGACCTCACCCTCGCCGGCGAGCTGGATCCGCGTGCCGTTGTCGACACCGGCCGGAATCTTGACCGTGAGGGTACGACGGGACCGTACGCGACCGTCGCCCGCGCACTCGGGGCACGGCGTCGGAACGACCGTCCCGAACCCCTGGCACTGCGGACACGGCCGGGACGTCATGACCTGCCCCAGGAACGACCGCGTCACCTGCGACACCTCACCGCGCCCGCGGCACATGTCACACGTCTGGGCGGAGGTCCCCGGCGCCGCGCCCTCACCACTACAGGTGGTGCACACGATCGCCGTGTCGACCTGGATGTCCTTCGTCGTGCCGAAGGCCGCCTCGTCGAGCTCGATCTCCAGCCGGATCATCGCGTCCTGGCCGCGCCGCGTACGCGACCGCGGGCCCCGCTGCGACGCCGTACCGAAGAACGCGTCCATGATGTCCGAGAAGTTCCCGAACCCACCGGCCCCGAAGCCGCCCGCGCCACCGCCGCCCGCCTGGGACAGCGGGTCGCCGCCGAGGTCGTAGACCTGCTTCTTCTGCGGGTCCGAGAGCACCTCGTAAGCGGCGTTGATCTCCTTGAACCGCTCCTGGGTCTTCGGATCAGGGTTGACGTCCGGGTGCAGCTCGCGTGCGAGCCGACGGAAGGCCTTCTTGATCTCTTCCTGCGACGCGTCGCGGCGCACGCCGAGAACGGCGTAGTAGTCCGTGGCCACTTACGACTCCGCCAGGATCTGTCCGACGTACCTCGCCACTGCGCGTACCGCTCCCATCGTTCCCGGGTAATCCATGCGGGTCGGTCCGACCACGCCGAGCTTGGCGACTGCCTCGCCGCCCGAACCGTAGCCGACCGACACGACGGACGTGGAGTTGAGTCCCTCATAGGCGTTCTCATGACCGATGCGTACGGTCATGCCCGAATCCCCGGCCTCACCAAGCAACTTGAGGAGCACTACCTGCTCCTCCAGGGCTTCGAGGACCGGACGGATAGTGAGGGGGAAGTCATGTCCGAAGCGGGTGAGATTGGCGGTTCCGCCGATCATCAACCGCTCCTCGTTCTCCTCGACGAGGGTCTCCAGGAGAGTGGAGAGCACCGTCGAGACCGTGCCGCGGTCCTCCAGGTCGAAGCCCTCGGGGAGGTCCTCGACGAGCATCGGCACATCACTGAAGCGCCGGCCCGCGACCCTGCTGTTGAGCCGGGCCCGCAGATCGGCGAGGGACGTCTCGCCGAAGGGCGCCGGGCAGTCGATCATCCGCTGCTCGACCCGCCCGGTGTCCGTGATCAGCACGAGCATCAGGCGCGCAGGTGCGAGCGCGAGCAGTTCGACATGGCGCACGGTGGACCGGGTGAGCGAGGGGTACTGCACCACCGCGACCTGCCGTGTGAGCTGCGCGAGCAGCCGTACGGTCCGGGCCACCACGTCGTCGAGATCGACGGCGCCGTCGAGGAAGTTCTGGATGGCACGCCGCTCGGGCGCGGTCATCGGCTTGACGCCCGCGAGCTTGTCGACGAACAGCCGGTAGCCCTTGTCCGTGGGGATGCGCCCGGCACTGGTGTGCGGCTGGGCGATGAACCCCTCGTCCTCCAGGGCCGCCATGTCGTTGCGGATCGTCGCCGGGGAGACTCCGAGGCTGTGCCGCTCGGTGAGGGCCTTGGAACCGACCGGCTCCTCGGTGCCCACATAGTCCTGGACGATGGCGCGCAGCACCTGGAGCCTGCGTTCACTCAGCATCGCGCACACCTCCAGAAGTCGTTCCCTCGGCGCCTTGCCTGGCACTCTGTCCGCCCGAGTGCCAGCATTCCCCGGCCCAGTGTACGGCGGTGGGGTACCGCCCGGGCAAGGTCGGTCCTGCCACGACCGCTCGTACGGCTAGCGTCGCCGTATGACGGTGACTTGGGAAGAGCTGGGGTGGGAGCGGGTGGCGGCCGGGGTCGGGCGGTGCCGGCTGCCTGGCTGGGACTGCACGGCGGGGCTGGTCGTCGGCGCGGGAACCGCCCTGCTGATCGACGCCGGGTCGAGTATCGGTGAGGGTTCGCGGCTGCGCACGCAGGCCGAATCGCTCGCGGGGCACCGTGTGACCCATCTCGCGCTGACGCATCCCCACTTCGACCATGTCTTCGGGGCGGCGGCGTTCGCGGAGGCGGAGGTGTACGGGCCGGTGGGCATGGGCGCGCTGTTCGACCAGCACCGGACGCACGAGGAGCTACGGGCCGACGCGGTCGGCAACGGTCTGGAGGAGCGGCTCGCCGACGAGGCCCTGGCGTCCCTGACCCGTCCGCTCCACCATGTCTCCGGCGAGTGGACCCTCGATCTCGGCGGCGGCCGCCAGGTCCTGCTGGCCAACGTCGGCCCCGGCCACACCGGCCACGACCTCGTGGTCCTGGTCCCCGGCGCTCCGGAGGTGGTCTTCTGCGGCGATCTGGTCGAGGAGTCCGGCGAACCGCAGGCGGGCCCCGACGCCGTACCGTCGCACTGGCCGGCGGCGCTGGACCGGTTGCTGGAACTGGGCGGCGAGGACGCGCTGTACGTGCCCGGTCACGGAGCGGTGGTGGACGCGGCGTTCGTACGACGGCAGCGCGACGACCTGGCGGCCCGCTTCGGCGTGTCGCGCTGAGCGCCCCCGGGCTTCTCCTATCGTCATCCGAATGCGCCAGTACTCCGCCGACCTGACCCCTCCCTGGAAGAAGCCGAAGCCCGTCCCCGAGGTCCCGGCGGAGCCCGGCCTGGTGGTCGAGGAGCCCGGCACCGGTTTCTGCGGTGCGGTGATCCGCTGCGAGGCGGGCACGGTGACCCTGGAGGACCGCTTCGGCAAGCACCGGGTGTTCCCGATGGAGCCGAGGGGCTTTCTGCTGGAGGGCCGGGTGGTGACACTCGTACGTCCCACCGGTCAGGCGCCGCCACGTCCCACCCGTACGGCATCCGGCTCGGTGGCCGTCCCCGGCGCCCGCGCCCGCGTGGCCCGCGCGGGCCGTATCTACGTCGAGGGCCGGCACGACGCGGAGCTGGTGGAGAAGGTCTGGGGCGACGACCTGCGCATCGAGGGCGTGGTCGTGGAGTACCTGGAGGGCGTGGACGATCTGCCGTCGATCGTCGAGGAGTTCGCGCCGGGTCCGGACGCCCGTCTCGGCGTCCTGGTGGACCACCTGGTGCCGGGCACCAAGGAGTGGCGGATCGCACAGTCGGTGACCAGCGAACACGCCCTGGTCGTCGGCCACCCCTACATCGACATCTGGGAGGCGGTGAAGCCGTCGTCGGTCGGGATCGCGGGTTGGCCGAAAGTCCCCCACGGCCAGGACTGGAAGACGGGCGTGTGCCGGGCCGTGGGCTGGCCCCCGGAGAACACGGGCGCGGTGTGGCAGGCGATCCTGAAGCGGGTGGAGTCGTACAGGGACCTGGAGCCGGAGCTCCTGGGCAGGGTGGAAGAACTGATCGACTTCGTGACTGCACCCACCTAGGGGCGCGGGGAACTGCGCGACCGGCCACAACAAACCCGCAGCCGCCACACGACAGAACCCGGCACCCATTGGGCGCCTAGTCCACCAGGTCCCGCACCACCGCATCCGCCAGCAACCGCCCCCGCAAGGTCAGCACCGCGCGCCCCGCGCCATACGGCTCTTCCTGGAGAAGTCCGTCCGACAGAGCCCGGCGGGAGGCCCGGAGCCCCGCCTCCCGCCGGGCTCTGTCGGACGGGCTCCTCCAGGCAGAGCCGTATGGCGCCGGGCGCGGGGTGCTGGGCGTGCGGGGGAGGTTGCTGGCGGATGTGGGGGGGCGGGACCTGGTAGCCTAGGCGACCCGACGGCGCTGAGGTCGGTTGCGTGGGGGCTGGGGGCTTATTGTGGCCGGAGGCGGACTACCCCTCGCCGCTCGCTTGGTG
>NZ_JABERD010000198.1 GCF_013044505.1 Streptomyces sp. S3(2020) | reverse complement strand
GTCGTGCCATCATCTCCTGCTCTCTTTTATTTTTTTTCCAACAGAAGAGGGCCTACGCGCTGCTCAGGGCTGTCGTGGGCTCGGAGATGTGCATAGGAGACAGCCACCCCCCCGACCCCACCCGTCCGCCTCTGCTGCCGCTCCGCCATCGCCCTGCCTCCGTCACGGACCCCCTGTCGTCCCGCTAACGACGACCATGCGGAGCCCGTCACGCGCATACGAGCCCTTTACCCGGGCTCGGTACCGTTGTCGGCGTGGCACACCAGGACCGGGTCCCCCCGCTTCACGAGTCCCCCGAACACCTGACGACAACAGTCGACCAGGGCCCCTTCTGCACAGCCCGCTGCACCTGCGGCTGGCGCGGCCCCGCCAGAAGAGCAAGAAGCCAGGCGAGAACGGACGCCCAGGGCCACACAACACCAGAAGACCGCTGACCCCCCACCCACGGGGGGCAGCACCTAGTGTCTTTCAGCTCGTCCGGCGTTTGAGGACGAGGCCCCTTCAGGGCCGAAGCGGGGGTCTGGGGCGGCGGGAGCGAAACACACCCGGCTCACACCCCCCGCCTCCATGCACGATGGAACCCCGCACGCCACCACCCCGTCTCGTTCCACGAACCCCCAGGAGGCGACATGGAACGGCGTACGTTCATCGGCGGCGGCGTGGCCGCGATCGCCGCGGCTGCCACGGCCGCGTGCAACGGCGACGACAAGGCCGACGCCGCCCAGACGGCCACCGACGGCACGTCCGCGCGTACGTCGTCGAGAGCCGCCGCCAACGCCACCGCCCCCGCCAACTGGACCGCCCTCGCCCGCGACCTCGACGGCACCCTCGCCCGCCCCGGAGACACGGACTGGCCGACCGCCCACCAGCTCTACAACACCCGCTTCGACAACCTGAAGCCCGCAGCGGTGGCGTACATCGCGCACGCGGACGACATCCGCACCACCCTCGCCTACGCCCGGGCCCACAAGCTCCACGTGGCGATCCGCAACGGCGGCCACTCCTACGCCGGCTGGTCCTCCGGCGACAACCGCCTGATCGTCGACGTCTCGAAGCTCAACAAGGTCCGCACCGGCGGCGGCACCGCGGTGGTCGGCGCCGGCTCGAAACTCATCGACGTCTACCGCGCCCTCACCGCGAAGGGCGTCACCATCCCCGCCGGCTCCTGCCCCACCGTCGGCGTCTCCGGCCTCACCCTCGGCGGCGGCCACGGAGTCGTCTCCCGCGCCTACGGCCTGACCTGCGACAGCCTCACCCAGGCAACGCTGATCACGGCGGACGGCAAGCAACTCACCGCGAACGCCACGACGAACAAGGACCTGTTCTGGGCCCTGCGCGGCGCGGGCAACGGCAACTTCGGCGTCGTCACCGAACTCCACTTCAAGACCCACCCGGCACCCCAGGCCGTCACGGCGTACATGTCATGGCCGTGGGCGAAGGCCGCCGCCGTGGTGAAGGCCTGGCAGGAGTGGGGCCCGACCCAGCCCGACGAGATCTGGTCGTCCCTGCATCTGGCGGGCACCTCCGGCGGCTACACCACGGTCTCCGTCGCCGCCTTCTCCCTCGGCACCTACGGCGAACTCCAGAACGCCGTGGACCGCCTGGCCGACAGGATCGGCGCCCCCGCGACCAGCGTCTCCCTGCGCCGCCGCTCGTACGAGGACGCGATGGAGATCTACGCCGGCTGCTCCTCCTTCACCACGGACGCCCAGTGCCATCTGCCCGGCAAGACCCCGGGCCGCTCCCCGCAGGGCGCGCTCGGCCGGGAGACGTACGCCGCGAAGTCGGACTTCTTCGACCGCTCCCTCTCCACGGCCGGTATCCAGGCGATGCTCAAGCAGCTGGAGTCGGTCCGCGGCGGCGCCGGCGACATCGCCCTCACGGCCCTCGGCGGCGCGGTCAACCGCGTCTCCCCGACGGCCACGGCGTTCGTCCACCGCCGCTCGCGCATGCTGGCCCAGTACATCGCGGCCTGGAAGGCGGGCACCTCGGGAGCGACCGCCCAGTCCTGGCTGACCCAGGCCCACGACGCGATGAAGCCGTACGCGTCGGGCGCGGCCTACCAGAACTACACGGACCCGTCCCTGAGGGACTGGCGGAAGGCGTACTACGGAGCCGCGGCGACCAGGCTCACGGCCCTGAAGAAGCAGTACGACCCGAACGGCTTCTTCACGTTCCCGCAGGCCCTGTAGGTCCTGGCCGGCTCAGGCGGCGAGGTCCCGCTCCTCGGCGCCCGCTTCCTTCCGCGCACCGGGGATCACGGCGTCCTGACCCTCGTAGGACTTCCCACGCGCCCGAATCAGCCACCCCGCGCGCGGGGACCGCCCGATGGCCTTCATCAGCGGGGTGAGCAGGGCCATGGCCAGCGGGGACAGCAGCAGGGCGACGGCGGTGCCGAGGGCGAAGCCGCCGATGACGTCGGTCGGGTAGTGCACGCCCATGTAGACCCGGCAGAAGCCTTCGAGGAGGGCGAGGCCGATGCCGAAGAAGCCGAACCTGCGGTTGGCGACGAACAGTCCGACCGCCATGGCCATGGTGATCGTCGCGTGGTCGCTGACGAAGGAGTAGTCGGTCTTGCCGGAGACCAGGACTTCGAGGCCGTCGTGGGTGAGGAACGGCCGGGGCCGCTCCACGAATCCCCGTATCGGCACGTTGACCAGCACGGCGACAGCGGCCGCGAGCGGCGCCCAGACCAGCGCGGCCACGGACGAGGGGGCGTCCTCGCCGCCTCGCCTGCGCACGGACAGCCAGCACCACAGCACGAGCAGCACGGTGGCCAGGAGGATCCCGTACTCACCGACGTACTCCATGACCCGGTCGAACCACACGGGCGCGTCCTTGGCCAGGCCGTTGATGTCGTAGAGCAGGTCGACGTCGGGGTTCGACCCGGATGCGGCGAGTCCAGCCATGGTGCTGCGGCCCCTTCGTCGGCTCTCCCGGCACGCAGATGTGCGCGCGCCGCTGTTCCACCCCCGTGGTGTAGATCGCTACGACAACAGGAACGCACGGTCCCCGTTAATACGTTCCACCCTCCACTGAATGATCACTCAGACGTTATCGAAGAGAGACACATCACTGCAGCTCAGGGGGTAGGTTCACAGGCCGTCAGACCGTCGTGGGGAGCGCTTTCGCGCCATCTTCGGTGACGCGGGTGGCTCCGAAGTAGTCAGGGGTGTCGATCGGGTCGAACCGGATCACAGCACCCGTTCTCGGGGCGTCGATCATGTACCCGCCACCGACATAAATCCCCACATGCCGGATGGCCCGGGAGTTGGTGAGGTCGTCCGAGAAGAAGACCAGATCGCCGGGGAGCAGCTCGTCCCTGGCCGGATGCTGACCCGCGTTCCACTGGTCGTTGGCAACGCGCGGCAGCGTGACGCCGACACTCTCGTACGCGGCCTTCGTCAGCCCCGAGCAGTCGAACCGGCCACCGTCCTGAGCAGTGCCGTCGCCACCCCACAGATAGGGCGTGCCGAGCTTCTTCTGCGCGTAGTAGATGGCTCCCGCGGCCTGCTTCGACGGATCCACGCGCGTGACGGGAGCGGCGAAACTCTCCTCCAGCGTCGTGATCGTCTTCACGTAGTTCTGGGTCTCCTTGTACGGCGGCACACCCCCGTACTTGATCACCGCGTACGCCCCCGCGTTGTACGACGCGAGCATGTTCTTCGTCGCGTCCCCGGGGACGTCCTTCACGTACGAGGCGAGCGTGCAGTCGTACTTCGCGGCCGACGGAATCGCGTCATTCGGATCCCATACGTCGCGGTCGCCGTCCCCGTCGCCGTCGATCCCGTGCGTGGCCCAGGTCCCGGGGATGAACTGCGCTATCCCCTGCGCGGCCGCCGGGCTCTGCGCCTTCGGGTTGAACCCGCTCTCCTGGTACAGCTGCGCGGCGAGCAGTGCGGGGTTGATGGCCGTGCAGAGGTTGCCCCACTTCTGCACGAGCGCCTGATAGGCGGCCGGCACCGACCCCTTGGCCAGCGCCTTCGTGGCTCCGCCGACCCCGTTGGCGAGGTTCCCGGCGACGACGTACACACCGACGACGAGCAGCATCACGAAGCTGAGCCCCGCCCCGAGGACGGCACCCCCCACGACCCATGCCTTACGCACCGTCAACCGCCCCTCGCTGCCCCGGAGTCCGACGCCCACGTCAGTTTAGGGGTGCCTTCGTCGTTCTGGGGTGATCATGCGGAAGGAGACTCCACCGCGTCCCGGTACAGCTGAGCGGCCCGCCGCCCGAGCACCACGCTGTAGGAGATGTCGGCGGTCGCCCCGCCCTGCTCGTGCCCGCCGAGCACCCCGACGACCTCCCCGTCCCCGTCGACCCAGGGGCTGCCGCTGGTGCCGCCGCTGAAGTCGGGACAGTCGACGCGCTGTTGGGTACGGCTGTGCGCGACCGGCCTGTTGACGCAGCGGACCGGCGTCCCCCGGGAGTCGGGGTAGCCGGTGACGGTCACGGCGGTGGCGCCGGTGGCGGTACCGGTGGTGAAGCGGTTCCCCCCGACGACGTCCTCGACGTTCTCGCCGCGCCGCTCGGCCAGGGTCGCGAAGGCCACGTCACTGTCCTCGTCCCACGCGTCGGGGAGAAACCGCCTGGTGATGCGCCACCTCCCGTACGGCGCCCTGCCGTTCCGATATCCCGGCACGAACACGAGGCCGTCCGTGTCACCGTCCAGGCAGTGGGCGGCGGTGACGATGAGGTCGTGGGCCGGGCTGTGCACGACGGACGCGGTGCAGAAGTGGTCCCCGCCGGTGAAGAGCGCACCGATCCGGGCGGTCTCCGGGGTCGCGGTCGCGGTGACGGTGACCCCGAAGGGACCCGGACCGTCGTCGGCGGCCGCCTCGGACGCGGAGGTGAGGGCGGGGAGCACCAGGGCGGCGGCGTGCAGGAGCGTGCGCTTCATCGGAAGGCAGCGTTCCGTACGAAGGGGAGAAACGGGTCAATCGGGCTCGGGCGGGCGTACAAGGGCTGTTCGTGCCGACGCCGGACTCGCCGCCGCCGACGTCCCAGCCCACCCGGCCCGCCCAGGAGGACCCGGCGGCGTCTAACCGCGCGGTACGGCCGCCTCCAGCGGGAACCGCGTCCCCGTCAGCTCCTCCGACACCGTCCACAGCCGCTTCGCCGCCTCCGGGTCGCTGGCCGCCGCGCTGCGGCCGACCAGGGTGGGCGCCCCGCGCATCTCCTGGAAGCCGTCCGGACCGACGTAGCTCGCGCCGGGGAGGTCCTGCGTCGCCGCGTACAGGGTGGGCAGCGCGCCCGCCGCGTCGTCCTGGGCCATGAACCTGTTGCCGACCTTCATGAAGACCCGGGACAGCGGGCTCGCCGCGTGGCTCTGGAGGTTGGTGGCGGCGTACCCGGGGTGCGCGGCCGTGGCACGGACCGGGGAGCCCGACTCCGTCAGACGGCGCTGGAGCTCCAGGGTGAAGAGGAGGTTCGCGAGCTTCGACTGGGCGTACGCGCCGGTGGGGCTGTAGTGCGCCGCCCGGTTCAGGTCGGCGAAGTCGATCACTCCGGTGCCGCCCCGGTGCAGGCCCGAGGAGACGGTGACCACCCGGTCGGTGATGTGCGGCAGCAGCAGGTTCGTCAGGGCGAAGTGGCCCAGGTGGTTGGTGCCGAACTGCATCTCGAAGCCGTCCCGTGTGCGCTGCTCCGGCAGCATCATCACACCGGCGTTGTTCAGCAGCAGATGCAGCTCGCCCTTCCAGTCCGCCGCGAACTCCCGCACCGAGGACAGGTCCGCCAGATCGAGGCGCCGCACCTCCGTGCTGCCGTGCACGGCCGCCGCTGCGGCCCGGCCGCGCTCCGGGTCCCGTACGGCGAACACGACATGCGCGCCCGCGCGGGCCAGCGCCTCCGCCGCCTTGAGGCCGATACCGCTGTTGGCTCCGGTGACCACGGCCGTGCGGCCCGTGAGGTCAGGGAGGTCGGTCGCGTTCCACTTGTCAGTAGCCATGGCCCCAATGTAGGCGGCGACAACAATGCTGTCAATGACAACAATGCTGGCGCCGTCTACATCCGGATACGATGGTGCCCATGCCGTCCGAGAAGTCCGAGAGCCGCGACACCCGCGATACCCGCGGGAGTCACTGGAGCCAGGGAAGCCAGGGAAGCCGCGATACCCGCGAAAGTCGCGAGGGGCGCCCCTACCACCACGGAGACCTCCGCTCCGCCCTGCTCGCGAGCGCGGAACGCACCCTGCGGGAGAAGGGCGTCGGGGCGCTCTCCCTGCGGGAACTGGCCCGTGACATCGGCGTCAGCCACGCCGCCCCGGGGCGCCACTTCAAGGACAAGCAGGCCCTGCTCAACGCCCTGGCGCTCGACGGCTACCAGCGGCTGACCGAGACCCTGGCCGCCTTCGACGACCCCGCCCTCCCGCTGGAACCGCGACTCGTCGCCCTCGCCGGGGCCTATCTCGGCTTCGCCACCGAGAACGCCGAGCTCCTGGAGCTCATGTTCGCCCGCAAGCACGACCCCGACGCCTCCGAGGAGATGGCCGCGGCGGTCGACCGCACGGTCGGCGCGCTGGAGCGGATCATCGCGGACGCCCAGCAGCGCGGGGAGATCATCGAGGGCGACCCCGCCCACCTCACCCTCATCGTGGGCGCCACCCTCCAGGGCACCGCCACGTTCGCCGCCAACGACCGGGTCGACCCGCAGACCGCCCTGGACGGAATCCCCATGCTGGTGCACCTGCTGCTGCACGGCCTCAAGCCCCGGTGACCCCGCAGCAGTTGTGCGCAACGCGTGTAGATGGTCAAGCCGAGGCCATTCGCCGCCCATCGCCCCGCCATTGACCGGTAACCCCCCAACCCCCTTCGGTAAGGCGGAAGTCAGGATTCCACCGCCCGTCTTGTTGTCACGTACTCAACAAGGGGATGGTCGTCGCGGGTCGCCGCCCCCACCGGGAACCTCACCGGTGGATCCCCCACCGCAGGCCTCTCTGCAACCACTCACAGGAGGCAGTACGTTGCGTACGCCCAACACCCCCCACATATCCGGCAGATGGCGCCGTATCGGCTCGGCAGCCACCGCCACCACCGCCCTCCTCCTCGCCGGACTCGGCACCGCCGCCCACGCCGGCGCGGCCACCCCCACTCCGCACAAGGTGAGCGCCGGCACCGTCGCCGCGCAGGTCGCCAAGGCCCATGTGCGGTACGAGAGCGCATGTGCCGCGACCCCGAAGAAGGGCTACGCCGCCTGCGACGCGCTCCGTGTCACCGGCGGCACCACCGCCTACATGGAGAAGCAGGCCGCGCTCAAGGGCGCGACCCCCAAGACCGTGAAGCCGAACGCCACCTCGGCCACGCCCACCGGCTACGGCCCCAGCGACCTCCAAGACGCCTACGGCCTGACCGACGCCTCCTCCTCGGACGGCTCCGGAGAGACCATCGCCATCGTCGACGCCTACGACGACCCCAACGCCGAGGCGGACCTGGCCACTTACCGTTCCTACTACGGCCTCTCGGCCTGCACCACCGCCAACGGCTGCTTCAAGAAGGTCTCCCAGACCGGCTCCACGACCTCCCTCCCCACCGCCGACAGCGGCTGGGCCGGCGAGATCTCCCTCGACCTCGACATGGTCTCCGCCATCGCCCCGAACGCCAACATCCTGCTGGTCGAGGCGAAGTCGTCGAGCATGGCCAACCTGGGCACGGCGGTGAACCGGGCGGTCACCCTGGGCGCCAAGTTCGTCTCCAACTCCTACGGCGGCTCGGAGTCCTCCTCCGACACCTCCTACGACTCCTCCTACTTCAACCACCCCGGCGTCGCCATCACCGTCTCCGCCGGCGACGAGGCCTACGGCGCCGAGTACCCGGCCGGCTCCAAGTACGTGACATCGGTCGGCGGCACCAAGCTCTCCACGTCCTCCAACAGCCGCGGCTGGACCGAGAGCGTCTGGAAGACCAGCAGCACCGAGGGCACCGGCTCCGGCTGCTCCGCGTACGACGCCAAGCCCAGCTGGCAGACCGACACCGGCTGCACCAAGCGCATGATCTCCGACGTCTCCGCCGTCGCCGACCCCGCCACCGGAGTCTCCGTCTACGACTCCTACGGTGACGACGGCAGCGGCTGGAACACCTACGGCGGCACCAGCGCCTCCGCCCCGATCATCGCCTCGGTGTACGCCCTCGCCGGCACCCCGGGCAGCAGCGACTACCCGGCCTCCTACCCCTACGCCGCGGCCGGCACGGCCGCCCTCAACGACGTGACCAGCGGCAACAACGGCACCTGCACCACCAGCTACTTCTGCACCGCCAAGTCGGGCTACGACGGCCCCACCGGCTGGGGCACCCCGCAGGGCACCGACGCCTTCACCGGCTGACGACCCCGAACTCCCCGTCGGGTCACGGGGAGCCGCCGGCGGGCAGGGGACGTGGGGTCCCCTCGGCGGCACCAAGGCAACGGGCCGCGACCGACGCACCATCGGCCGCGGCCCGTTCGCCGCAAGCAGGTAGGTAAGGCCGGGCCTGGGGTTCGGTAAGGCGGAGGTCAGAATTCCACCTCCCGCCTTGTTGTCACGTACTCAACAAGAGACTGTCGTCCCACCGCCGCACGCACCCGCACTGCTCCTGTTCCACCACCATCAGGAGGCTGCACGATGCGCACGACACCCCCCAACAGAGCGTCCCTACGCGGTAGATGGCACCGCATCGGCTCGGCGGCCGCAGCGACCGCCGCGCTTCTCGTCGCCGGACTCGGCACCGCGGCCCACGCCGAAGCCGCCACCCCGGCCAAAACGTCCAAGGTCACCTGGGCCGCGACCCCCTGCGCCACCCCCAGGAAATCCGGCGAACTCGCCTGCGACTCCCTGCGCGTGACCGGCGGCACCACCGCCTTCGAGAAGGCGAACGGCATCACCCCCAAGGCCGCCGACGCCGCCACCCCCTCCGGCTACGGCCCCAGCGACCTCCAGGACGCCTACGGCCTGACCGACGCGGCCTCCGCGAACGGCGACGGCGAGACCATCGCCATCGTCGACGCGTACAACGACCCCAACGCCGAGTCCGACCTCGCGACCTACCGCTCCTACTACGGCCTCTCCGCCTGCACCACGGCCAACGGCTGCTTCAAGAAGGTCAGCCAGACCGGCTCCACGACCTCCCTGCCCTCCAGCGACTCGGGCTGGGCCGAGGAGATCTCCCTCGACCTCGACATGGCCAGCGCGATCTGCCCGAACTGCGACATCCTCCTCGTCGAGGCCAAGTCGGCCACCATGGCCAACCTGGGCACGGCGGTGAACCGGGCGGTCACCCTGGGCGCCAAGTTCGTCTCCAACTCCTACGGCGGCTCGGAGTCCTCCTCCGACACCTCCTACGACTCCTCCTACTTCAACCACCCCGGCGTCGCCATCACCGTCAGCGCGGGCGACGAGGGCTACGGCGCCGAGTACCCGGCCGCGTCGAAGTACGTGACTTCGGTGGGTGGCACCGCGCTGTCGACGTCCTCCAACAGCCGCGGCTGGACGGAGTCGGTCTGGAAGACCAGCAGCACCGAAGGAACGGGCTCCGGCTGCTCCTCGTACGACACCAAGCCCAGCTGGCAGACCGACACCGGCTGCACCAAGCGCATGATCTCCGACGTCTCCGCGGTGGCCGACCCCGCGACCGGCGTCTCGGTCTACGACTCCTACGGCGTCACGGCCGGCTGGTACACCTTCGGCGGCACCAGCGCCTCCGCCCCGATCATCGCCGGCGTCTACGCCCTCGCGGGCACCCCGGGCAGCAGCGACTACCCGGCCTCCTACCCCTACGCCGCGGCCGGCACGTCCGCCCTCAACGACGTGACCAGCGGCAACAACGGCACCTGCACCACCAGCTACTTCTGCACCGCCAAGTCGGGCTACGACGGCCCGACCGGCTGGGGCACCCCGGCCGGAGTGGACGCCTTCACGGGCTGACACCCAGTCACCAGACAGACGGGCCGCGGCACCAGTCGCGGCCCGTTCGTCATGCCGGTGCCACGCGGGGATAGCCTTCACCCACAGAACACGGGTGCACACGCAGGTTCCACTCCGGGCCTCGTTGCCCGGCGTGACCTGCCGTGATACACAGAGTGACCAGACAAGCATTTGTACGAAACCCGCCAACCAATGACGCCAAGTCGACATACGACGGCAGAATTGTCGGCGACAATGATGCCTGACCTCTGCGCACCCGCAGGGGAAAGCGGAACTACCCACCAGGGGCGGTGACTTACATGCTCTTTGCGGCCGACAAGGGAGACATCAACACCATCATCGGCGGGATCGCTCCGGACTGGGGCCCCTTCGGGGCGCTGGGCACGGAAGCGAAGACGATGATCCAGGTCGTCATGGCGGTCGCCATCCTGCTCTGCCTCGGCATCGCCATCTGGGGCGCCGCGAAACAGCGCATCGGCGCGACGGCCCTCCGCGACACCTTCAGCGCGGAACAGGGCAAGGGCCTGATCATCGCCGGCCTCACCGGGGTCTTCATCATCGGCTCCCTCGGCACCCTGTTCACCATCGTGTACGGCATGGCCGTCTAGCAGGCGTTCCTCCAGTCCCCGGGCACGCCCGGCCCCATCCCTCCACCCCACCCGCCCGTCGTGCCCACCGACTGAGGTTGCGTTTCCCTGATGCCGAGTCACCACACCGCGCCCGCGCGGGAACCAGCACGGCTACCGTCGTACTCCTACGTGTTTCCGTACGACGTCGAGGGGGCGTACGCGGCATGAGTCCCGGTGACGAACACGAGACCTCCGGTGGCTACGGCGGCTCCGGCCAGACCCGCACCCGGCTGCCGGACGACGTCTACGGCGGCGCCCGCCCACGCGCCCGCTCGTCCCGCAGCCTGGTCACCGTGGTCGGCGTGGTCGTCCTCCTCATCGCCGCGATCGCCTTCGCGAACCGAGGAGAAGACGACTCCTCCTCGAAATCCGGCACCAGCGACAAGCCAGACGTATCCAGCACAGCGCCAAGCGGCACAAAGCCGGTAACCGCAGGCTTCGCCCATGACCAGCAGGGCGCACAGAGCGCGGCGGCGAACTACGCGGTGGCGCTGGTCTCGGCCGACATCCTCAAGCCGACCCAGCGAGCCGCGATCGTGCGCCAGGTCTTCGTCACGGACAAGCAGGCCGAACTCTCGGCCAAGTTCGACAAGGCCTACTCCGACGAGTTCCTGAGCAGCATCGGCCTGGACAAGAACGGCAACGCGACCGGGGGACAGACCTACGTCTCACGGACCGTGCCGATCGGCACCAAGGTCTCGAACTACACGAACACCTCGGCGACGGCCGAGGTGTGGTGCACCGGCCTGTACGGCACCGCGGGCGACGCCTCGACCACCCCCGTCACCAGCGACTGGTTCACCATGACCCTCCAACTGCGCTGGGCCGACGGCGACTGGAAGGTCGACAGCTTCTCCCAGAAGGACGGCCCCGCCCCGGTTCCCGGGGACAACCAGGCGTCCAGCGCCGACGACATGGCGAAGGCCGTCGAGGAGTACGGAGGGTTCTCTTATGCCCGGTAGTCCGCGCCGCGTACTCAAGGTCGCCGCAGCCCTCACCGCCGTGCAGACGGCAGCCGTGCTGCTGGCCACCCGCGCCACAGCCGCCCCCACGCCCTCCCCCTCGCCTTCGCCGAGCAGGTCGAACAAGAACTGCGACCTCATCGTCGGCCCCGCCAAGGACTACTGCGAACGCGGCGAAACCGGCGGCACCTCCGGTGGAACCACCACCGACCCCACCTCCACCCTCGACCCCCTCTCCTCCCTCGCCAAGGGCTGTGCCGACGCCGCCGCATGGACCGTCGACAAGCTCAGCGAAGCCGTGAAGGACACCGCGAACGTCGACTTCACGAACCCCAAGTTCCTCCAGCAGTACGCGGTCGTCTTCGCGGCATCGACGATCCTGACGCTGCTGCTGTGGCTGCTGGCCGTGGCCAAGCGAGCCGTCCGCGGCGCACCGCTCACCACCGCCATCTCGGAGGCGATCGGGTTCCTGTGGCTGACCGTGCTGGCGTCGGCCTTCACCCCCCTGATCCTCTACACGGTCGTCTCGGCCACCGACAGCATCACCGAGGTCCTCGCGAAGACCACCGGCGACCAGACGGACACGTTCTTCGGCACCTTCTCCGGCGCACTGGCCAAGGGCGAGGACATCGGCGGCGGCCCGATCATGCTGATCGTGGTGTCCCTCGTCTCCATCCTCGCCGCGGGAGTCCTCTGGCTGGAGCTGGTCATCAGGGCCGCGCTCCTCTACGTCGGCGCCCTCCTCGGCACCGTCGTCTACGCGGGCCTAGTCGACAAGAACCTGTGGGGCCACGTCCGCCGCTGGGCGGGCATCATGATCGCGGTCATCCTGGTCAAGCCCGTCATCGTGATCGTCCTGGGGCTCGCCGGCGCACTGTCCGCCGACGACGGCCCCGACGCCTTCTCCGCCGTGGTCTCCGGCCTGGCCATCATCCTGCTCGCCATCTTCGCCAGCGCGATGATCTACCGCTTCGTCCCCGGCTTCGGCGACGAGATCGCGGGCTCCCGCAACAACCGCATCATGCAGGGCGCCGAAGGAAAGGCGGCCGCGGTCATCAGCTCCCCCGCGACCCTCGTCGCCCAGGGCATCAAGACCCACAGCACCAGGGCCGACAACAACGGCGGCCAGTCCTCCGGAGGCGGCGGCGCCCGACCGTCCAACCCGGCTTCCGGCGGCGTAGCCGCCCACAGCACCCGCGGCTCGAACGGCGGGGGCGGCGGATCTGTCCCCTCCGCCGCACCCCAGCCCCGTTCGAGCAACACGGTGAACACCCCGCACGCCAGCAACAACCGCAACAGCGGCAACAACCGCACAGGAGGTGACGGGCGTTGACGGCTGATTCCCACGCGGCCCAGATGTCCCACGCAGTCACACCCCGCCGTACCTATCTCATCGGCCGCGCCCGACCGAACGCGATCGTCGGCCGCAACCGTGAGACCGGCGAGATCGCACTCATCATCGTGGGCGCGTTCCTCGGCATGATGAGCGGGCTCCTCGTCCCCGTCCTGGCCTTGCGCATCGTGCTGCTGATGGGTTTCCCTCTGATCGCCCTGATGGCGGTCTACGTGCCGTACAAGCACCGCACGTTCTACAAGTGGTTCGAGATCAACCGCAGTTACAAGCGGTCCCTGAAGCGGGGGACCGTCTACCGCTCCGGCGTCATGGAGGCCGGCACCAGGACCGACGGCCTGGAGGTCGAGATCGGCCCGCCGCCCGGCATCGGCCGCATCACCTGGCTCGCCGCGCCCTTCGGCCCCGACGAGATCGCCGTACTCCTGCACGCGGACCGCAGAACCGTCACCGCCGCCATCGAGATCGAGGGCCCCGGCGTCGGCCTGCGCGACTCCGAGGACCAGGAAGCCCTCGTCGACCGCTTCGGCACCCTGCTCAAGCACGTGGCCAACGGCGACGGCTTCGTCACCCGCCTCCAGATGCTCGCCCGCACCCTCCCCGCCGACCCCGACGCCCACGCCAAGGACGTCACCGTCCGCGGCGACGAGAAGGCACCGGGCTGGCTGATGCAGTCGTACGACCAACTCCAGTCCATGGTGTCCACGAGCAGCGAGCAGCACCGCGCCTACCTCGTTGCCTGCATGCACTTCAACCGCGAACTCGCCGCCGAGGCACACACCATGGCCCGCGCGGCCCGCCCCCAGTCCGGCCGCAAGCTGGACCGCGACGCGGGCCTCGCGATCGTGATGGCACGTGAACTGACCGACATCTGCTCGCGGTTGCAGGAGGCCGACATCCGCGTACGACAGCCGCTGGGCCAGGGCCGTCTCGCCTCCCTCATCCACTCCATGTACGACCCGGACCACCCCATCGACCACATCCAGGCGATGACCAAGCGCAACTCCTGGCCGGCCGAACTGGACGCCATGGAGCCGACGTACCTCCAGGCGAAGACGCGGGAGTCCTCGACGCGCGCGCCCTGGTGCCATGCGACGGCCTGGGTGAAGGAATGGCCGATGACCCCCGTCGGGGTCAACTTCCTCGCCCCCCTGCTCGTCCACACCCCGGACGTCATCCGCACGGTCGCCGTCACCATGGACCTCGAACCCACCGAGGTCGCCATCGAGCGCATGCTGACCGAGAAGACGAACGACGAGGCCGAGGCGTCCCGCGCCGCCAAGATGAACCGGACCGTCGACCCCCGCGACATCGCCTCCCACAACCGTCTCGACCAGCGCGGCGAGGACCTCGCGAGCGGCGCGGCCGGCGTCAACCTGGTCGGCTACATCACGGTCTCCTCCCGCAACCCCGAGGCCCTGGCCCGCGACAAGCGGACCATCCGGGCCTCGGCCGGAAAGTCGTACCTGAAGCTGGAGTGGTGCGACCGCGAGCACCACCGCGCCTTCGTGAACACGCTGCCGTTCGCCACCGGAATCCGAAGGTAGAGGCTGATGCGCTGATGCGGGACCCGCTCTCCGTCCTCACCGACGCCTTCACGTCCTTCCTCTTCGGCAAGGTCGAGACGACCCGGCTGCCGGTCCGCACGTCCACGGGCCAGGCCCAGGCGGTCTACCTGCCCACGGCCGCCCCGGGACTGGGCGACTCCGGCGTCATCATCGGCCGCGAGGTCTACTCCGGCAAGGGCTACATCTACGACCCCTTCCAGCTGTACGGCCAGCAGCTCCCGGCACCTCACTGGCTCGTCCTCGGTGAGTCGGGCAACGGCAAGTCGGCGCTGGAGAAGACCTACGTCCTACGGCAGTTGCGGTTCCGCGACCGGCAGGTCGTCGTCCTCGACGCCCAGGGCGAGGACGGCGTCGGCGAATGGAACCTCATCGCGCAGGAGTTGGGGATAACTCCTATCCGCCTGGACCCGATGGCCGCCCTGGACATGGGTATCCGGCTCAACCCGCTCGACCCCGCGATCACGACGACCGGCCAGCTCGCGCTGCTCCGGACCATCATCGAGGTCGCGCTGGGCCACGGCCTCGACGAACGCTCCGGCTTCGCCCTCAAGGTCGCGCACGCCTACGTCAACGAGACGATCGTCGAACGCCAGCCGGTGCTGACGGACATCGTCGAGCAGCTACGGCATCCCGAGCCGGAGTCCGCCGAAGCGATGAACGTCGACATAGACGATGTACGGGCCTGGGGTCTTGATGTCGCCCTGGTGCTCGACCGGTTGGTCGACGGTGACCTGCGCGGCATGTTCGACGGCCCCACGACGGTCGGCATCGACCTGGACGCCCCGCTCATCGTCTTCGACCTGTCGCACATCGACCGCAACTCCATCGCCATGCCCATCCTCATGGCGATCGTCGGCGTGTGGCTGGAGCACACCTGGATCCGCCCCGACCGGAAGAAGCGCATCTTCCTGGTCGAGGAGGCCTGGCACATCATCAACAGCCCCTTCGTGGCCCAGCTGTTCCAGCGGCTCCTGAAGTTCGGCCGCCGGCTCGGTCTGTCCTTCGTGGCGGTCGTCCACCACCTGTCCGACGTGGTGGACGGGGCAGCGGCCAAGGAGGCGGCGGCGATCCTGAAGATGGCGTCGACCAGGACGATCTACGCCCAGAAGGCGGACGAGGCGAGGTCCACGGGCCGCGTCCTCGGCCTGCCACGCTGGGCGGTGGAGATCATCCCCTCGCTGACACCCGGCATCGCGGTGTGGGACGTCAACGGCAATGTCCAGGTGGTCAAACACCTGATCACCGAGACGGAACGCCCCCTGGTCTTCACCGACCGCGCGATGACGGAGTCCTCCGAGGACCACCTCACGGACGACGCCCTGCGCGCGGCCGAGCTGGAGGCGGAGGAACGGGCGGCGGCCTTCATGGAACAGCACATGGAGCAGCACATGGGCGACTCCGAGTCGACGGTGGCGTAGACGGGAGGCGTGCCATGGTGAGACCTGACGACCGCCGCGGGCAGGCGGGCCAGGGAGGTCAGGGGGGCATCCCCGACGGGCTGTTGGTCGGGATACTCGTCTTCCTCCTCGGCATGACCCTGATGGTCTGGTCGGCCACCGGCCTGGCGGGCCTGTTCGCCCACGGCGACTGGCCCCAGGGCGTCACCTTCGCCCGTACCCCCCTGGCGATGCGCCGGCTCATCGGCCAGCCCCACGACATCCCGGGCGCCTGGCCACAGACCCCGGCGGGGCAGCTCTCCGGGTACGGGCTGGTCTGGGGGCTGGTCATCGGCCAGCTGATGATCCTGGTCGTGCTCACCGTGTTCGTCCTGGGGACGGTGGCCCGCTGGAAGGCGGTACGGCGGGCGCGGCGGACGGAGGCTCCGGCCCCGGTCGTGGAACAGCCGCCACCGGCTCCGCAGCCCGTCGTCGAGGCGGTCACTCACCACGAGGTCCCTACACCCCGGGCGGAGCCCGAACCTCCCGCAGCGGCCGCGGTGCCCCCGCGGGTGGAGAAGGTCCTCGTGGCCCCGAGGGAGACCCGCCAGGCCTCCGCCACCCAGGCGGTCCGCGACGCCGAGGGCGCCATCCTCGTCGTCACCTCGAACCCCGCCGTCTGGTCCGACACCAAGGACGCCCGCACCAAACTGGGCCCGGTCCACCTCTACGACCCCGCCCATCTCTGCGACACCCCGGCCCGCCTCCACTGGTCCCCCACCACGGGCTGCGAGGACAAACAGACGGCGATCGCGAGGGCCCACGCCCTCCTGGCCCCGGTCCGTCCCACCGCGAAGATCGACCAGGCCGTGGCCGACGTAGCGGAAACGCTCCTGCGGAGCTCTCTGCACGCCGCCGCCATCGACGGCCGCACCATCCGGCACGTCCACCGCTGGTCCCAGGGCACCCAGATCCAGGACGCGGTCCGCATCCTGCGCACCAATCCCAAGGCCGCACCCGGCGCGGCGGGCGAGCTGGAGGCCGCGCTCACCGCGCATCCCGAACGCCGGGACATCGCCCAGGAGTTGACCGGCCGCGCACTCGCCGCCCTGTTCACGGTCAACATCCGCGAGGCGTGCACTCCAAACCGAACTGATGCCCTCGCCTTGGATTCCTTCGTGGACGAAGGGGGCACGCTTTATGTGGTGGGGGAATCCATCGAGGACCCCCGGACCAATCCGGGCGCCATGCCACTCCTGACGGCGCTCGTCTCCAGCGTGGTCGAGCGTGGCCGGCGCATGGCCGAACGGTCATCATCCGGTCGCCTCGACCCACCACTGACGCTCGTCCTGGACGACGTCGCCGCCGTGGCTCCGCTTCCCCAGCTCCCGGAGCTGCTGGCCACCGGGGCGGACCGGGGCCTGCCGACCCTGGCCCTGCTCCGATCCCGGGAACAGGCGAGGGCCCGCTGGCCGCACGACGAACTGCCGGTGTAGCTGGGCTCCTTGGCCTTCAGGCTTTCTCCAGCACGAACTCCAGCTCGATCTCGCCCTCCTGGCCGGGCAACGGCACGGTCTTCCCGGTCGGCACGAACCCGGCCTTGCGATAGAACCCCTGGGCACGCGGATTATCCTCGTGCACGATGAGCCGCACGGCCTCGACCCCGCGCCCCCAAGCCCACTCGACGGCGGCCTCGAAGAGCCCCTTGGTCACCCCGCCGCCACGCCACTCGGGCCGCACGAACACCCCGACGATGTGCCCCTGGTTCCGCTCGACAGGAAACCCGGCCCAGTCGGCGGTACCGGCCTCCTCGATGAGCATGACCACAGACCCGACCCACGTCCCGTCTCCGGCCTCGGCGACGAACTGCAGCGACCCCTCCCCCTCGGATGACCGAGCGGCCCGCTCCTGCCAGTAGGAGTCCGGATGAGCGAGGGCATCCTCGTACGTCTCCAGGAAGGCGACCGGCGCGGCCGGATCCTGCAGCGCGATCAGCCGCAGCGCCTTCACCGCCGGCCACTCATCAGCACGTATGGGACGTATGGGTCGGACCTCGAAGCTCGCGTCATTCATTCACACACGGTATCCGAACGCAGAAAAACCCCGTACCGGATAACCGGTACGGGGTTTTTCTCAAAATTTGTTCGGCGGTGTCCTACTCTCCCACAGGGTCCCCCCTGCAGTACCATCGGCGCTGTAAGGCTTAGCTTCCGGGTTCGGAATGTAACCGGGCGTTTCCCTCACGCTATGACCACCGAAACACTATG
>NZ_JABERD010000197.1 GCF_013044505.1 Streptomyces sp. S3(2020) | reverse complement strand
CTCGTTGGCCTCTTCGCTGTCGCCATCGGGCACGGTGCCCCCCGAGACGGTCCCCTGCACCGCCAGATCCCCCTCGGCCCGGACCTGCCCGCCCCTGGCTTCCCCGGCCCGCGCGGCGGCCGACGGCAACAGCTCCGGATCCGCCCGCAGGATCCGTTCGTACAGTCGTTGCAGACGCGGGCCCGGATCCACGCCCAGCTCCTCCGCGAGCAGATCCCGCACCTGGGTGTACGCCTCCAGCGCGGCGAACTGCCGTCCGGAGCGGTAGAGCGCCAGCATCAGCATCTCGCGGAACCGCTCGTCGAGCGGGTGCGCGCCGACCAGAGCGGCCAGTTCGGGGGTGGCCTGGGTGTGGCCGCCGAGGTCGAGTTCGATGGCGAGCCGGGTCTCCAGCGCGGACAGCCTGAGCACTTCGAGGCGTTCACGCTGGGCCCCCGCCCACTCGCCGCGGACCCCGGACAGTGCGGGGCCCTGCCACAGGGCGAGCCCGGCCCGCAGGTGTACGGCGGCGTCCCGGGCGCTCCCGGCCTGCCGGGCGCGTTCGGAGCGGGCGACGAGCTCACGGAACGCGGCGAGGTCGAGGTCCTGGGGGAGGGCGCGTACGACGTAGGCGTCGCCCACGGAGTGGATGAGCGGGGCATCGCCGAGCGCCCGCCGCAGCCGGTGCACATAGGTGCGGACCGAACCCACCGCCGATGCGGGCGGTGCCGTACCCCACAGCGCGTCGACCAGTGCGCCGACCCGTACCTGGGCGCCTTGCGCGATCAGCAACGCACCGAGCACGGCGCGCTGTTGCGGTGGCCCCAGGTCCACTTCGGTCGTGCCGCGCCACGCGCTGACCGGCCCCAGCACCGCGAACCGTATCTGCTCCCGCACCCTTTGATCTCTCCCCCGATGGAACCCGCCCTCGGCACGGACTCTGCACGCCTCTCTTGGAAAAGACTTGAAGCCCGCTTGGCGGGGTGCGGCGCTTCGCGTACAGGAGTCGAAGGAGAGCGGAGGCGGTGAGTACCGGACTGGACTGTCAGGAGTTCCAGGTCACCAGCTCAGCACCCCTTGATGCTGCGCACGTTCGCCCAGTCCTCTCCGTAGAGTTTCCGTGACGGTGCGGGAGGCGTAAGAGCGGAATGGTGCAGGTAGTAGATCCTCGCCCGTGTACCGGGCGTCTGGTTGTTGTCCCACGAGCCTTCCCAGTTCCACGGGATGTACTTCTCCACGCCACAGGCCCACCACGCGATGCTGGTTCCGTTGAAATAGGTCTCCGAATAGGCGCAGAAGTACTCGTAGTCGGCCCCGCTGTTGCAGTGGACGTCGGACGTCCCGAACGTGCGGGGTCGCGCTTCGCCGGGCACGGGGACGGAGAGCGTGGCTCCACGGAGGTCGATCTGGTTTGCCGAAACCTGAGTCCCGCCCGTCTGGGCCACATACCTGTCGACCGCCTCTTGGAGGGCGTCAGCCTGGGTGGCGGTCAGTCCCGCGGCCCGCGCCTGAGAGGTGAAGTCCGACGGCGACGCGTGGGCCGGGCCGACTGTCAGGGCAGGCACCAGCATGATGGTGATGGCGGCGCCGATGCTGAGGAGCCACCGCTTGACGGCTGTCCGATGGCCGTTCCGGAGGGGCAGGGTGCAGGGGGAGTTCGCGTGCGTTCGCTGCGGCATGGCAGTCCCTTCGTGAGGTCTCTCCGGCTCTTTTCACGGCAGGATGCCTGTCACGGCCTGGCCTGGCGTTACACGTGAGCGCACAGGTCTTTGGCCTGCGCGCACTGTGGTGCGGCGTCCCCGTGCCACGTCAGGTGAGGTGAGGTCAGGTCAGGTCAGGTCACGATGATGCGGCGCCGTGCGCGGTACGCCGAGAGATCGGCGGCGGCCCGGTGGGCGTCTGCGGTGAGGTGGGGTGAGCCCCAGGCCCGCGCGGTGCGGGCGGCCAGGGCGTAGTGCTCGGCGGCGGCCTGGTCCTCGTCCAGGAACCGGTACAGATCGCCGAGGGCGTGGGCGAGGGGACGGGTGGCGTAGGCCATCCCGGCGGCACCCGCGAGCTGTTCCCGCAGGGGCAGCAGCCGCTCGACCAGCGCGGCCGCGGTGGCGTGGTCGTCCTGTAGGACGGCGAGCCGGGAGCGTATGTCGAGTTCGAGTCCGTAGAGATGGTCGGTCACCGGCTCCGGCGGGAAGTCCACCGTGCGCGCCTCGTCGATCCTGCCGAGGTCGGCCAGGGCGAACGCGAGCATGACGCCCACGGACGGTCCCGTCGAGTCGTACACGGGACGAATGATCTCTTCGACCTCGGCGACGCGCCCCTGGGCGAGCCGTACGGTGATCAGCCCGAGGGTGCGCAGGGCCGTGGCGTGGTGTGCCCCGACCCGCTGCAAAAGGCCGTCGGCCTCGGCGTATCCGGCCTCGGCGGTGTCGAAGCGCCCGGCGACGGCGGCCAGCATGGCCGAGGCGGCAGCGCCCAGACTCTGGGCCCAGAGCATCCGGTAGCGGCGGGCGAGGGCCAGCCCGTCGGCGGTGTGCCGGCGGACCGCCTCGGGATCGTTGAGGGCCGCGGCGGTCATCCCGTCGAGGTGTTCGCAGATCCAGCGGTAGGCGGGCAGGTCGTGGGCCCGGGCCAGCTCGCGCAACTCGGCGACCAGCGGCGGGCGCGCGCTGCTCTGTGCCTCGTGCGGCAGCAGCCTGGCGGAGGTCATCAGCGCGGCGGCCAGCAGGCGCGGCTCGCCGCCTGTGCGGGCGAGGGCCAGCTGGGTGCGGGCGGCGTCCAGGGCCCGTGGGGCGTCCTCGGCGGCCACGGCGTCGACGAGGACCTGGAGCACCCGGGCGCGGGTGGGCTCGTCCAGGCGGGGATCGGCCGCCAGTTCCTCGAGCCGGGCCAGCGAGTCACGGTCGTAGATGCCCTCCAGACGGCTCCGCCAGGGCGCGGGCTCGGTCCAGGCGCCGTAGACCGCCGCCACCAGATCGCCCCGGCCGGCCTGCTCGGCCAGTTCGACGGCTCGTTGCCGCGTGCCCCGCGCCGCCTCCGTGGAACCGGCCCGGATCTGCGCCCCGAGCAGCCGCACGAGCAGACCGACCGTGTCCTCGGGCTGCCCGTAGAGATCGGGCGTGGATGCCGTGTGCACGTCGATGGCCTGCTGGATGAGGCCTACGGCGATGTCGTGGGCGTAGCGCCGTTCGGCGACCTCGGCGGCGCGCAGCGCGTAGTCGACGGCGAGAGGCGCGTCCGAGGGGCTGCCGGAGCGGGCGAAGTGGTGGGCCAGGGCGGCGAGGTCGTCGGGATGATGGCGGCGCAACGCGCGTGCGACACGGCCGTGCAGCCGGGCGCGGCGGACTCCGGACAGGTCGGTGTACATGGTGTCGCGGACCAGCGTGTGCACGAACCGCACCCGTCCGGGTCCCGGCTCCGTGAGCAGGTCGGCGGCCAGGGCGGCGTCGAGTCCCGCCACGACCTCGTCCTCGTCGGCGTCGGCCGCGTCGATCAGCAGCGCCAGCTCCGCTTCCAGTCCTACGACGGCGGTGAGCTGTACGGCGGCCTGGGCGCCGGCGGGGAGCAGCGCCAACCGTCTGCGCAGCACGTCCCGGACGCCCTGCGGTACCTCGGACGTGGCGACCAGGGCGCCTTCGCTGGCGAGCAGCCGGGCGCTCTCCAGGACGTAGAAGGGGTTGCCGCCGGTGCGTTCGGCGAGGGCGGCCACGGTGGGCGCGTCGACCGGCTTGCCGCACACCGCGTCGACGACGGTCGCGACGTCTTCCGGCGGCAGCCCGCACAGTGTGATGCGGTGTGGGGCGCCGGGGGCGAGGTGGGCGAGTGTCTTGCCCAGGTGCTCGCCGACCTCGGCGGGACGGTAGCTGGCGACGGTGAGCAGGGGCATGCCGGTGAGGGCGGCGGCGGCTTCGAGCAGGGCGAGTGTCTCGCCGTCGGCGCGGTGCAGGTCCTCCAGGACGACGGCGAGCGGTGCGGTGCCCGCCGCGGCCCGCAGCCATTCGGCGAACGCGCGGTGCATCCGGAAGCGTCCGGCGGTCGCCTCGTCGCGGGTCGTGGCGGCCAGGTTCTCCGGCTCGCGCAGCAGCACGGCCAGTTCCCCGGGCTGGGCCGGGGGTATGTCCCGGGCGAGTGCGCCCAGTGCCTCCACCCATGCCCAGGCGGGCGGCGCACCCTCGTACTCGGGGCACCGCCCGAGCACCACCGTCCACCCGTCGGCCCGCAGCACCTCGGCGAGTCGCTCCAACAGCGCCGACTTCCCCGCCCCGGCCTCCCCGGTGACCAGCACCGTTCCCGCGCCGTTGCGAGCGGCCCCCGCGGCGGCTCGCAGGGCACCCAGTTCTGCGGTGCGGCCGACGAAGAGGGTGTTTCTGTTGAGCACCTTGCCGCCAGTGGCCGGCGCGGGCACGACCACTGCCGGCACCGCCTGGGCATCCGACGCCGACGTGGGGACGCGTGACTTGGGGGCGGGTACGGCCGATGCCGAACGCATCGGGATGGCCGCGTGCAGGACTTCCAAGCGCTGGGTGAGTACCGCCTGTTCCAGTTGCGCCAGCGCCGGGCCCGGGACGCAGCCCAGTTCCTCGCGGAGTGTGCGTGTGGCGCGGCGCAGGGTGGCGAGGGCGTCGGACTGGCGACCGCAGGCCCAGTGGGCGAGGGTGAGCAGGCGCCAGCCCTCCTCCCGCAAGGGGCCCTGCGCGACGAGGACTTCGGCCGCGGGGACGGCCTCGGCCGCGCGGCCGGTGCGCAGGTCGGCTGCCACGGCGAGTTCGGCGGCTTCGGTCCGCAGCCCCGTCAGGCCGGCCGCCTCCGAGGCGGCCCAGGACTCGTCCGCGTGCTCCGCGAAGGCGGGCCCCTGCCACCACCCGAGGGCCTCGGCGAGCAGCGCGCGGGCCTCCTCCGCCGGGGCACGGCGGGCCCGGCTCACCGCGGCCTCGAAGCGCCAGGCGTCCACGGCGTCCCGGGACAGCCGCAGCGCGTAGCCGGGCGGCGTGGTGACCAGGATGGTCGCCGGGGT
The DNA here is from genome assembly GCF_013044505.1 of Streptomyces sp. S3(2020). GTDB lineage: Bacteria > Actinomycetota > Actinomycetes > Streptomycetales > Streptomycetaceae > Streptomyces. The sequence goes on along the minus strand of NZ_JABERD010000197.1, from coordinate 13,085 downwards.
GCGGGGCGGGCGCCCGGGTTCGAGCAGACGGCGGAGGTTGGAGACGTAGGCGTGCAGGGATACGAGGGCCTTGGCGGGCGGTTGCCCGCGCCACAGCGCGTCCGCCATCCGGTCCACCGGCACGACACCGCCACGGGCCGTCGTGAGCAGTGACAGGAGGGCCCGCTGCCGGGGCGTGCCCAGGTGAACCGGTTCGCCCTCGACCTCGGCGCCCAGCGAACCCAGCACTCGAATACGCAGCATGTTGGGGGAATCTACCCGCATGGCGGTGCCGTCCGGCGGTGCCGTCCTGTGAACGGATCACGGACACGGCCCACGAGCCGAGCGGTCCAACGGGCGCCAAGCGGACGCCAAGCGGAGTCCAAGTGGTCGAACGACCCTGGAAGCTTGTCACTGGTACCTGATCGTTGGAGCTTCCGAGCGTGTCCCCCAGCATTACGACGGACGAACTTCCCCCGGCCGAGCGGCCGTACACCCACGAAATGGTCGTGGTCCACCGTGTCTTTCGCCGCGAGTCGGCGCTGCTGCCCCGGTTGGTGCGCGCGGTGCCCGACGGCGGGACGGCCCGCGCGGCGCAGGTCGTGGAGCATCTGCACACGTATCTGGGCGGTCTGCACCACCATCACGCGCTGGAGGACGAGCTGGTCTGGCCCTTGCTCCGGACCCGTGCCGCACAGGACGACGAACTGGTCTCCCGGATGGAGGAGCAGCACCGGCGCATAGACGAAAGCCTTCGAGCGGTCGCGGAGTGGACACCCGCCTGGGAACCGGCGGCGGACCCCATCGCAGGGGAGGAACTGGCCCTGGCGCTGGACGCGCACCGCACTGTCCTGCTCGAACACCTCGACGACGAGGAGCGGTTGGTCCTTCCGCTCGTCGCCGAACACCTCACCGTCGCGGAGTGGGACGTGGTCGGCACACGCGGCATGGAGCAGATACCGAAGAGCCAGCTCTTCATCGCCCTCGGCGCCCTCCTGGAGGAGGCCACGCCGCAGGAACGCGCCCATCTCCTCGGCAAGGCCCCGCTCATCGGCCGTCTGCTGTGGAAGGTCGTCGGCCACCGCCAGTACGCCGCCGCCCGCCGGGCGATCCGTGGCCCGCTCGACGAGGGGTACCACGCGTGAGCCCGCTCGACTCCGCCCCTCTCGACGTCCTGGACGCCTACCGGACCTGCGAGTTCGTGACGCTCGGCAAGGACGGCACCCCGCTGGTCTGGCCGACGGCGGTGCGGCGCCGCCCCGACGGGACACTGCTGCTGTCCACGTCCCTCGCGTTCGCACAGAAGGCACTGAACATCCGCCGGGACGGCCGGGTCGCCCTGCTCTTCTCCGACCCCACCGGCAGTGGCCTGCACCAGCCCCCGGAGATCTTCGTCGGCGGCCGCGCCGAGTGCCCCGACGAGATCAGGACCGGTCCGCAGGGCGCCGAGGACTACTGGCGGATGCTCTTCGAACGGCAGCCGCACAGCAGGGCGTACGTCTCACTCCCACTGCGGCGCATGATGGCCTGGTACTACCTGCGGCTGCTGATCACCGTCACTCCGGAACAGGTGATCGTACGAGAGCCTCCCGAACCCGTTGCCGGGCGCCTCGCCGAGCGCATTGCCGAGCCACCCCGCCCGAACACGCTCCCGGGAGCTGTGCAGCTGGCGCGCCATTCCACCGCGGTGCTCGCCGCCCGGGACGACTCCGGAGCGCCGGTGCTCGCCCGCACCCGGCCCGTGCCCGCGGACGGCGGCTTCGAGATCCGCGTCCCCGAGGACTGCACCGCTGCCCCCGGCCCCGCCTCCCTGCTGGTCCACCGGCACGACGAGAGGCTCAACCATATGCACAACGCCTTGGTACGCGGCGAGTTGAGGAGGGACGGCTCCACCTGGCTGCTGGTTCCCGAACGGGTCGTGGAGCCCATGGGCACCGGCCGCCCGACCGATGCGTGGCGTGTGCTGCGCCGGACCAACCGGGCCACGGCCCGCTACCTGGAGCGCCGCGGCTTGCCCCGGCCACCCGTCCAATGGAATGAGTTCAGGGACCTGGTGACCGAGCTCAAGCGCCGCTGACGACCACAAGCCCGGCGACGTGCGCGCGACGGCGTCGCGGAGGTCCGTCCAGGGCGTCCGCGACACCGAGGACCAGTCAATTCCCCACCCCAGCGGCCAAGGACCGGCGAGCGTCGACAGACGGGCGCCAGCAGCGAGCAAAGGTGAAGGCCGTCCTGTCGACGCGATCGGGCGGGATCTTCGCGCTGGGCCGAACTCCCTGGCCCTCGTGCCGCGAGGAGGGTGACAATCGCCCGCATGACCGAGTCCTCCGGTGGCCTGTCCACCTTCCGTGACCTGTCCGCCTTCGTCGCCCGCCCCCGCGTCAACTCACTTGCCCTGTCTGTGGACGGCACTCGTCTCGTCGCCGCCGTGCAGTCGCTGTCCGGGGACGGGACACGGTTCGTGTCCGGTCTGTGGGAGATCGACCCGGCCGGGGAGCGCGATGCGCAGCGGCTGACCCGCTCCGACAAGGGCGAGTCGGGGCCGGAGTTCGGTCCCGACGGGACGCTGTACTTCCTGTCCGGCCGCGCCGCCGCGGACGGTGACAGCGACGAGGACGAGGGCGCCGCGCTGTGGGCGCTGCCCCCGCGCGGCGAGGCCACCGTCGTGGCCCGGCACCCGGGCGGGATCGCCGCGGTCACCGTCGCCCGGAACTCCGGCGCGCTCTGCCACACCGCGGGGCTGCTGCCGGGCGCCGCCGACGCCGAGGCGCACGGCAAGCTGCGTATGGCACGCAAGGACGCGAAGGTCACCGCGATCCTGTACGAGGCCGGGCCGACCCGCGCCTGGGACCACGACCTCGGCCCGGCGGAGCCGCACATCTTCGTCCGCGCCGGTGCCGACGCGGAGCCGGTCGACGCCGGTGGACAGGGGGTCGGCCTGGAGGATCCGGGGGACGCGGCGCTGTCGCCGGACGGCACCCGGGTCGCGTACCGCCGGTTCGTGCCCGGGCGGGTCCCGGACGAGAACCGCACCGCCGTGGTGGTGGCCGACGCGGTGACCGGTGCGGAGATCCACGTCATCGGTGATCTGGAGCACCTCTACGAGGCGCCGCGGTTCACACACGACGGCTCGGCCGTCGTGTGCTGCCGGATGCGCTACCCGACGTACGACGAACCCTGGGACGCGACCCTCGTCCGGATCGACCTGGCCGACGGCTCGGAGCGGGACCTGCTGCCCGGGTTCGACAACTGGCCCGGTGGCGTTGCCTGTTCACCGTTCGACGACACGCTCTTCTTCACCTCCGACGAGCAAGGGCACGCGCCCGTCTTCCGACGCGACCCGCACGGCGACGTCACACGCCTCACCGCGTCGGGCGCGTACGGCTCGCTGACCGTGGCCCCCGACGGACGGACGCTCTACGCCTTGCGCCACGCGGTCGACGCGCCGCCGACGCCCGTGCGGATCGACGCCGACGCCGTCGACCAGACTCCGGTCGACCTGCCCGCCCCGGGCGGCGTAGGGGAACTGCCCGGCACGCTCACCGAGGTCCACGCGCAGGCCGACGACGGGTTCGTGCTGCGTGGCTGGCTCGTGCTGCCCGAGGGCGCGTCCGCCGAGCGGCCCGCGCCGCTGCTCGTCGCCGTCCACGGCGGACCGCAGTTCAGCTGGAACGGCTGGACCTGGCGGTGGAACCCGTGGCCGTTCGCCGCGCGCGGCTATGCGGTGCTGCTGCCGGACCCGGCCCTGTCGACCGGCTACGGGCAGATCAACCACCGGCGCGGCTGGGGGCAGTGGGGCGGGCGCCCCTACACGGACGTGATCGCGCTGACCGACGCGACCGAGGCCCGGGACGACATCGATGCCGGACGCACGGCGCTCGCGGGCGGCTCGTACGGCGGATACATGGCGAACCGCGTCGCCACCACCACGGACCGGTTCAGGGCCATCGTCAACCACGCGGGCCTGTGGGACCTGCGGATGTTCCAGGGCGACACCGACGTGCCCTGGTACTTCCAGCGGATCTTCGGCGACCCGCTGACCCGCCCCGAGCGGTACGAGGCCGACTCACCGCACTTGGACGTCGCGAAGATCCGCACCCCGATGCTGGTCATCCACGGCGCGAAGGACTACCGCGTGCCCGTCGGGCAGGGCGCCACGCTCTTCCAGGAACTCCAGCGGCACGAAGTCCCCGCGAAGTACCTCTACTTCCCGGACGAGAACCACTGGGTCCTGAAGCCGAACCACGCACGCCTGTGGTACGAGACGTTCCTCAACTTCCTCGACCACCACGTCCTCGACGCTGAGTGGCAGCGACCGGACCTGCTGTGACCGGGCTGCTGTGACCGGGCCGAGCCGAGTGCCGAACTTCCGGTACGTGCTGGGTACCGCCGTACAGCTCTGACGGCCTTGACGGCCTTGACGGCTTGGACGGCCGTACGGCGATACCCAGCAGGGGAGTTCACGCGGTCGCGCCACGCTCCTTGAGCATGTCGGCCATCAGGTCCATCTCGGACCGCTGGCCTTCCACCATGCCCTTGGCCAGCCGCCGCACCTGTTCGGTCTCGGCGTTCGAGGCCGCGGCTTCGGACATGTCGACGCCGCCCTTGTGGTGCACGGTGAGCAACTGGAGGTAGAGGATCTCCGCTTGTTCACCACTTGTCTCACGCAGCTGGTCCAACTGGGTGTTGGTGGCCATGCCGGGCATGAGCGAGCCGTCGTGCGCCTCGTACATCGAGCCGTGGCCCATCCAGGTCATGGGTGGGTCCTGCGAGTACGTGGGCAGGTCCCAGCCGTCCAACCAGCCCAGCAGCATGCCGCGTTGATTGGCCTGGGTGTTGATGACGTCGTAGGCGAGGCGCCGCACGTCCTCGTCGTCGGTGCGGTCGCGGACGATGAACGACAGTTCCACCGCCTGCTGGTGGTGGACGGCCATGTCCCGGGAGAAACCGGCATCCACCGAGTCGCGCCCAGGCGTGGCGGTCGCGTCGCCGCTCGGCCAGAACATGGCGACGAGGAGCGCGACGACAATGGCCGCCGTGACGAGGGCACCGGAGACCAGCAGCCGGGGCAGGCGAGACCGGGCCCCAGGCACGTCATCGACCAGAGGGTCGTCCACGTCCTGGTCGCCTGTGCCCAGTTCGGTGGCGGTCACGCGGACAGCCCTCCCGTGCAGGCGGCGCCGGGCTCGGGAGTCTGCGCCCCTTGGACGTACTTGCCGAGGAACTCGGACACACGCGGATCCGACTCACTCTTCACGTTCAGCTGACGGCCCCATGCGGTGAGCGTGATCGGCGACGACTGATCGTCGAATGGACTCATCAGCGTGTACGGCGTCTTGGCGACCTTGGTGGCGAGCGCCTTGACGTCCGCTTGATCCGCCTTGGCGTTGTAGGTGATCCATACGGCCCCGTGCTCCAGGGAGTGGACCGCGTTCTCCTCCTTTATGGCGCTGGTGTAGACGTCACCGTTGCAGTTCTGCCAGACCTGGGAGTGATCACCGCCGGCGGCCGGGGTCATCGGGTAGTCGACGTCCTTGTCGACGTGGTTCTGCGTCAGCTTCTTCCAGCTCTTCTCGCCGGAGACCGGGGCGGCCTGGACGGCCTCCTTCTCGTTGGCCTGGTCGACCAGGTACCAGCCACCGGCCGCCACGCCGACCACGATCGCCGTGGACGCGATGACGGTGATGATCCGGTTGCGGCGCTCGCGGGCGCGTTCGGCGCGCCGCTGCTCCTCGATCCGGGCGCGGCGGGTGGTGGCGCGCTCCTTGGCCGACGGCTTGTTGCCGTTGCCGGAACCCTTCGTGTTCTTGGTGCTCTTGTTCGTCTTCGAGTTGGCGGAAGCCATGCCGAAGTCCCTTTCGTACAGCGGAGAGTGACGGATGTCCGTGATCGTGTGGATCGGGCATCCGGTCTAGGTCCGCAGCACCTGAAGGGTGTGGAGGTCCGGGGGACGAGGGGCCGCCGGACGAGCGTCGGCCGGAACCGGGAGAGCCACCGGACGAGCGTCGACACGAACGGGCAGCGCCTGGGGCACGGGGTGCGGTCCGGGACCGGTGGTCGGATTGCCCACCGCCGCCGAGCCCCCGCACCGGTCATGGCCGGGCGAGGCACAGACCCGCTCGCGGGTGTCGTCCGTCGCGATGTCGTACGACGTCGGCGCGGCCGGCGTTGTCGACGCGGCGGCGACGGGGAGGGCGACATGCCCGTGGGTGCACAGGCAGGCGATTCCGAGCACCGAGGCCAGGGCGACCAGCAGACCCAGGAGCACGGACGTGCTGCGCCGTCGAACGTTCGTCATCGGTCGCGGGCCAGCTGCTCGCGCGGTGTGCACGTGCTGACGGTACGGATGGAAGGGGCGGTGCGGGGGCGCACCGACACCATCACGCGCAGTGCCTCCTGGCCGTTGCCCCGTCCTGGGACCGCTGCCCGAACGTCAAGCAGGTCGGCTCCCTTCCACCATCTCACCGGGGCATAGAACCAGCCGACATCGCAGCAACGCAAGGCGAAGGCCTCCGCTCGGCCATCCATGGATCAGGCGGCGCCGGTCACAGGACCCGTCAAGGCCTACGTCAGCGGGCAGGCGTTCATGCTCATCGACCCCACCGCAGGCCCGGCGGCCATCGCCAAGCCCGACCCGCCAGGGCCACCTCGCACCTGGCCGCAGGTGCCGACGAGGGTCACGATCGCTCGGACGACGGCGGCGATCCTGGTGATGCCGCAACGGAGCTTCCCCAGGTCCCGCCAGCACTTGAGCATCGCCACGGCGCGCTCACTGCGACCAGGGCCCTGCCGACCACGGGTCGGGCGACACCAGCGAGAGCCGATCCGGCGGCGGTGACCAGCGCGAAGACCGGATAGGTGCTGAAGGGCGCGGCTGGACAGGCCGATGGTAGACGGATGGGCAATCGCCCAACCTGGCCCGCTTCGTCTTCTGCGCCCCGCACACCCGGCAACACCGATCCCGTCGAACTCGTCACCCGCAGCACCGAGTTCGCCATGCGCTGGGACGCGCACGACATCGACTACTACCGCAGAGGACGTCAGCGCTTCCACCACGCCGCTGTCGGCGATCTCGGCCTCGACTACGACGCCCTGCAAGACTGGTTCGAAACACAGCTCAGCGACCGCGGCGACCACCACGGCAGGGCATAGGGCGCACATCTCACGATCGGAGTGAATGGTTTGAACGACTCGTACGAGCTGAGCGTGGGTGTGCCCTCTGTCGAGGTCTTCCGCCGCCTGCGCACCGACGCCGGTCTCTCGGACAAAACCCCGGAAGCCGTCACGCTAGCCCTGCCCAACACCTGGCACGGGGTGGTCGTCCACCACGAGGGGAATCCCGTGGGCATGGGGCGCATCATCGGTGACGGCGGTACCGCGTTCCAGATCGTCGACATCTGCGTCCATCCGGCACACCAGGGCCGCGGCCTCGGCACGCGCATCATGGCCGCGCTCACCGAGGAACTGGAGCGCCGGGCACCCGCCACCGCATACGTATCCCTCATCGCCGACGGCCCCGCCCGCTTCCTCTACGAGAAGTACGGCTTCGCCGACACCGCCGTGCACGACTCGATCGGCATGTACCGCGTGATGGGCGCGAGCACTGACCTCAGCGGATCACGAGTGGAGCCATAGACGGTTGCTGCGCCGCCGGCCCGTGGGCCGAGCGTATGTCAGCCGCCCTCATTCACCGACTGTTCAAGGTTCCCTGAATTCAGGATGCTGTGTACTGCCGTGGTGTGCTGACCGGTGCTTCCGACATCGACGTGCTGGCCCGCTTCGGCCGCGCGCTCGCCGACCCGATCCGCTGCCGGATCCTGCTCGCCCTGCGCCAGGCGCCGGCCTACCCGGCCGACCTCGCCGAGGCGCTCGGTGTCTCCCGCACCCGGCTGTCGAACCACCTTGCCTGCCTGCGGGACTGCGGCCTGGTCGTGACCGCCCCCAACGGGCGCCGCACCCGCTACGAGCTCGCCGACGAACGCCTCGGTCACGCCCTGGACCACCTGCTCGCAGCCGTGGTCGCGGTCGAGTCGGACAAGACCTGCCCGGACGCCGCCACAAGGGACTGCTGCTGATGACCGCGATATCGCTCGGCCCGCCCCCGGCCCGCCGCGACGCGCTCACCCGCCGGATACGGCTGCTGGTCGCCGCGACCATCACCTACAACGTCATCGAGGCGATCGTCGCCCTCACCGCCGGCACCCTGGCTTCCTCCACGGCCCTGGTCGGCTTCGGTCTGGACTCGGTCATCGAGGTGTCCTCAGCCGCCGCGGTCGCCTGGCAGTTCTCCGCTCGCGAGCACGCGGTCCGTCGGGCGCGAGAGAAGACCGCCCTGCGGATCATCGCCCTGTCCTTCTTCGTTCTCGCTTCCTACGTCAGCGTCGACGCCGTGCGCGCGCTGGCCGGGAGCACCGAGGCCGACCGCTCGATCCCCGGCATCGTGCTGGCCGCGCTCTCCCTGGCGGTCATGCCGTTCCTGTCCGCCGCCCAGCGCACGGCCGGGAGGGAACTCGGTTCCGCGAGCGCGGTCGCTGACTCCAAGCAGACCCTGCTGTGCACCTACCTCTCCGCCGTCCTGCTGGCCGGCCTGATCCTGAACGCCGTTCTCGGCTGGTCCTGGGCCGACCCGATCGCCGCCCTCGTGATCGCCGCCATCGCCATCAAGGAGGGCCGCGACGCCTGGCAGGGCAAGGGCTGCTGCGCACCTGCCGCCCACCCTGCTGCCAACACCCGAGCACACGGACCGGCCCCGGACACGGAGGATGCGAGCGGCTGCGGCTCGGGCTGCTCCTGCTGTTCCTGAACGTCTCATGGTCATCCCGCTCCCATGGCGGCCGGCGCGTGGATACGGTCCGGGCGCAAGGGGGCGGGGGCATCGGTGGAGTGGACCATCTGTGCGAGGTTGGCCGCCGGGTTGCCGATCTCGACGGTGACCCGCGGTCACGTCGACCAACCTGCTGTCCAACGTGGTGGCCGGGCCGAGCGCCCTGCGCCGCTACCGACGCAACGACACCCTGCGCGCGGCACCCGACCCGCCGCCTGGTCGCCTGGACGCTGCCTGGCGTCAACGCCGTGCGCGTGTTCGTAGTGCCGGGCCCAGCCGCCTTCCGGCGCTGATCCCTCCCTACTCCCGCCGCGCGGGCTGCGGCTGTGCATCCGAACCCGGCACCCGTTCGGCAACCGGGCCCCGACCGAAGCCGCCGTCACACCGTTCCCGCTCGGCGCCCGGCCGCACCTGACCGAGGCGGCACTCCGACGGCTGCTAAGCAGTCTCGCCACCACCCGTTTCGATACCTGACCGGCGCCCACCGGCTACACCGCAGTACAGACCCGTGTGGCGGTGCCACATAGCAGCCAGGAGACCGAACTCGGCGCAGGCGGCGCGTACATGGCGGCCCGGTACCGGGCAAGCAAGGGAACCCGCGCTGCGGCTGCAGCCGAATACGGCGAGGCCGTCACCGCCCGGCAGCACAGCGGCGCGACCGGCGGCAGCGCGTTCGGCCCGGCCGCGGAGTGGCAGGTCAACTCGACGCTTCGTCCCTGCGCCGGTCATCGCCGGCTGCGGCAGAGATGGCGTTGTCGATGAGGACGGCGGCGACGGCGGCGGCGGTGGGGAAGGCGTCGGCGTTGAGGACGCGGGTGCGTGCCGCGGCGCCGTCGATGAGGAGTGCGAGTTGCTCGCCGAGTTGTTCGGGGTCGGCGGCGCCGGCTTCGCGGGCGGTGTCGGCGAGCCGGGCGGCGACGGCCTTCTTGTAGTCGCGTGCGTACTGGGATGCGGGGTGCTGGGGGTCGTGGAGTTCGACGGCAGCGGCGATATAGGGGCACAGGGGAGTGGTGGGGGGAATGTCGAAGGCGGCGAGGAGCCGTTCGCGGGGCGTGAGGTCGGGGCGGTCGAACACGCCGGACAGGACAGCGGGGTCGAACCGGCGCAGGTACTCGGCGACGAGCTCGTCCTTGTTGGTGAAGTGCTGGTAGGCCGTGCGCTTGGACACCTCGGCCGCCGAGCAGAGCTGGTCCATGCCGGTGCGGTTGATGCCCTGCTCGCGAAACAGCCGCTGCGACGCACTGAGGATGCGCTCGCGCGCGCCCCGGCCGCGGCGGCGACCCGTGGGGCCCTTCTCCAACTCCGTCATGCGCCCATGCTACCCGAGCTGGGTAACGACCGGTGTACATAGTTGCGTTCCTGGCTGCCCGCCTCGTACGGTAAGCACACCAAGCGGTGTACATAATGCCGTCACCCCAGGTGCGCACGGCACGGCACCACCGACGCAAAGGAACGACCATGGGCAAGCTCGACGGCAAGGTGGCGGTCATCACCGGCGGCACCACGGGCATGGCGCTGGCCGGCGCGAAGCTGTTCGTCGACGAGGGAGCACACGTCTTCATCACCGGCCGTCGCCAGGACGCCCTGGACGAGGCCGTGAAGCAGATCGGCCGCAACGTCACCGGCGTCCAGGGTGACGCCGCCGACCTGGACGACCTGGACCGTCTGTACGACACCGTCAAGCGGGAGAAGGGAAGCCTCGACGTGCTGTGGGCCAGCGCGGGCGGGGGTGAGCCCGCTCCGCTCGGCGAGATCACCGAGGCCCAGTTCGACACCTGGTTCGGGCTCAACGCGCGCGGCACCCTGTTCACCGTCCAGAAGGCGCTCCCGCTCTTCAACGACGGCGGCTCCATCCTCATGACCGGCTCCAACGCCTCTCTCGGCGCCTTCCCCGGCTGGAGCGTCTACGCCGGCAGCAAGGCCGTCCAGCAGGCCTGGGCCCGCATCTGGCTCAACGAGCTCAAGGACCGCCGTATCCGCGTCAACGTCCTGACCCCCGGCCAGGTCGCCACCGCCAAGCAGGAGGAACTCTTCGACGAGGCAACCAAGCGCCAGTTCGAGTCCCTCATCCCTCGCGGTCAGATGGGCCGCCCCGACGAGATCGCCACCGCCGCCCTCTTCCTCGCCTCCGACGACTCCAGCTACGTCAACGGCATGGAACTCGTCGCCGACGGCGGCACCACCGCCATCTGAACCGGACAACCCACGACCAGGGAAGGACACCTCATGAGCAGCAGCAGCAGCATCAGCATCATCGGCACCGGGAACATGGCCCGCACCATCGGCGCGCGGGCACTGGCGGGCGGCAACACCGTCGAGGTCATGGGCCGTGACCGGTCCAAGGCCACCGACCTGGCCAAGACTCTCGGCGGCGCCACGACGGGAGAATGGGGGACAACCCCGGCCGGGGACATCGTCATCGTGGCCCTGTTGTACGACGGTGTCGTGCCGGTCGTTGCCCAGTACGGAGAGGCTCTCGCGGGCAAGGTCATCGTCGACATCAGCAACCCCTTCAACTCCACGTTCGACGGACTGGCCCACCGCCAGGAGACCTCGATCGCGCAGGAGGTCACCAAGGCGGCCCCGGCCGACGCCGGCGTGGTGAAGGCGTTCAACACCGTCTTCCGTCACGTCCTGGAGAAGGGCCGGCCAGACGTTTTTCTCGCTGGCGACAACGCTCAGGCCAAGGCAAGTGTGGAGACGTTCGTCGAGAGCCTCGGGCTGCGCCCGCTGGATGTCGGCGGCCTCAAAATGGCGCACTGGCTGGAAGGGGCGGGAGTGGTCACGGTGGGCCTCGCCAACCACGGCGTGGGGAACCTGGACTTCGCCCTCAGCATCACCGAACTTCCCGTCTGAGCAGTCAGTTGACGGACCATCATGCTGATGTCAGCGGACAGACCTGTGTGTTCAGGAGGAGGCCGCAGGGGCGGGCTTGGTGAACGCCTGCCGACTGTGCACGAGCAGCTCACGCATCCCGGGGCTGCTCGTGCCCTTCCAGACCAGAGCGAGCAACGCGGGTGTATCGACGTCAGCGATGGTGCGGGCGGTGAGCCGGTCGTGGTAGCGCGCAGCCATGGAGTCGCTGAGGATGGCGACGCCGAGCCCGCGGGCCGCGAGGTCGGCAATGGCGTCCGCGGCGCTGGCCTGCAGCGCGATAGTGGGTCGGAGGTTCTGCACGGCGCAGGCATGCTCGAATACCGTGCGCAGGCCGGTGCCCGGCGGCATGCACACGATGGGGTGGGCGACCAGGTCGCGCAGGGTGACCCGCTGCCGCTTCGCCAGGGGGTGCCCGGTCGGGACTGCCACGACGAGCCGCTCGCTGATGATGGTCAGCGCGTCCAGCCCCTCGGGGGTGGTGGCCGCGGCCCCGATGAGTGCCAGGTCGACCGCACCGGTACGCACCCCCTCGACGAGCCGGTCCGAGCTGTCCTCCAGAAGCGAGATCTCCACACCGGGATGTGCACGGTGGAACGCGGCGAGGGCGTCGAACAGCGGGGTGAGGGTGCAGCCGATGACCATCCCGACGGTGAGCCGACCTCGGATCAGACCGGTCACCTCGCCCACCGCCTGCCCGACTGCCCCAGCGGCGGCGAGCGCGGCGCGGGCGTGTTCGAGTGCGGCCTTTCCCGCGGTGGTGAGGGTGACGGTTCGGGCCGACCGGTCGAACAGCTCGGCACCGAGTTCCCGTTCCAGCTGGCGGATCTGGGCGCTGACACCGGACTGGCTGATGTGCAGCCGACCGGCTGCCCGGGTGAAGTTCTGCTCCTCGGCGACCGCGACGAAGTATTCCAGCTGCCTCAGATCCATAATCGTAGATTCTAGTTTCCAGAAGAACCATCTGTTGGACTTCTGGTCAGTCGGCGGCCAGGCTTGGCCAGGCTGGGAAGTGTCGAAGCCCGACGTCAGGAGGAACTCGTGCCGGAGTACGAGAAGGCCATGCGCCCCGAGGACATCACCCGCTTCTTCGTCGAACGGTCCAACGCTGGTGACGCGGCCGGGGTCGCCGCACTCTACGAAGAGGGTGCGGTGCTGGCCTACCCGCCCGGCGACCGGACGGTGGGCCGGCAGGCGATTCACGTGCTGTGGGAGAAGGTGCTGGCCAACCGTCCCCGTTTCGAACAGGAACAACCGCTGCCGACGCTGATCAGCGGTGACATCGCCCTGACCTCGACCCCACCGAAGGACGGGACCGGTGCCCGGGCGCAGGTCGTCCGGCGCCAGCCTGATGGAAGCTGGCTGCGCGTGCTGGACCAGCCCGAGTTCCTCCCACCCACCCGCTGAC
>NZ_JABERD010000196.1 GCF_013044505.1 Streptomyces sp. S3(2020) | reverse complement strand
TCCCATCCCCAGGGGCTGCCGCCCCTTCGACCCCGCTCCTGGGGGCTACGCCCCCAGACCCCCATCGGCCCCCAAGGGCCTCGTCCTCAAGCGCCGGACGGGCTGAAAATCGCGATCGGAGCCGCTCGTGTCCACAGCAGTCCCTGAGATACATCCACCCGCCGTCCAATCCGCCATCCACAAGATCTTCCGCCGTGTCGTCCCGCTGTTCTTCGTCATGTTCGTCGCGAACTACATGGACCGGGTCAATCTGGGCTTCGCCCAGGACGAGCTTCGTGCCGATGTGGGGCTGTCCGCCGCTGCCTTCGGGCTCGGGGCCGGGATCTTCTTCATCGCCTATGCCATCTTCGAAGTCCCCTCCAACATGCTGATGGAGCGCTTCGGTGCCAAGGTCTGGCTCACCCGGATCATGATCAGCTGGGGGATCGTCGCCACGGCGATGGCCTTCGTCGACAGCGTGGAGATGTTCTACGCGCTGCGGTTCCTGCTGGGGGTCGCCGAGGCGGGGTTCTTCCCCGCGGTCATCTACTACTTCAGCCGGTGGCTGCCCGACTCGCACCGGGGACGGGCCACCTCGATCTTCCTCATGGGGTCCGGCACCGCGACCGTCATCGTCGGCCCGATCTCCGGCGCCCTCCTCGAAATGCACGGCGTGTGGGGGCACTCCGGCTGGCAGTGGATGTTCTTCATCGAGGGCGTCTTCTCCGTGGTCCTCGGGTTCGTCGTGTACCGGTTCCTCGACTCCGGGATCGAGTCGGCGAGTTGGCTGACGGAGGAGGAGAAGAGCGGGCTGGTCGCCGTCATCGACGCCGAGCAGGCCGCGCGGCCCACCGGGAACGTGAAGGTCTCCCGGTGGAAGCTGCTCGCCGACCCCCAGATCCTGCTCTTCCTGTGGATCTACTTCGCGATCAACGTCGCCCTGTACGCGGTCACCTTCTGGCTGCCGTCGATCGTGGACGACATCGGCGGGCTCAGCGACTTCCAGGTGGGGCTGCTGACCGCGGTGCCCTGGCTGTGCGCGATCGCCGCGGTGTACGTCAGCGGGCGGCTCTCCGACCGTATCGGCAAGCGGCGCCCGATCCTGATGGCGCTGCTGGTGCTGGGCGGCTGCGGCACGCTGCTCGCGGTGTTCGTGTCGCCGTGGGCCGGGCTGGGCGCGCTCTGTCTCGCCGCGATGGGGTTCAAGCCGGCCTCGCCGGTCTTCTGGACGATCCCGCAGAGCTACCTGGACGCCCGTGCCGCCGCGCCCGGTATCGCGCTGATCAACTCGATCGGCAACCTGGGCGGGTTCGTGGCGCCGACGGCCTTCGGGATCATCGAGGACTCGACGGGGTCGACGAAGGGAGGTCTGGTGGGGCTGACGGTCGTCGGGTTCCTGGCCGCGCTGAGTGTGCTCTTCGTGCGGGGCGGCGGGCGCAACGACCGGATCCGGACACGGCCCGCGAAGGTGCCGGGGGCCTGTCCCGCCCCGAAGGCGACTCCCGGTGCGGCTCGCGTCGCCCGTCCGGGGCCGTCGACGGCCTGACGTGACGGGCGGGTCGGACGTGAGCGGAGGCCGGTTGTCGGTGGTGTGGTGCAGACTGGCCTGATCGGCACCACGTCAGGGAGCGCACCGTGATCGCGTCCGGGAAGGGACCGTCGTACGACACCGGGGAGACCGGCCACCGCCAGGTCCAGGTCGACCCGCTGGCCGCCCTGCGCGCGGCGGACGATCCGCCCTGGGACGTGTATCTGACCGGCCCCGTCTTCCTCGACATCATCTTCACCGGGCTCGACTCCGCACCGGTGCGCGGGACCGAGTCCTGGGCGCGCGGGATGGGGTCGAGCCCCGGCGGTGTCGCCAACATGGCCACCGCGCTGGCCCGGCTGGGGCTGAGAACGTCCCTCGCCGCCGCCTTCGGCTCCGATCACTACGGCGAGTACTGCTGGGACGCCCTGGCGCAGGGCGAGGGCATCGATCTCTCGCCGTCGCGGACCGTCAGCGGCTGGCACTCGCCGGTGACCGTGTCGATGGCGTACGAGGGGGAGCGGACGATGGTCTCCCACGGCCACGAGCCGCCCCCCGAGGAGGCGGCCCCGGACTGCCCGCCCCGCGCGCGTGCGGCCGTGGCGTCGCTGGTGCCGGGCAAGCGGGCCTCCTGGATCACCCAGGCCGCGAGCGAGGGCACGCGCATCTTCGCCGACGTCGGCTGGGACGAGACCGGTGCCTGGGACCTGGCGGGTCTGGCCGACCTGGAGCACTGCGAGGCGTTCCTGCCGAACGCGCAGGAGGCCATGCGCTACACCGGCGCCTCCTGCCCCCGCGAGGCGGCCCACGCCCTCACCGCGCATGTGCCGCTGGCCGTGGTCACCCTCGGCGCGGAGGGCGCGTACGCGGTGGACCGGCGCACGGGCGAGACCGCCGAGGTGCCCGCCATCGCCGTGGAGGCCCTCGACCCCACCGGTGCCGGCGACGTCTTCGTGGCCGGCTTCGTCACCGGCACGCTGGCGGGCTGGCCGCTGGCCGACCGGCTGGCCTTCGCGGGGCTCACCGCGGCCCTGTCGGTGCAGGAGTTCGGCGGGTCGCTGTCGGCGCCGGGCTGGTCCGAGATCGGGGCATGGTGGCGCAAGGTCCAGTCCGTCGAGGGACAGGACCCGACGGCCCTGCGGCGCTACGGGTTCCTGGCGGACCTGGTGCCGACGGAGCAGGCGAGACCGTGGCCGCTGCGGCGAGCGGTGCCGACGATCGGCTTCCGCAGGTCGGCCTGACGCCTTCGGGGGCGGCCGGGTTCAGTGGTCGTGCGTGCGCTCCAGGACGGCGGTCACCTCTTCGCGGACCACGTCCCATGCCGCCGCGGGCAGCGCGCCGATCGGCGTGCGGGCCAGCGTGTCGAGGGCCGGACCGGCCCCCGCGTCGTACGGCACGCTCTCGTGGAGCACGTCGTAGCCGTCCCGCACGGCGACCTTGAGGACGTCCCGCACGGCGGTGGCCACGACGAGCGGCGGTGCGCCGCCCGGCTCGTCGGGCAGCTTGCGGTGGCTGCTGGCCAGCGGGGTGCGCCAGCGCAGGTTCAGCAGCACCGGACGCTTCGCGGTGAGCTCGCCCAGGTCGGTCTCGTAGGGGCCCTCCGCGTCCAGCACCGTGGCACGGGCGTCCAGGACGAGCGCCGCGGGCAGCAGACAGCGCAGGGTGCTGCCGACGATGTTCCCGCCGACCGTCGCGGCCCGGCGCACCGCCCCGGTGCCCACCCGTGAGGCCGCCCCGCGCAGCGCCTCCGGGACCCGGTCGTCGACCCGGGACAGCAGCACCGCCGCCCCCAGTTCCTCGGCGCCGAGGACATTGGCCTCCGGCACCTCGCGCAGCGACATCGCCTGCGCCGGGAAGCCGTCCCGTTGCCAGACGGCCCACTGGAGCGTGGCACCGCCGACGGGTATCGCTCCCTCGGACAGACACCGCTGTGCCTCGGACACGGACGTGGGCAGACGCAAGAGCACGGCCGACCTGCTTTCCCCGGCGGGCGGTGACCGACGGCACCGCCCCGAACACGTGTGGCACGGACGGGGCGGATTCTGCCCATCTACGCGGGGGGAGCATGCAGGGCTCACCGTTTCACTCAGGGCGCCCTCACCCGGTGCCCCGCCCCTTCGCTGCCCCGCGCGAAAAGGCCTACGGGGTTGTCAGTCCCCCGGCGTACCCTTGAAATCGCCAGGCCGCCCATGTGGCGGGCGAGTCGTTTCGAGGAGGACGAGCAAGGCCTACAGAGCCGGCCCATGACTCAGACACCCACAGATCGCACACCCGCGCAGGGGCAGGCGAGAGCACAGTTCACCGTCCCCGCCCAGCACCCCATGGTGACCGTGCTGGGGTCCGGCGACTCCCTCCTGCGCGTGATCGAGAAGGCCTTCCCGGCGGCCGACATCCATGTCCGGGGCAATGAGGTCAGCGCGGTGGGCGCTTCCGTCGAAGTCGCCCTCATCCAGCGCCTGTTCGACGAGATGATGCTGGTGCTCCGCACCGGACAGCCGATGACGGAGGACGCAGTGGAACGCTCCATCGCGATGCTCAGAGCGAGTGAGAACGGCGAGGGGGACGGCCAGGAGACCCCGGCCGAGGTCCTCACCCAGAACATCCTCTCCTCGCGCGGCCGCACGATCCGCCCCAAGACCCTGAACCAGAAGCGGTACGTCGACGCGATCGACAAGCACACGATCGTCTTCGGCATCGGCCCCGCCGGTACCGGAAAGACCTACCTCGCCATGGCCAAGGCGGTGCAGGCCCTGCAGTCCAAGCAGGTCAACCGCATCATCCTGACCCGGCCGGCGGTGGAGGCGGGCGAGCGGCTCGGCTTCCTGCCCGGCACGCTGTACGAGAAGATCGACCCGTATCTGCGGCCGCTGTACGACGCGCTGCACGACATGCTGGACCCCGACTCGATCCCGCGGCTGATGGCGGCGGGGACGATCGAGGTGGCGCCGCTGGCGTACATGAGGGGACGGTCCCTGAACGACGCCTTCATCATCCTCGACGAGGCCCAGAACACCTCCCCCGAGCAGATGAAGATGTTCCTCACCCGGCTCGGCTTCGACTCGAAGATCGTCGTCACCGGTGACGTGACCCAGGTCGACCTGCCGAGCGGGACCAAGTCCGGTCTGCGTCAGGTCCAGGACATCCTGGAGGGCCTGGACGACGTCCACTTCTCGCGGCTCACGTCCCAGGACGTCGTACGACACAAGCTCGTCGGCCGTATCGTCGACGCGTACGAGAAGTACGACAGCCACCACGGCACGGAGAACGGCACCCACAAGGGCGGCCGTAACAAGCGGAAGTAGACGACCCAGCACCATGTCGATCGACGTCAACAACGAGTCCGGAACCGAGGTCGACGAGCAGGCGATCCTCGACATCGCCCGCTACGCACTCGCGCGGATGCGCATCCACCCGCTCTCCGAGCTCTCGGTGATCGTCGTGGACGCCGACGCCATGGAGCAGTTGCACATCCAGTGGATGGACCTGCCGGGGCCGACGGATGTCATGTCCTTCCCGATGGACGAGCTGCGTCCGCCGTCGAAGGACGACGAGGAGCCCCCGCAGGGCCTCCTCGGTGACATCGTGCTCTGCCCCGAGGTCGCCAAGAAGCAGGGCGAGGAAGCCGAGACGCAGCACTCCATGGACGAGGAGCTCCAGCTCCTCACCGTCCACGGGGTGCTGCACCTGCTCGGCTACGACCACGAGGAGCCGGACGAGAAGGCCGAGATGTTCGGTCTCCAGGCCGCCATCGTGGACGGCTGGCGCGCGGAGAAGGGCCACACCGGTCCGTCCCCGGCCCCGACCGTGTCATGAGCTTCCCCCTCGTCGCCGGCGCGATCGCCCTGGTCGTCGTCGCGTGGCTGGCCGCCTGCGCGGAGGCGGGCATCGCGCGCATGTCCAGCTTCCGCGCCGAGGAGGCCGTACGCTCCGGCCGCCGCGGCAGTGCCAAGCTCGCCCAGATCGCCGCCGACCCGACCCGCTATCTCAATGTGGCGCTGCTGGTCCGTGTCGCCTGCGAGATGGCGGCGGCCGCGATGGTCACGTACGCCTGTCTCCAGGAGTTCGACGGCACGACCGAGGCCCTGCTGGTCGCGATCGGTGTCATGGTGCTGGTGTCGTACGTCGCGGTCGGCGTCTCCCCACGCACCATCGGCCGTCAGCACCCCCTGAACACGTCCACGGCGGCGGCGTACGTCCTGCTGCCGCTCGCCCGGATCATGGGCCCGATCCCGAACCTGCTGATCCTCATCGGCAACGCGCTCACCCCCGGCAAGGGCTTCAGGCGCGGCCCCTTCGCCTCCGAGGCGGAGCTGCGCGCGCTGGTCGACCTCGCGGAGGCGGAGTCGCTGATCGAGGACGACGAGCGCCGGATGGTGCACTCGGTCTTCGAGCTCGGCGACACGCTCGTGCGGGAGGTGATGGTCCCGCGGACCGACCTCGTGGTGATCGAGCGGTACAAGACGATCCGTCAGGCCCTCACCCTCGCGCTGCGGTCCGGTTTCTCGCGGATACCGGTCAGCGGCGAGAGCGAGGACGACATCGTCGGGATCGTGTACCTGAAGGACCTGGCCCGCAAGACGCATATCAGCCGGGACGCGGAGAGCGAGCTGGTGTCGACCGCCATGCGGCCCGCCGCCTTCGTGCCCGACACCAAGAACGCCGGTGACCTGCTCCGTGAGATGCAGCAGGACCGCAACCACGTCGCCGTCGTCATCGACGAGTACGGCGGCACGGCCGGCATCGTCACCATCGAGGACATCCTGGAGGAGATCGTCGGCGAGATCACCGACGAGTACGACCGCGAACTCCCGCCGGTGGAGGAGCTGGGCGAGGACCGCTACCGGGTCACCGCGCGCCTCGACATCACCGATCTGGGGGAGCTGTACGGCCTCGACGAGTACGACGACGAGGACGTGGAGACCGTCGGCGGGCTGCTGGCGAAGGCGCTGGGGCGGGTGCCGATCGCCGGGGCGTCCGCCGTGGTGGAGCTGCCGGACGGGCGGGTGCTGCGGTTGACGGCGGAGGCGGCGGCCGGGCGGCGGAACAAGATCGTGACGGTGCTGGTGGAGCCGGTGGAGCCGGCGAAGGAGGAGGGCGAGCCGGAGTGACCCCGCAGGAGCTGCGTACCTTCTGTCTCTCCTTCAACGCGGCCGTGGAGGACTTCCCCTTCGCCCCGGAGATCTCGGTCTTCAAGGTGCTGGGCAAGATGTTCGCGCTGAGCTGGATCGACGCCAGTCCGCTGAAGGTCAACCTCAAATGTGACCCGGAGGACGCGATGCGGCTCCGTGGTGAGTACGAGGGGCTGATCGCGCCCGGGTACCACATGAACAAGCGGCACTGGAACACGGTGCGGCTCGACGGCGGGCTGCCGGACCGGCTGGTCCGGGAGCTCATCGAGGACTCGTACGACCTGGTGGTGGCCGGTCTGCCGCGTGCGGAGCGGCTCCGCCTGGACCGGGGCTGATCCGTGCTGTTTATGCTCGCTCCATGACTGACAGCAACGCGCTCGACCCCGAGGACCGCAAGATCGTCACCCTGGCCCGTTCCGCGCGGGCGCGGGGCGGTGTGCCCGAGGGCGCGGCCGTGCGGGACGAGACGGGCCGTACGTATGTGGCGGGGACCGTGGGGCTCGACTCGCTGCGCCTGAGCGCGTTGCGGACGGCGGTGGCCATGGCTGTGGCGTCGGGGGCGAAGTCCTTGGAGGCGGCGGCGGTCGTGACGGACGCCGACGGCGTTCCGGCGGAGGACCTGGCCGCCGTACGGGATCTGGGTGGGGCGGGGACTCCGGTGCTGCTGGCAGGGGCTGACGGCACTGTGCGCGGCACCGTGAAGGCCGGCTGAACCTGCGGGTGATACCGGCGGTAACACTTGGCTGGAAATGCTGCTTGCCGTTCCACTTCCCTCGCGTATCAATGGAACCGGTAGTTCCGACGGTCCGTCAGATCTGCGTATCCCCACCCCACCGCCACCCCCCACACGACACGTTCCGCGCCACGTGTCGTCGGCGACCGATCGGATCTCCCGTCCATCCCCACATGGCAGTTTCCCGATACGGGAAGGGAGTCGGAACCCCCATGAGAGGCAAACGATTCAGTACCGGTGCGGCACTGGCGGTCGGGTCACTCGCGGTCGCCGGTATGGCGTTCGCGCCGGCCGCTGTCGCCGTGACCCCCGACACGGCCACGATCACCGCCGACTGCGGAATCTTCGGCAGTGGCGAGGCCACGCTCGCCGCCACCCAGGACGGTACGTCCGCAACCATCACCGTCACCTCGGCGATCACCGCGCCGATCGCGCTGGCCGAGGACTCCATCACCTCCACCCTCACCCTGGTGAACGCGAGCGGCGGCACCACCACCTTCAGCGGCACGGAGAACCCCGCGCTCGCCGCAGGTGACCCCGTCACCGTCGGTCCGCTCAGTGGGACCGTGGCGTCCGGTGACAGTCTCGACGCGTACGGCGGTTCGCTTCAGATCGTCGTTCTCGGGATCACCGTCAATTGCACGGCGACCGGGCCCCAGTCGCCCGGACCGTTCGTGTTCGACTGAGAATCTGCAACCGGACCGGACCGACCGGCCTGAGCGGAGCGTCAGTTCACCTAGCGACACCGTGAACTGACGCTCCATCAGTTCACAGCCGCATGTCCATTGACTTCTCACGCGATCCACACATCAATGCCCCCTGTCGGCGCGGATGAGCCGCCGCGCCCGCATCCCGCAGAGGGGGCAACCAACCATGAGAGACCGAAGACGCCGACTGATGTCGCTACTGGGGGCGACCGCGCTCGCCGTCACCGCCGGCGGCGCGCTCGCCGCTCCGGCCGGGGCCGCGAGCAACGTGGACTTCGCCACGCACTGCATCCCGCCCGCCGTCGCCGGCATCCCGCCCATCGACGGCACCACCACCGCGATCATCACGGTGGACAACGCCACCCCGAAGGTCGGCGACACCGTCACCGTGACCTACAAGGTCGTCACGCCCGCCGCCAGCAACCCGACCGCCATCAGCCTGCCCGCCGACATCATGACGCCGTCCGGCAAGGTCACCCTCGGCGGCGCCCAGACCGGTGACGTCACCGTCGTCGGACCCAAGAAGAACGACCCGGTGGCCGGCAACGCCCCGTTCCCGGGCTTCAGCATGACCGGCACCTTCACCGTCACCACGGCCGGTGCCATCACCCTCGCGCCCGGCGACTACAACATCCACACCAGTTACATCCTGGAGCTGGATACGCCCTGCACGGTCACCAACCCGCCCGCGCCGGTCTCCGAAACCCTCACCGCGAGCCCGGCGACCCAGCCCAACACCCGTGCCATCTCCCTGGGTTCGGCCACCGGCAACCCCGGTGCCAGTGTCGCCGTCACCGGCAGCAACTTCACCCCGGGCGCCACCGTCACCCTCGCCGGACGCGCCGGTTCCAGCCAGACCGCGGACACGGCGACCGTGACGGCGGACACGGGCGGTGCCATCAGCGGCTCGCTGGTCGTCAACGACAAGACGACGACCGGCATCGTGGCCTACGAAGGCAGCAGCTGGGACTCCGCCCTGGGAGCCGGCCCGGCCGCCTACACCGTCATCGACAACACACCCGTCCCGGACAACGCCCAGAAGCTCACCACCACGGTGCGCGGCGGCGTCCTGTCCATGACCCAGGCCGGCGACACCGTCTCGCTGTCGGCGGTCGACTACGGCGAGGGCGGCGCCTCCACGGGCGACCTCAACGCCGTGACCGTCAAGGACTTCCGTGGCGGTACCGCGGGCTGGTCCCTGACCGGCAAGGTCACCGACTTCACCGGTCCCGGTGTCACCATCGGTGCCGACCGGCTGAGCTGGACCCCGGCCTGCGACACCAAGGCGGGCAGCCCCAGCACCTGCCAGGCCGGTTCGGCGGGCACGGTCGGCTCGTCCGGGGCGACCCTCGCGTCGGCACCCGCCGACACGGTCACCGGCGGCGAGTTCACCGCGAACGCCGGACTCTCCCTGAACGTACCGGCGTTCACGCCTCCGGGCTCGTACTCCGGCGTCCTCACCCTCACGCTCAGCTGACCGTACGGGCGTCCGCACCCGCCCGTCCAACTCGTCCCGTGGGGGTCCGCACCCATGCGCAAGCTGTACGTCCTTCTCCTGAGCCTGCTGCTCACCGCCCTCGCCACGCCCTCGCACGCCGCGGACAACGGGAGTTGGTCCGTCTACCCCGCGTCCGGGTCGGTGGCCGAGCGGCCGTACTTCTACCTCTCCGCCGATCCCGGGCAGACCATCGAGGACAAGGTGGTCGTCGTCAACAAGACGGCCGAGCCCATGACGTTCCGGCTGTACTCCGCCGACGCCTACAACACCGCGCGCGACGGCGGGTTCGCCGTACGCACCGTGAAAGAGAAGATGCGCGGCGTGGGTGTGTGGGCGAAGCCCGCGAAGTCCCGGATCAAGGTCCCCGCGCACGGCAAGGTCACCGTCCCCTTCACACTGAAGGTGCCCGACGGCGCCGAACCCGGCGACCACCCCGGCGCGATCGTGGCACTCGACGAGCGCGTCGACCGGGGGGACGGCTCCGTCGCGCTCGGTGTGCAGCGGGCCGTCGCCGCCCGGGTCTACCTCCGGGTCAGCGGGCCCACCCTGCCCGCGATCTCCGTCGAGGACGTGAGCCTCACCCACCACCAGCCGCTCGTGCCCGGCTTCGGGGACAGCGCGGCGACGGTCTCGTACACCCTCCACAACACCGGCAATCTCACCCTGAACCCGAGGGTGGAGCTGCGGGCGACGGGCCTTTTCGGCCGCACGCTGCTCGCCCGCGATCTGACGAGGATCCCCTCCGAGCTGCTGCCCGGCCAGAAGGTACGGCTGAGCGAGCCGTGGAAGGGCGCGCCACAGCTGGACTGGGGTGACGTGACCCTGACGGCGAGCGCGCAGGACACCCGCGAGTCGGCGGGCGCCTCCTTCTTCGCGCTGCCGTGGCTGATGGCGGTGCTGCTGCTGGTGGTCTTGACCGTGGGCGTCGTCCTGCTGATCCGGGCGCGACGGGCCCGGGCTAACCGCCGAAGGCCCGGCGCAGGCGGCCCTTCCGCGGGGCGCCCTCGGGCGGTTCGGCGGGAGCCGGTTCCCGTGTCGTCACCAGCTCCGCGACGGTGACCCGGAAGTGCTGGACCGAGAGGGTCCTGGGCCCCTCCGGGTCTGTGCTCCAGGTGGAGTAGGTGACGTCCACCATCCAGCTCGTCTCCGAGAGCCGGAACACATTGTGGCCGCACCCTTCGCCGTGCCGGTAGGACAGGCAGACCTCCCGCGCACGGGCCACGGCCTGCTCGTACCCGCCCACGTGGATCTTCTCCTTCAGGGTCCACGCCTGATCGGTGACGCTGTAGGCGGCCTCGACGAGGACGTACCACTCACCTCCGACCCACTCACCTCCCATGACGCCCCGGCTCAGAGCGCGTCCGGGCCGCGCTCGCCCGTGCGTACCCGTACGACGGTGTCGACCGGCAGGGCCCACACCTTGCCGTCGCCGATCTTGCCGGTGTGCGCGGCCTTCACGATCGCGTCGATCACGGCCTCGGAGTCGGCGTCGTCGACGACGACCTCGATACGGACCTTGGGCACCAGGTCGACCTGGTACTCGGCGCCGCGGTACACCTCGGTGTGGCCGCGCTGACGGCCGTAGCCACTGGCCTCGGTCACGGTCAGCCCGTGCACGCCGAGCTCCTGGAGCGCCGTCTTGACCTCGTCGAGGCGGTACGGCTTGACGATCGCGGTGATGAGCTTCATGCCTGGGGCTTGACCTTCTGGGCGGAGGGAACGACGGAGGAGCTGACCGGGGCACCGTGGCCCAGGACGCCGTGATCGTATGCCGTCTCGGCGTGCACCGTAAGGTCGAGGCCGGTGTGCTCCTGCTCCTCGGCCGCGCGCAGGCCCAGCGTCCTGTCGATCAGCTTGGCGATGCCGTACGTCACCACGAAGGCGTACGTCCCCACGGCGACCACGGCCACCAGCTGCTTGCCGAGCTGGGCGAGCCCGCCGCCGTAGAGGAGCCCCTCGGCGCCGCCGGTCATCGACTCGACGGCGAAGACGCCGATGAGGAGGGTGCCGATGACACCGCCGACCAGGTGGACGCCGACGACGTCCAGGGAGTCGTCGTAGTTCAGCTTGAACTTCCAGCCCACGGCGTACGAGCAGACGACACCGGCGGCCAGGCCGATGACGAGCGCGCCGAGGAGGGAGACCGAGCCGCAGGACGGGGTGATCGCGACGAGACCGGCGACCGCACCCGAGGCCGCGCCCAGGGTCGTCGGGTGGCCGTCGCGCTTCTGCTCCACGAAGAGCCAGCCCAGCAGGCCCGTGCAGCCCGCCACGAGGGTGTTCAGGAAGGCGGCCGCGGCCAGTCCGTTGGCACCCAGCGCCGAACCGGCGTTGAAGCCGAACCAGCCGAACCACAGGAGACCCGCGCCGAGCATGACCATCGGCAGGTTGTGCGGACGCATCGCGTCCTTCTTGAAGCCGAGGCGCGGGCCGAGGACCAGGCACAGCGCCAGACCGGAGGCGCCGGAGGTGATCTCGACGGGGAGACCGCCCGCGAAGTCGAGGGCGCCGAGACTCTCCAGGATCCAGCCGCCCGGGCCCCAGACCCAGTGGGCGACGGGAACGTATACGAGCAGCGCCCACACCGGGACGAAGACCAGCCACGCGCCGAACTTCGCGCGGTCCGCGATCGCGCCGCTGATCAGCGCGGCGGTGATGATCGCGAAGGTCAGCTGGAAGGTGGCGAAGAGCAGGGTGGGGACGGTGCCCTGGACGCTGTCGGGGCCGAGACCGGCCATGCCCGCGTGGTCGAGTCCGCCGATCAAGCCGCCGCCGATGTCGTCACCGAAGGCGAGGGAGTAGCCCGCGGCCAGCCATACGACGGTCACCAGCGCGATCGACACGAAGCTCATCATCAGCATGTTGAGGACGCTCTTCGTGCGGACCATGCCGCCGTAGAACAGGGCGAGGCCCGGGGTCATCAGCAGGACGAGGGCGGTCGCGGCGAGCAGCCAGGCGGTGTCGCCGGTGTCGATACGCCCGACGGCGAGGGGGGCGGCGAGGGTCACGGGGATCTCCAACGAGGTGGGGGCTCGTCAGAGGGTCACGGGCGCGCGTTACCGGATGCGCACGGGGGTGTTTCCATAAGGTTTCGTTGCGTGTGGGTTTCTGAAAGCTCACGCGAGTGGGTGGGAGAGGGCTGGACGGAGTCGTTGGCGGTCAGAGGCTTGCCCTTCTGGAGGGAACGAAAGTTCATGCATCGAACGTGTGACCTTTGTGGGAGGTGCTCGTTGGATGTGGCGAGGGGTTGATTGAAACGGGGTGGGCGCGTGGGCGGGAAGTTTCGACCGCAATCGGGGTTTGTGGTGCAGGCCTACAAGTTCGCGCTGGATCCGAATGTGGGGCAGGAGCGGGCGCTGCGCTCGCACTGCGGCGCCTCCCGAGCCGCCTACAACTGGGCCGTGTCGTGGGTGACCGCCTCGTGGTGGCAGCGCAGGGCCGAGGCCTCGTACGGCATCGGAGCAGATGGGCTCACGCCCTGGCGGCCGTGGTCCCTGCCCTCACTGCGTAAGGAGTTCAACAGAATCAAGAATTCCGACGCTCGGTTCTCTGGCTGGTGGGAGGAGAATTCCAAGGAGGCTTACAGCACTGGGCTGGCGAACGCGGCTGCCGCGTTCGACAACTACGCCAAGTCCAAGCAGGGAAAGCGCAAAGGCCCCAGGATGGGGGTGCCGCGCCGGAAACAGAAGCGCAAGGCTCGGCTGTCATGTCGGTTCACCACAGGCACGATCCGAGCCGAACCGGACGGCCGGCACGTCACGCTGCCGCGACTGGGCGCGATCCGAGTCCATGAATCCACCCGGAAGCTCCTTGCCAGGATCCAGGCCGGGAGGGTGCGCATCTTGTCCGCAACCGTTCGCCACGAGCGTGGACGCTGGTTCGTCTCCTTGCAGGTGGAGGCCCCGCGGGAGATCACCCGCGTGGTCCGGCCGGACGTTGCGGTCGGGATCGACCTGGGCGTGAAGCACTTGGCTGTCCTCGCCGACAGCGCGGGCGAGATCCGCTACGAGTCGAACCCGAAGCACCTGGACGGCGCTCTCAAGCTCCTGCGGTTCCATTCCCGCCGCGTCTCACGTAGGCAGGGGCCCGACCGCAGGACCGGGCAGAAGCCGTCGCAGCGGTGGGAAAAGGCCAACCGCGAGCGCAACCGAATCCACCACAGGGTGGCGAACCTGCGCACCGACGCGCTGCACAAGCTCACCACCAAGATCAGGGCCGAGTACGGCACCGTGGTGATCGAAGACCTCAACGTCGCCGGCATGCTCCGCAACAAGCGGCTTGCCCGCCGGGTGGCGGATGCCGGGTTCGGGGAGATCCGGCGCCAGCTCACGTACAAGGGCCAGCGCAATGCTTGCCGCACCATAGTGGCGGACCGCTGGTATCCCTCCTCCAAGACCTGCTCGGCGTGCGGCGCGGTGACAGCCAAGCTGCCGCTGCACGTCCGAGTCTTCGCCTGCGACGCCTGCGGCCTGGTCATGGACCGGGACGGGAACGCGGCCCGCAACCTCGCCGCTCTCGCGGCAGCCTGCACCACTGGTACCGGAGTGGCCGGAGACCAGGACACACCTCGTGTGTCGAAGCCTCGTGGAGCCGACCGTAAGACCCGCCGCCAACGCCCCGACCAGAACCGCGGTCGGGGCGGGCGGGCAGGTGGCGCAACCCTGCCGCACCAGCGGCAGGAGGAAGCGAGAGACCGTCGTCAAGCCGAAGCCCTCACACTTTGGTAACGGCACGGACCTTCCCGCTCGAAAGAACGGGACTGCTGTCGCAGCTGAGGCTCTCAGTAACGGAGAATGGGCGTCATGAGCGTTCGCACCCAGTCACCCGAGAAGTCGCCCGAGGTTGCCCACCGGGCCGGCTTCGCCTGCTTTGTAGGCCGCCCCAACGCGGGCAAGTCCACCCTCACGAACGCTCTGGTCGGCCAGAAGGTCGCCATCACGGCGGACCAACCGCAGACGACGCGGCACACGGTGCGGGGGATCGTGCACCGGCCCGACGCCCAGCTGATCCTGGTGGACACCCCTGGGCTGCACAAGCCGCGCACGCTGCTCGGCCAGCGGTTGAACGATGTCGTACGCACCACCTGGGCCGAGGTCGACGTGATCGGCTTCTGCCTCCCGGCGAACGAGAAGCTCGGCCCCGGTGACCGCTTCATCGCGAAGGAACTCGCGTCGATCAAGAAGACGCCGAAGATCGCGATCGTCACGAAGACCGACCTCGTGGACTCGAAGACCCTGGCCGAGCAGCTGATCGCGATCGACCAGCTCGGCAAGGAGCTCGGCTTCGAGTGGGCGGAGATCGTGCCGGTGTCGGCGGTCGAGGGCCAGCAGGTGGACCTGCTGGCCGACCTGCTCGTCCCGCTCCTTCCGGAAGGCCCGGCGCTCTATCCCGAGGGTGACCTCACCGACGAGCCCGAGCAGGTCATGATCGCGGAGTTGATCCGGGAGGCTGCGCTGGAGGGGGTCCGCGACGAGCTTCCGCACTCCATCGCCGTCGTGGTGGAGGAGATGCTCCCCCGCGACGACCGCCCAGCCGACAAGCCCCTCCTCGACATCCACGCCTTCGTCTACATCGAGCGGCCCAGCCAGAAGGGCATCATCATCGGCCCCAAGGGCAAGCGCCTCAAGGAAGTCGGCATCAAGTCCCGCAAGCAGATCGAGGCGCTGTTGGGGACGCCGGTGTTCCTGGATCTTCATGTGAAGGTGGCCAAGGACTGGCAGCGCGACCCTCGACAGCTGCGCAAGCTGGGCTTCTGACCGGGCGTGTGAGGCCCCGGGGTCACGATGTGACGGCGGCTTCCAACTTGGTGCGGAAGTCGGTCACATCGGGTGACATGTACTTGGCCTCGCCTTCCATCCTTGCCAGATCGGACAGCATTTTCTTGTAGCAGGGGTAGAAGGGTTCCTCCGGGTTGTTCAGGTGTGCTTGCTTGGTGCCGGTGGCTGAGTCGATGACTTCATGTACGTAGGCGGGGCCCAGCACCACAACCTTCGGTATCACCAACTCTGGACCGTCCCCCGCTGGTGACAGGGTCACGGTGAATTCATACAGGAATCGAAGGTCTGGTTCCCCTTCCGTTCCGATAGAGAATCTGATCCTTCCGTCACTATCGGGTTCAAGAAAGAATCGCAGGGTGCGGGGGATTGCGTCTCCGGGGCGGGAGTTCAGCGGTATTTGGACATCATAGTCGACGTAGAATATAGAGCCGCCGCCAGGGAAAGTGCAATCCAATAGATCGATGGCTCTATTCAATTCGAAGGTTGCCTTTGTGATGGCGGCGTTTCCGTTGCCGGAATTCCGGAGGAGGATGTCGATCACCGGACCTTCGGAGGTGAAAGGCTTGCGTTCCTCCTCTCCCTGTTCCTGAACCTTGCCGCCTATCCGCTCGAGTCCCTCAACGGCCACGTCCAGCACAGAGAGCTCGGCCCTCATCTCCGGTTGGCCAGAGTTCGGCTTCAGGTCCGGGAAGAGGTCGAAGAAGACTCCGATTGTTCCCCGAGCGTGTCAGGGGATTCTTCGGTCTCCGGTGTTTCAGGATTCCGGCCTCGGTCTGATTCCGGCAAAGTCACTGCCCCCCGTACCTCGCGGTCGCACATCAAAACTGTAGGGGGCTGGAGATTTTTCGACGGAATTCAGCCGGAATATCTGATGGGGGCCATGTTCTGTAGGCCCACCACGCGCAGCAGTTGAAGGCGTTCGTGCGACTCCGTTCCGGGGCGGGCCGTGTACACGACCAGTTGGTGGTGGTGTTCGTGGCTGAGGAGGACCTCGCAGTCGAGTTCGAGGAGGCCTACCACCGGGTGGCGGAAGCGTTTGGTGGAGGAGCGGCGTACCGAGACCTCGTGGTCGGTCCAGAGCCGGGCGAACTCCTCGCTGGCGGCGCGGAGTTCGGCGACCAGGGCCGTCGCCTCGCGGTCGTCGGGGCGGGCCGCGGTCACCGCGCGCAGTCCCGCGACCTGGGCGCGGGCCAGTAGCGGACGGTCCTCGGGCGGGAAGAGGTCCTGCGTCGCGGGGTCCAGGAAGAACCGGCGGGCCAGGTTGCGGTCGCGGCGCGGCCGGGCGGAGGCGTCGCCCGCGAGGGCCTTCGCCAGCGCGTTCTGGGCCAGGATCTCGCCGATGTCGCTCATGACCTGCGCCGGGGTGTCGTGCAGCCGGTCCAGGATCAGCAGCAGGCCCGGCCGTACATGCGACGACGTCGGCTCCCTGCGCGGCGGCTCCTCGCCGCCCAGATGGAACAGATGGTCCCGTTCGTCGTCGGTCAGGCGCAGCGCGCGGGCCAGTGCCGTCAGCATCTGGCGGGACGGGTGCGGGCCCCTGCGCTGTTCCAGACGCGTGTAGTAGTCCACCGACATGCCGGCCAGCGACGCCACCTCCTCCCGGCGCAGCCCCGGTGTGCGGCGACGGGACCCGGGGGGCAGCCCCACGTCCGAGGGCTCCAGCCGGGCACGGCCACGGCGCAGGAAGTCGGCGAGTTCGGCTCGGTTCACCCCTCCAGGCTGCGGCAAGCCGCTCCGCTTAGCCAGGGACCGCCGGTCCCCCGATCAGGAGGTCTCTCCCGCCCTCTCCCGTCCCGGCCGAGGCTGGTCACCGACGAGAGGAGCAAACGATGACGCTGACACTGGTGACCGGGACGACAGGACAGGTCGGCCGGCGGTTCGTGCCGAGGCTGCTGGCACAGACCCGGCCGGGGGAGGGGGTGCGGGTGCTGGTGAGGGACGCGGCACGGGGGGAGCCGTTCGCCGAGGCGGGCGCCGAGGTCGTGGTCGGGGACCTGCGGGACGAGGCGGTGCTCGGCAAGGCGGTCGCCGGGGTGGACGCCGTCGTCAACGTGGCGGCCTCCTTCCGCGGGGTACCGGACGACGAGGCCTGGGCCGTCAACCGGGACGCCGCCGTCGCACTGGGCCGGGCCGCGCTCGCCGCCGGAGTGCGGCGCTTCGTCCAGGCCAGCACCGGGCTCGTGTACGGGCTCGGACGCGGCCGCCCGCTGACCGAGGAGGACGAGATCCGGCCCGGCGGCGAGATGTGGGGCGCCTACACCGAGTCGAAGGTGGCGGCCGAACGGGAACTGCTCGCCCTGGAGGGCCTGGACGTGCGGGTCGGCCGGCTCGTCTTCGTCTACGGCGAGGGCGATCCGCATCTGTCCCAGTCCTTGATATGGGCCCGGAACTGGGCGTCGTCCCAGCGGTTGCAGATGGTCCATCACGCGGACGTCGCCCAGGGCCTGCTGCGTCTGCTGCACGCGCCGGGAGTCGCCGGCCGGATCTACAACATCTCCGACGACGCCCCCGTCACAGCGCTCGAACTGCACGGGCTCAACGGCGTCGAGGTCCCCGCCGGACTCCACGAGCGCACGGATCCCGACCCGTGGCTCGGGATCACCTCCACCGAGCGCATCCGCCGCGAGCTCGGCTTCCGCCCGCTGTACCCCAGTGTCTGGACGGCCCGGGACGCCGGAGCGCTCTGACGCTCAGTCCACCCCTCTGATCCGCCCCACCAGCACCGCC